>NZ_CP162414.1:1335653-1668371 GCF_040932005.1 Aestuariibius sp. HNIBRBA575
GCACTTCTGGGTTTCGCGAATTAACGTGCCCCGACTTTTGCGGGGGGACCCGCCTGATAAATGAGGATATCCATGGAAGCCTTTGGCCAATTCGTCCCACTGATACTGATCTTTGCAATCATGTATTTCTTGCTGATCCGTCCGCAGCAAAAAAAGGTCAAAGAGCATCAGGCCATGGTGGCCGCTCTGCGTCGTGGCGATCAGATCGTAACCCAAGGCGGCGTGCTGGGCAAAGTTATCAAAGTCAAAGAAGATAACGAAGTTGAAGTGGAAATCGCAGCCGGTGTGAATGTGCGCATCGTGCGGTCAACCATCGTTCAGGTTCTGAATAAGACCGAACCAGCAGCCAGCTAAGTTGACGCGCCCGGCCATTTTCGCCGGGCGTATTTTTTCGGGTGGGACCAACGTTGTCCTGCCCTTTTTGTCTTTCAGGGATAGCAAGACATGTTACAAATCGACCTTTGGAAACGCATTGCCATTTGGCTAACGGTGATTGTGGGCTTGGCCTTTGCCGCGCCAAACGGGTTTTACACCACCGTAGAACAATCCAACGATGCCGAAGCGTCGATCGAAGCCGGGATCACATCCCCCGAGTTGGAAGCACAGGCTGCCCAGTGGCCGTCGTTTTTGCCAGATAATCTGGTGAATTTGGGGCTGGATCTGCGCGGCGGGGCGCAATTGCTGGCCGAAGTTCAGGTCGAAGATGTCTATGCCCAACGCATGGAAGCGATGTGGCCCGAAGTGCGTGATGTGCTGGCGGCTGAACGTGACACCGTCGGTTTTGTCACCCGCGAAGACAGCGCACCAGATGTGTTGCTGGTCAAATTTTCCAATATTGACGGTGCGACCCGCGCACTGGAACTGGTCCGCGGATTGGCGCAACCGGTTGTATCCCTGACCGGGGCGGGATCGTCTGACATTGATGTGTCGATCAACGGCGATGAAATCAGCGTAACCCTGTCCGATGTTGAACGCGCCGCCACCGACAACCGCACTGTGTTGCAAGCGTTGGAAATCATCCGCCGTCGGATCGACGAAGTCGGCACGCGTGAGCCAAATATTCAACGCCAAGGCGCAGATCGAATTTTGATCCAGGTGCCCGGTGTTGGTTCGGCAGAAGAAATCAAAGAAATCATTGGCACCACGGCGCAATTGACGTTCCAACCTGTGGTGGGTCGCACGGGCAACCCCGATGATGCGCCCGGATCGGGCAATGAAATTCTGCCCAGCCAGAACGAAGAGGGTGTGTTCTATATCCTTGAAAAGAACCCCGTTGTAACCGGAGAAGAGCTGGTTGATGCGCAGCCTGCATTTGACCAAAATGGCCGTCCTGCGGTGAATTTCCGGTTTAATCCAACGGGTGCACGTAAATTTGGCGACTACACCGCCGAAAATATCGGGTCACCCTTTGCGATTGTGTTGGATGGCGAAGTCATCAGCGCCCCGCGCATCAATGACCATATTCCCGGCGGATCCGGCATTATCACCGGTGATTTCAACGTCGAAGAAAGCACCAATCTGGCGATCCTGCTGCGGGCAGGGGCCCTGCCTGCAGAGCTGACCTTTCTCGAAGAGCGCACCATTGGGCCAGAGCTGGGCCAAGACAGCATCGATGCAGGCACGCTGGCCTGTTTGGTGGCGTTTGGCGCTGTGCTGGTGTTCATGTTCCTCAGCTACGGTCTGTTTGGGGTTTTCGCCAATATCGCGTTGATCATCAACGTTGGCCTGATCTTTGGCCTGTTGTCCATGGTTGGCGCGACGCTGACCTTGCCGGGCATTGCCGGGATCGTGTTGACCATCGGCATGGCGGTGGATGCCAATGTGCTGGTGTTTGAACGGATCCGCGAGGAAATCAAAAATTCAAAAGGCGCGGCACGGGCGATTGATCTTGGCTATGAAAAGGCCCTGTCGGCCATCGTTGACGCCAATATCACCACATTCATCACCGCCGCGATCCTGTTCATCATGGGGTCCGGCGCGGTCAAAGGGTTCGCCATCACGCTGGCCTTTGGGATCATCACATCGGTGTTCACCGCGATCTATGTCACACGTCTGTTGGTGGTGATGTATTTCGAACGCCGTCGTCCAAAAACCGTCCTGCAGGGCCGCGCTTTGCATTTGGTTCCCAAAGATACGAAATGGGATTTCTTCAGCCGTTGGAAAATCACCATCGGGGCGTCTTTGCTGTTTATTGTTGTGTCTATCGCTTCTTTCGGCACCCAAGGTCTGAATGTCGGGATCGATTTCAAAGGCGGGACAACCATCCGGTCGGAATCCACGAAACCAATTGATGTTGCACAATACCGCGCTGCGTTGGATGCGTTGGAACTGGGGGATGTGACCATCACCGAGGTGTTCGACGTTACCTTTGGCCCGGACAAAAACGTCGCCTCGATTTCCATTCAGGCGCAGGCAGGTGATGAATCGGTTGAAAACGATATGATCACTGCGGTCGAAACCGCCCTGAGCGCTGTGGATGAAGGGCTGAAATTGCCGTTCTCATCCGTCGAAAGCGTCGGCCCTACCGTGTCTGGCGAATTGATTGTCACCGCGATCAAGGCCGTGGCTTTGGCTGTGGCGGCGGTGCTGGTCTATATCTGGCTGCGGTTCGAATGGCAGTTCGCCTTGGGTGCTGTTGCGGCCTTGGTGCACGATGTTGTGTTGACCATCGGGGTGTTCAGCCTACTGCGCATTCCGTTTGATCAGGCCATTATCGCGGCGTTGCTGACGATCGTCGGCTATTCGCTGAACGATACGGTGGTGGTGTTTGACCGGGTGCGTGAAAACCTGCGCAAGTATAAAAAGATGGACCTGTCGGCCGTTTTGAACCTGTCGATAAACGAAACATTGGCCCGGACGGTCATGACATCGGTCACCACATTGCTGGCGCTGATTGCGCTCTATGTGTTGGGTGGTGATGTGATCCGCGGCTTTGTGTTTGCCATGATCTGGGGCGTGATTGTCGGGACCTATTCGTCGGTCTTTGTGGCCTCGACGATTTTGCTGCGTCTTGGTGTCAAACGTGATTGGTCAAAACAAGCGCCAACCGCAGGCAATCAATTCAGCAATATCGACGCCTAACCGATTGCGTCAAAACCGAAACTGGACCGACCCCGCTCTGCCATCTGGCACTGGCGGGGTCTTTGTTTGTGGGGCAGGGTACGTGCATGACGATCCTTTCTTTTCCGATATATGATCTGATGATCCTGTCCGGTGCCGCCTTTCTGGCGGGGATGATCCGTGGATTTGTCGGGTTTGGCACGGCGATGATATACCTGCCGATCGCGGCATTGTTCCTTTCCCCGATCCAAGCATTGATGACATTGGTGGTCATTGACCTGTTTGGCCCGCTGCCCCTGCTGCCCAAGGTCGCCAAAGACGTCCATCGCAAGGATCTGACCCGGCTATTGATCGGAACGGTGATCGCATTGCCGATTGGGATCGCCACATTGCTGGTATTGTCGCCGGATATGTTCCGGTTCATCGTGTCCGTTGTGGCATTGGTGATGCTGGCCGGGTTGATCGGAGGCTGGCGCTATCATGGCACATTGCCCGGCCCGGCAGTGGTTGGGACAGGCATGGCGGCCGGGTTCTTAGGCGGTGTGGCCGGCATTCCGGGGCCGCCGGTGATCTTTGTCTACATGGCTTCGCCCCATCCCCCCAACGTGATCCGCGCCAACACCACATTTTACTTATACGGGTATGATATTTTGTTGCTGATCATGCTGTTGATCCAGACAACGATATCTTGGACGCATATGGTTTTGGGGTTGATCCTGTCGGTGCCCTATCTGCTTGGCAACCTCAGCGGAGCTGCGCTATTTAGGCCCGACAAAGAACGCGTTTTTCGCTATACGGCCTATACGCTGATCGCGGGGTCTGCGGTGATTGGATTGCCCTTTTGGGGCTAAGGGGGAACAATGCGCCTGAACGAAATCAGCTATAATGGCAATCTGCCAATTGATGGCTACGGCCCCGGGTTTTTCCGGGTCGGTGGCGACGTGTTTAACGGTCCACATGCCGTCCTGCCCAGCGGCGTTGTCGCGTGGGGGGGATATGATGACACAGCCACATTGATCGCCGCGCTGGATGATCTGGATGTGCTGTTTATCGGAATGGGCGCAGAAATGGCGCATCTGCCCAATGGGTTTAAAACCACCCTAGAAGAGGCGGGATTAAACGTCGAAGGCATGGCATCGCCCACGGCGGCACGCACCTATAATGTGCTATTATCCGAAGGACGTCGGGTTGGGGTCGCGTTGCTGCCGCTTTGATGGGCACAAAAGGACCTGCCAAAAGCGCGTGAACCCTACATTTGATCGCTGCCTTTGATCCATGTCACTTTCCTCAGATACGTGAATAGGTTAGGCGTCGTTTATGATGTTGAATGTCCAAAATCTGACCTGTGCACGCGGCGGCGTCCCTGTCTTGGCTGATGTGTCGTTTGCGCTGGATGCGGGTCAGGCCCTGATCCTGCGCGGAGCCAACGGAATTGGCAAAACCACGTTGCTGCGCACCTTGGCGGGGCTGCAACCTGCGATTTCTGGCCAGATCGATATGGATGACACAGAATCCGCCTATGCCAGCCACGCCGACGGGATCAAATCGGCGCTTAGCGTGACAGAAAACCTGACATTCTGGGCGGATATTTATGGCCAGCCTTTACCTGACCATGTGTTTGAAACCTTTGATCTGACAGATTTGCGTGACCGACCTGCGGCGACTTTGTCTGCCGGGCAAAAACGTCGACTGGGTCTGGCCCGGCTGGGCGTTATTGGCCGTAAAATCCTGTTTTTGGACGAACCAACCGTGTCGCTGGACCGGTTTTCGGTGAATCTATTTGCTGATTTCCTGCGGGACAGACATCTGGGGCAGGGCGGTATCGCGGTGATTGCGACACATATTGATCTGGGCTTGGACGCGCCTGAACTAGAGCTTGGTCCCTTTAAGGCCGATCCAGAAACAGGCGGTGGCAGCGACGAGGTTTTCCTGTGATTGCGCTTTTGGTGCGGGATCTGCGGCTGGCCGTGCGAGCCGGGGGCGGATTTGGGCTGGGACTGGCGTTTTTTCTGATCGTGGTGGTTCTGGTCCCGTTTGGTGTGGGACCCGAGGCCGCGATCCTCACCCGTATTGCGCCCGGAATCCTTTGGGTAGCAGCGCTTCTGGCGGCGCTCTTGTCATTGGACCGGATATTTGCGCTGGACTATGAAGACGGCGCATTGCCGCTGCTTGCCACGTCGCCCCTCCCACTTGAGGCGGTCGCGTTGATCAAGGCATTGGCCCATTGGATCACCACCGGATTCCCCCTGACCTTGGCCGCGCCTGCATTGGGCTTTTTGTTAAATCTGGACCCAAACGCCTATGTCTACCTGTTGCTTTCATTGTTGCTGGGCACACCGACCCTGTCGATGATCGGCACATTTGGGGCGGCGTTAACGGTTGGGCTACGTCGGGGGGGGCTGTTATTGTCGCTCTTGGTGCTGCCGCTTTATATACCCACCCTGATTTTTGGCGCTGAATCCGTGCGCCGCGGCGCCGAAGGGTTGGACGCCAATACACCACTTTTGATGATCGCGGGCATCACTGCCGGAACCATCGCGCTGCTGCCTTTTGCCTCAGCGGCGGCGCTGCGGATCAATCTAAGGTGATGACCCTTGAGCACATCCATTTAGAAGGCTAAGCAGATCATATGTCGATTTGGGAATATGCAAATCCAAAGAAGTTTATCGCCACAACCACGCCGTTGATCCCGTGGCTGTTTGGCGCAGCCTTTGCGTGTTTGGCCGTGTCCCTGATCTGGGGGTTCTTTTTCACACCAGACGATTACCGACAGGGATCAACCGTCAAAATAATCTATCTGCATGTCCCGTCGGCCATGATGGCCATTAACGTTTGGGCGATGATGCTGGTCACGTCGCTGATTTGGCTGGTCCGGCGTCACCATGTCAGCGCCCTGGCTGCCAAAGCGGCGGCACCGATTGGGATCGTCATGACGCTTATTGCGTTGGTCACCGGCGCGATCTGGGGGCAACCCATGTGGGGGACATGGTGGGCCTGGGATCCGCGCCTGACGTCGTTTCTGATCCTATTTCTGTTTTATCTTGGGTACTTAGCGCTTTGGGCGGCGATTGATGACCCGGACACAGCCGCGGATCTGACCTCTGTTTTATGCATCGTCGGATCGGTTTTTGCGATGCTGTCCCGGTACGCGGTCAATTTCTGGAACCAAGGTCTGCACCAAGGCGCATCCTTATCGCTGGATGCCGAAGAAAATGTTGCAGACGTGTTTTATCACCCGCTTTTGCTGTCCATTGCAGGGTTTGTCCTGTTGTTTGTCGGGCTGGTTTTTTTACGGACCCAAACAGAAATTCGCATCCGTCGTGCGCGCGCATTGATTGCGCGCACCGGTCGAAACTAAGGAAAGTTCATGCCTGATCTAGGAAAATACGCCGCCGAAGTTTTATCGGCATATGGGCTGTCCGCAGCTCTTTTGGTGGGGTTGGTGGTGATGTCTGTTCGTGCCTCTCGTAAGGCCAGAGCCGCATTGCGCGCCATCGAAGGAGACCGCGCAGATGGCTAAATTTTCCCCATTGATGTTACTGCCGCCCGCCATTTTTGCCGGTATGGCTGGACTGTTCGCGGCTGGCATGCTGCGTGAAAATCCGGGTGATTTGCCATCCACATTTATCGGCCAACCCGCCCCGGCGATTGAACCGGTTGCGCTGGCGGACATACCGACATTTGACTCGGCCACATTGGCGGATGGCAACGTCAAAATCGTTAACTTTTTCGCCAGCTGGTGCCCGCCCTGTCGCGCCGAACATCCTTTGTTGATGGATCTGGCCGCTGAGGGCATTCCGATTTATGGGGTGAATAACAAAGACGCCACTGCTGATGCGCTGGAATTCCTTGCCGAAGGGGGCAATCCCTATACTGGGGTGACCGTCGACAGCAATGGACGTCAAAGCATTGATTGGGGTGTGGTCGCATTACCGGAAACGTTTGTGATTGCGGGCGATGGAACCGTGATCCTGAAATTCCCCGGCCCCATCAACGGCGCGGTTGATCGCAAAATTCGACCCGCATTGGCCGAAGCTGCCGCACATCAATAAACCAAACTCAGGCTAATTTAGCTGCGTAACCTTGGCTGTTGCCGAGGCGCATGCGCGCGTGTGGTTTTTCGTGCGAGTTGCACGTCCAACAATGGTTTTCATACAAAAGGCGCGCCCCGAAGGGCGCGCCAATGCATCATTTCATATCGTGAATTTAGGACGCAGCCAGATTACGCAGAACGTAATGCAGCACGCCGCCATGTTCGATATATTCGATTTCAATCGCTGTATCGATCCGACATTTCAGCGCAATTTCCAACACTTCGCCGTCAGGGCGGGTGATGGTGCATGGCACGTCTTGCAGAGGTTGGATTGTGTCCAGACCGCTGATCGAGACCGTTTCATCACCGGTCAGACCCAGTGATTTGCGGCTGTCGCCCCCGGTGAATTCGAACGGGATCACCCCCATGCCAACCAGGTTGGATCGGTGGATACGTTCAAAGCTTTCTGCGATCACAGCTTTGACACCTAACAGGGCTGTGCCTTTGGCAGCCCAGTCACGGGATGACCCCGCACCGTATTGCTCACCACCAAAGATCACCAGCGGCGTGCCGGCTTCTTGGTAGGCCATGGATGCGTCATAGATCGATGTCTGCGCGCCATCCGGGCCTTTGGTGTAGCCGCCTTCGACCCCATCCAACATTTCGTTTTTAATGCGAATGTTGGCGAATGTGCCGCGCATCATCACTTGGTGGTTGCCGCGACGGGACCCATAAGAGTTGAATTCGCGGGCTGGAACCTGACGTTCGGTCAGATACTGACCGGCGGGTGTGGTGTCTTTGAACGAACCAGCAGGGGAAATGTGGTCAGTGGTGATCATGTCGCCCAAAACGGCCAGAACTTTGGCGTCTTCGACATTGGTGATCACACCCGGTTCCTTGGACATGCCTTGGAAATAGGGGGGGTTCTGAACATATGTCGACGCAGTTGGCCAATCATATGTTTCGTCACCGGTCACTTCGACGGCCTGCCATTTTTCGTCGCCTTTGAACACGTCCGCATATTTTTCGAGGAACGCTTCGCGGGTCACAGTTTCCTGCACCAGATCCGCCACTTCTTTGGTGGTTGGCCAGATGTCTTTCAGGTAGACGTCGTTGCCGTCTTTGTCTTGTCCGATCACGTCCGTTGCCAGATTGATGTCCAATGTCCCGGCCAATGCATAAGCCACAACCAATGGCGGCGAGGCCAGATAGTTGGCGCGCACATCAGGGGAAATCCGACCTTCAAAGTTGCGGTTACCTGACAGAACAGATGTCGCAACCAGATCGCCTTCGGCGATGGCCTTGGACAGTTCTTTTTGGATCGGACCAGAGTTGCCGATACAGGTCGTGCAGCCATAACCCACAAGGTTAAAGCCAATCGAATCCAGATCTTTTTGCAGATCTGCGGCTTCTAGATAGGCGGAAACAACCTGCGACCCGGGGGCCAGTGATGTTTTCACCCAAGGTTTGCGGTTCAGACCCAAAGCGGCAGCTTTGCGTGCCACCAGACCCGCGCCGATCATGACATATGGGTTGGACGTGTTGGTACAGGATGTGATCGACGCAATCACAACCTTGCCGCTTTCCATCGTGTAATCTTCGCCTGCGACGGCCACTTCTTTGCCCATAGGGCGCTTAAACGTCTCTTCCATTTCTTTGCGGAATGCGTTCTGGCCTTCGGTCAGTGCGACATAATCCTGTGGGCGTTTTGGCCCGGAAATCGCAGGGACGATGCTGCCCATATCCAGATGCAGGGTGTCTGTGTAGATGGGGGCATAATCCGCATCACGCCAGAAACCGTTGGCTTTGGCATAGGCTTCGACCAAGGCGACGCGATCCGTGTCGCGGCCCGTATTGGTCAGGTACCGGATGGTTTCGTCATCAATTGGGAAGAAACCACAGGTCGCGCCATATTCAGGGGCCATGTTGGCGATGGTTGCCCGATCCGCCAGCGGCAAGCTGTCCAAGCCAGCGCCGTAGAACTCGACGAATTTACCAACAACGCCTTTGGCGCGCAGCATTTCCACAACTTTCAGAACCAGATCGGTCCCGGTTGTGCCTTCCATCATCGCGCCTGTCAGCTCAAAGCCGATGACTTCGGGGATCAACATGGAAATCGGCTGACCCAGCATCGCGGCTTCGGCTTCGATGCCACCAACGCCCCAGCCCAGAACGGCCGCTGCGTTGACCATGGTTGTGTGGCTGTCTGTCCCAACCAGCGTATCAGGATAAGCCACCTGTTCGCCGTTTTGGTCTGCATCTGTCCAAACGGTCTGGGACAGATACTCCAGGTTCACCTGGTGACAAATCCCGGTTCCCGGAGGCACAACACGGAAATTGTTAAACGCTTTTTGACCCCATTTCAGGAATGTGTAGCGTTCCATATTACGTTCATATTCGCGGTCCACGTTCATTTGGAACGCGCGTGGATTGCCGAATTCATCAATCATAACCGAGTGGTCGATGACCAGATCAACCGGGTTCAGCGGGTTAATCATCTGGGCGTCGCCGCCCAATGCTACGATCCCGTCACGCATCGCAGCCAGATCAACAACCGCAGGCACACCGGTGAAATCCTGCATCAGCACGCGGGCCGGACGATAGGCGATCTCTCGTGGGTTTTTCCCCCCGTTTGTGCCCCATTCGGCAAATGCTTTGATGTCGTCGACAGAAACTGTTTTGTCGTCTTCAAAACGCAGCATGTTTTCCAAAACCACTTTTAGTGCGGCGGGAAGCTTGGAAAAATCACCCAAACCGGCCTCTTGTGCGGCAGGGATCGAATAATAAGCGATCTTTTGATCGCCAACGGTCAGGGTTTTGCGGGTTTTGGCTGTGTCGTGGCCTACGGTAACGGTCATTAGGCACTCCCTTTGCTGATGAATAAGGTGTTCGCGCTGCTTTTGCCTGATGCAAAGGTATCGATCAAGAGGGCTTTGTGTTTTTTTGTATACCATTGCACACAAAAGCCGGATTTCGCGTCATTTGGCCGCTCTTTTTGAGCAATTTGATCTAAATCTTTTGGCCCGAATTGCCAATTGTCACACAAAATCGCGATTCCTTGATTGGCGTTTGAAGACGGGATCGGCTACCCAAAACCGGGGGCCCGATAATGGGCAGAAACGGGATACGTATGAAACATATTTTGCAGGCAATGATTGCGACGACATGTCTTGGATTTGGTGTGGGAATCGGCCCTCAGAGTTCGGCAATGGCAGAAACCCATCCGGTTGTGGTCGAATTATATACATCGCAAGGGTGTTCATCCTGTCCGCCAGCGGATGCGATGCTGCATGATTTGGCGGCGCGCGATGATGTTATCGCCTTGGCGTTGCATGTCGATTATTGGGATTACATCGGTTGGGCTGACATTTTTGCCTCTCCGTTGAACACACAACGTCAATATGCCTATGCACATGCCGCCGAGCAAAGCGTTGTTTACACACCACAAATGGTGGTTGCAGGCAAAGAGCTGATCGTCGGAACCAAGCCGATGGAAATCGCGCAACAGATCATGAACCATGCGTCACAGGATTACGGCGTCTCTCTGACGTTGACGCGCACAAACAATCGGGTTCAGATCACCGCGGCCTCTGAGGAAACGCTGCCCAACGGCGCGGTAGTGCAGATCGTTCGGTTTATTCCCCAGCAAACCGTTGAAATTCAACGGGGCGAAAATGCCGGGGAAACCCTGTCTTATGCGAATATTGTCACGTCCTGGACTGCTGTCGGTGAATGGGGCGGGGCCGCAGATTGGCAGCGCCGCGTGCGTGTGGACGGGGATCAAGGGGTTGCCGTGATTGTCCAAGAACCCGGCCCGGGACGCATTTTAGCGGCGCAAATCTTGCGGTGATCCCGATTTAAATCAGTGTGGTTTCTTTTCTTTCCAACGGCGATGAAACCACATCCACTGACCCGGATCATTGCGGATATGTTGTTCAAGCCTGTGGCTCATATCTTGGGTCATTGTTTGCGCATCAGAGTGATCGATCGGCGCCTCTATCACAATTTGAAACCCGGTTTCTGTGCGAATCCCAAAATAGGGCACAACAATTGCGTTGAATTTCAACGCGAGCTCGGCCGCAGAAAGCGCGGTTTTGCTGGGCCGCCCCATAAAGTCGACCCATTTCCCGCGCCAGTCAAACAAATCAAACAGCAAAACCGCCATGCCGCCGGATTTGATGTGACGTGCAAACCCCATCGTTCCCCGACGTCCCTGTTCAAATATTGGGCCGCTCACGCTTTCCATCGTGCGAACATAATGCTGATTAAACAGTACATTGGCCATCGGTCGGTATAATCCGCCAACTTTGTACCCCAAATGGTGCAACGCATGGCGCGGGGCTTCGTAGTTCCCGTAATGCCCGGTGACAAAAATCACGCCTTGCCCTTGTTCTTTGGCGGTTTTGATCGCGTCAAGCCCGGGGCCAGTGACCTGCATCTGCGCCATTTGCGCCGCCAGATCGGTGGTTGAATAATTTTCAATCAAGGTGCGTCCCGCATTGTCCATCGCCGCTTTGGCAATCCGTCGCTGTTCTGCGGGCGACATGTCTGGAAAAATGTAGGACAGGTTGGACAAGGCGCGTTTTTGATAGCCAGCGATTGGCCCAAGGATCAAACGGATAAACCCACCCACAAAACCCGGGCGAAACCGATAAGGAAGCGCAAGCGCAAGCCCCAACACCGAACGGGCCATGCGATCGGTCAACCAATCGGAAAACCCAACTGACGCTGCCTGCTCTGAGGACAATGAGGGATCAGCCGGTTTTGATTTTTTGGGGGGGTGGGTCACGATTTGGGCCATTCCTGTCAGGGCGCGATCCGTGCCGGGTGATGCGTTTCAGCCCTGAAACGATCCCGCGCCGTGATCCGCGTTATTGACAGAAATAGTGTGATGATGTGCCGGGTACAAGCTCAGGTCAGAGAGAGTTGCCCATCAAACGCTGGAAAAACACATCATCCTCTTGGCTGAGGGATCATTCCTCATCTTCTTCGTCAGGGTCGATCAGCGTAATTTCACCGCGTTCCGCACAATCCCGCAATGCTGAAATCAATGCGTTTTGCGCCGCTTCGCCAACAGAGGCCTTGATTTTGGTCTGTTCTGCCATTTCTTCTTCGAGTTGGCTGGCCATCCGTTTTGAGATGTTTTCCAACATGAAAGTCACGGAATCTGCGCTGGCTTCGCCCACGGCATTGCCATAAGCGAGCGCAATGACAAATTCGTCATTTTCAACCAAGCGGATCACCTTGGCCACATCGGTGGGCTGCAATCGCAGCGCAATGTCAGGGAAGGTAAAGATGTTTTTGCGCACTTCCTGAGCAAAGTTTGGATCCTCTTCGCTCAACCCTTCGAGTACGTCTTCGCGGGTTTCTGATTTGGTAGAATTCAAAATGGCCCCTACGCGGGCGCCGGCCGGGGCAGGGAAGGCCGTCACTTTGTCAGAAACATAAGTTTCGGCCAAGGCTCCGCCAATGCGCTGCACAGCCGTTGGGGCAATATCCCCGGTTTGCGAAACGCCATAGGCGATCCTGCGGGCCTTATCGCCGGGCAGGCGGCCCAACAATTCCGCGGCTTTGCCAACAGGGAGTTTTGACAGAACCACAGCGCAGACTTCGGTGCATTCTGCCTCCATAATTTGCATCAATTCGTCGGCTTCCATTTCAATCAGGCGTGGCCATGGGTCACCTGTCGCTGCGGATCCGGTTTCTTCGCGAAAACGCGCCATGGCGGTGGGGCTGATTTGGCCGTCCAACGCTGAAACCGCCGCAGCGGGGCCGCCGGGCAGGGCCAGGCCCACTTCGCTGAGTTCCTGAACAAACTCTTCGGCGACGGCGGCAATGGTTGCCTTGTCCACCATGCGCAAAGCGGCCACTTCGTGGGTGAGGCGCAATTGATGTTCTTCGGGGAGGGAATCTAGCGCTAATTTCTGGCCATCCGCCAGCATCATCTGAACAATCAATGCAGCCTTGCGGCTACGGGTCATGGGTTCGTTAGAAGGAAGAGCGAGATTGCCAGCCATATTCATCATGCGCCTGTTCGTTGAGTCGCTTCTTTTTCGCGCAAGCTGGTGAATAAAGAGTTGAAGCCGCCCTAAAAAGAGCGGCTCCAACCATAGGTAGAATTTTATTTATCGCGCCTGTCTGCGCCTTAATTGGGGCGCCGTTCAGGATGCGTGAATTTGACGGACATGTTTTTCAACGCCGATCTGGCATCAGGCGTAAGCTTGCCTTCGTGGCTGGTGATCCTGTGCAAATGCGCCACATCTTTGGCCAATGCATCGATTTCGGCATCCGTATATTCGCGATCCGCGCGTGCAAAACCGGCAAAACTGCGTGATCCTGCCTCTTCGATTGCATATGCGGAACCATGGACAATTCCAAATTCTCGTGCCTTTTCAAGCACTCCGAACTCATCTTCGGCTTCAAAATCTGCCCAGCGAGCTTTGCCTAAATTGGAAAAGCCCCAGCGAACAACCGGGTCTTGCATCACCAAACCGTGTTCTGAATAATAATCCATCCAGTCCTTTCTATAGGTCTGAAACAGGAAATCGGGGGTCGTAAATGTCACATGAAACGCGATGGCAAACCCCGATGGGCTCGCATCCTCGATACGCTTCAGGACTGGCATGATGTCGGATTCTATAGACATGTGCAGGTCCTTTAACTCGCTTTCTAGTTGCCTGTCGCGATATGATCAAAGTAATGTATCAGTGACAACATAATCAAAGGTTAGCTATTTGATGAACAAATGGTTAATGCCTGTCGCGACAAGATCGAGGGTTTGTGTATGAGCAAAGAGCTAGAGGAAGGTGATCTGCTGCAGATTTCACCATCTGGCTATCATATCGCTCTGCGGGTTGGCTTCGCGTTTCCGCTGGCGGAAATCAATGCCTTTCCGGCCGGTTGGATCGATCACTACACGCAACAAAGGTTCATGTTGTTCGACCCGATCATACGGTGGGTCTATTCAAATACCGGCGCAATCCGTTGGAGCGAATGCCCCCTAGAAGACCCCCGTAAGGTTCTGGGGCAGGCGGCCACATTTGGGCTGCGCTTTGGGGTTGCGATTTCCTGTTTTGATGGCAATGCCGAAGGACAACGTAGTTTTGGGTCCTTTGCGCGGTCTGATCGTGAATTCACTGATCCCGAAATCAAAGCTCTGACGGCCTATGTTTCCTATCGCCATATGGAAATGGCCCCCCCGACCAATTTGACCCGCGCCGAACTGGAAGCGTTGGGTATGGTCAAACAGGGAATGCGTCTAAAACAGATCGCGTTTGAGATTGGGGTGACCGAAGGCGCGGTCAAACAGCGCCTGAAAAATGCAAAGCTGAAATTGCATGCTCAGACCTCTGCTCAGGCGGCGACGCGGGCCCATGAATTCGGCCTGATTTGAGCCGTATTGTCGCTATTTAAGCCGCGAATCACTTTGGTTATTCGGCATTAATTGTTTGTTAATCTGTTTTCCGCAAATACTAAGAGTACCTGTATTTGTGTACGGCCATTTTGGCGGAAAATGCACACACGTCTAAGTTGATATAGCGCAAGCAATTGCATGTCGTTTTTGTGATAATTTGCAAAATTATGGAAACAATCGGCAAAGATTGTTTCTAGACCGTTAACAACCATTGCGTGGGCTGGCTTAATGGACTCTCCAATAAGGAGAGTACCCATGGAATTCATCACACTGAAACTGTCTGATCTTCACAAATATGGTTCTGCCTATTTCGATTACCTGGCTCTGCGGAAACGGTTCTTTGTTGATACGTTAAATTGGACGATCCCGCATGACGATGCCGTCGAGATGGATCAATATGATAACCCTCAGGCGCGGTATTCGATTGTTTTGCAGGATGGCAAGGTGATCGCGGGCGCGCGCGCCATGCCCACCACATCGCGCTGGGGCGACAGCACCTATATGTTACGCGATGCCTATACCGGGAAAATTGCCGGCATCCCGTCGGATCTGATCGACCATGAAATCGTGACGCCGGATATGTGGGAATGCACCCGCTTGGTGATTTCGCCAGATGTGAAAACAATGTCTGAGCGGACCGAATGCCTGAAACTGATCTGCGAAGGGTTGGTGGAAATGGCGCTGGCAGAAGGTGCGACAGAATTGATGTCGCTGTCCAACCTGTGGTTGCTGCGGTCGCTGAAATCGATCGGCTACAAAGCTGAACTGATGTGCAAGCCTTATACAAATTCTGAGGATGGGCATCGCTATGCGGTGATGAAGATGCACGCGGATCGGATTATGCCGACTGTGACGCCTCATGTGCCGACCCATATGCCTACGCAGCCCGTTCCGGTACATGCCAAGGCCTAAACTTGGATTGAACCCAAGTTTTAACGCAATAGCCCGGCGCAGGGATGCGCCGGGCCAAAAAATTGTCACAACAATCTGGGTTTAGCTTTCGCCAAACACCCGTTTGAAAATCGTATCAACATGTTTGGTGTGATAGCCGAGGTCAAATTTCTCTTCGATCTCATCCACACCCAAAGCTTTGACAACCGCTTCGTCGGCCAGCAATTCACCTTTGAAATCACAGCCTGTTTCCCAAACTTTCAATGCGTTGCGCTGCACCATACGATAGGCGTCTTCGCGGTTCACGCCCGCTTGGGTCAGGGCCAGCAACACACGTTGTGACATCACCAATCCGGGGAATTTGTTCATGTTGGCCAGCATGTTTTCAGGATAAACCAGCAATTTGTCGATCACCGATGTCAAACGCGCCAGTGCAAAATCCAGCGTGATTGTCGTGTCTGGGCCGATGTTACGTTCGACCGAGGAATGCGAAATATCGCGTTCGTGCCACAGGGCGACGTTTTCCATCGCGGGCACCACCGCCATACGCACCAAGCGCGCCAGACCGGTCAGGTTTTCGGTCAGCACTGGGTTTTTCTTGTGGGGCATCGCGGATGACCCTTTCTGACCCATTGAGAAAAATTCAGCCGCTTCCAACACTTCTGTGCGCTGCATGTGGCGAATTTCGGTGGCGATGTTTTCAACCGACGAACCTACCACGCCCAAAGCGGCAAAAAACGCCGCATGACGATCCCGTGGAATTACTTGGGTGGAAATCGGTTCGGGGCTCAGGCCCAGTTTGGCGCAAACATGTTCCTCAACCGCGGGGTCGATATTGGCAAATGTGCCAACCGCCCCGGAAATGGCACCGGTCGCGATTTCTGCGCGGGCCGTTTCCAGACGGGCAAGGTTGCGATCCATTTCCGCGTAAAAACGCGCAAATGTCAGACCCATTGTTGTGGGCTCCGCGTGGATGCCGTGGCTGCGCCCGATGCGAATGGTGTTTTTATGTTCCAAAGCGCGGCGTTTTAGGGCGGCAAGCAATCCGTCCATGTCTTTGATCAGGATATCCGCGGCTTTAACCAGCTGGACATTGAAACAGGTGTCCAACACATCCGACGATGTCATCCCCTGATGCACAAAGCGCGCCTCTTCGCTGCCGACATGTTCGGCCAGATGGGTCAGGAACGCGATGACATCGTGTTTGGTTTCGGCTTCGATTTCATCGATGCGCGCCACGTCGAATTCCACATCTTTGGCTTTCCAGACCGCATCGGCGTTTTCACGGGGGATCACACCCAGATCGGCCATCGCATCACAGGCATGTGCTTCGATTTCGTACCAGATCTTGAACTTGGATTCTGGTGACCAGATGGCAACCATATCGGGACGGGAATAACGTGGGATCATGGGCAGAACCTTTTTATGGGGGCAGCAGATTTAACAGCGTCATAAAAGGCAGGGGCCAAGGTCTCAAGGGCTAGAGGGGGGACAACGGTGAAAAATACCAGATTGTTGTGATCCGTAGGATTGGTGGATCGTGCAGCTGCAATACACAGGATAGGTGGGTCCCCCTTCCGGTGATCTTGGGTTTGGCAACTCAGGGTTTGCAATTATTAGGTGAATTTCATTTTTGTGAAAATGATCGATAGGTTGTAACGCGTTGTTATAATTCATGTGTTTCGTACTTTGCGATGGGAATAGGTCACATTTCACTTGTCTCCATTGTGCTGGTTGTCATGTTACATTCACCAAGAGGTCGGTTGTTTTTGAAATTCTGAGTCTCATTAATTCGTGATTTGCACGGGAACTATTTGACCTTTATTAAATGAATTTCACCATCCACATTAAACTTTGGGTGCGGATATAAATAATTATTTTAACCGATGCGATCAAAAATTAAAGTCGAACACATGGCTCAAACGCCATATTTTTAAGGGAAAAGGGCGATACCTTGCCATGTGACTTTGACAAATATTGGTGACTTTTGATATGGTTACTTTGGAAGTCGAAAAAATTACTTTGTATTAACTTTAGGTTGAATTAGGCTGCGCGAATTAATTAGGGAGTCTTTTCGTGCTGAGTATTGACACGAATAAATTGGCGAATATTGCTGAACGAGTCAAAACCGAGTTATTGTCGGATATCGCGATGATATCTTACTTGGATGACTCTCTGCACCACATTTGTTCCTCTGCCGGGTTAGACTTGCCGCTTGAATCCGGAAACACTCTGACGTTTGATTACTCAATTTGCCGGCATGTTCAGATGATGAATTTCCCATTGGTGGTCGAAGATGCGCTAACGCATCCCTTGTTGGTGGATAATAAATCCATCAATGAATTGGGGGTGTTAGCCTATATTGGCGTCCCGATCCGGGATGCGGCCGGACGGGCTGTGGGATGTGTTTCTGCCGTGCAAAAACGATCCCGACGCTGGTGTGATGCGGATCTAGAGCTGCTTACCCAAGCTGCAAAAGAGATTGAAAAACTGATACCAGCCCCTGCAATGGGCTGACCTTTATTTATTGATTGAGCGGATAATAATCAGATTTCGGCCAGTTGGGTTTTCACAATATTTGAGCGTTCCAATGTCCTATGAACCGGGCATTTATCTGCGATTTCCAGCAATTTAGCGCGCTGTTCATCCGTTAGATCACCCGATAAATGAATGACCCTGTGAAATTGATCAACTTTGGCGTCTGAACCCGGCTGCGCGTCTTGGGCGTGCACCTTGTTATGGCTGACATCTACGCTGATCCCACGCAATGGCCAGCCTTTGCGGCGGGCATACATGCGGATGGTCATCGACGTACATGCGCCAAGCCCGGCCGAGACAAAACCATAGGGCGACATGCCACGGTTTGTGCCGCCATAGGCCAACGGCTCATCCGCCAAGGCGTGATGACCGGGGCCGGATTGAATATCTTGTAGAAAACCGTCTGAATCGGCTTCGGTGACACGCAACACGCCTTCGGGCACGCCCGGTGGGGGGGCCGGGGGCGTTAGATCCAGATATCGCCTGCTCCAGGCGGCAATCACATCTGCGGCGTATTCTGCATCCTCTAACCGAGTGATCAAATGGTCGGCATCATCAAGCGTGACAAAGCTTTTGGGATGTTTGGCGGCCGCAAAAATGTCGCTGGCGTTTTCAATGCCAACAATAGTGTCGTGGGGGCCATGCAGCACCATCAGCGCGGCTTTTAGATTGGCGATGGCTGGGCGCAAATCCTCTGTAATGACATCCTGAACAAAGTCCTGATTGATCCGAAAGGGCCGCCCGCCTAAATTCACTTCGGATACGCCATTTTCCGCAATTTTGGGCAGTTCACTGGCGAAATTATGGGTGACATGGGCGGGATCAAACGGCGCACCCAGCGTCGCGACGGCCTTGATTTGGGGCATTTGCGCGGCTGCCTTTAGGACCGCAGCCCCACCAAGCGAATGTCCGATCAGCATGGTCGGTGCCATGCCACGGCTGGTCAAAGCGTTACATGCGGCGGTTAAATCCGCAACATTTGAGTTGAAATGCGTGTTTTCAAACTCACCCTCGGAATGGCCCAAGCCTGTGAAATCAAACCGTAAAACAGCGATGCCCATCGCCGCCAGTCGTGCCGAAATCCGCCGGGCTGCGGGGATGTCTTTGCCGCAGGTGAAACAATGTGCAAACAAGGCTGTCGCCAAATGAGGCCCGTCCGGCATGTCCAAACGCGCGGCCAATTTGTGTCCGGAATGGCCTAAAAATGTAAACCGTTCGGTTGGCATGTTGATCTCCTTTGGGGCGTGGTGTCGGCGCTGAGTGTGAACCAACAGGATGGGGCGCGACACGGTGCGGCGCAAGGGACTGAAACACGAAGGCACGCAGCCGTGAGCAAAACCCAGAAAGTGTGAACAAACCGCAAATCTGAAAACACGCGCGGTTGCGGGCTTGTCGCGCCGTCGAATTTACCGTTTTGTGGCGAGATCTATGAATGCGGTGCCTGATGCCATCCCCGATTTTACAATCCATCCTGCCATTATCCCGCCGAGAGGCAGCCCTGAACCCGATCCCGCAAATGCGCCCCGTCACGGGCGCGTGGCTGCGACGCGATGATGCGTTTGACGCGCAGCTGGCGTTGAAATCGCAGTTGATCGCCCAACACAAAGAGGATGTGTTGCACAGCTTGCCCGGGTCCGAAGACGCCCAAATTGAGCTGTTGGAAATCATTTTGGCGCAGTTGGATTCTGCATATCAGATCGGCGCAGATCGCGTGCGCCGTCCTGATGGGGCATGGGTGGCGTTGGATTGGACCGAGCCGTTACGCACCGCGTCGCAATTGATCCAAGAGGATCTGTGCTTGTTGCAAAAACGGGGCGGTGAACATGTGTTAACCGCGGCGTTGCTGTGTTTCCCAGCGAGCTGGACCTTGGCGCAAAAAATCGGTCGCCCGCTGAGCGTGATCCACGTCCCAGTGCCGGAATATAACGCAGAAATTGCAACCCGCGTGCAGCGTTTGTTTGATGGCATTCAACCGGGCCGCCCTATTTGGCGGGCCAATCTGCTGCGATATGATGATCCGTCATTATATCAGCCCCGACGCGAGGATGACCCACGCGAAACAGGCAGCCCTGATGCAAAGTATTGGCGCAGCGAACGTCAAACCGTCCTGCGATTGCCAAAGTCGCAGGCCGTGTTATTTGCCATTCACACCCTTGTCGTCGAAGCATGATGGCGAACCTTTAGGGTGTTGACCCTAAAGGAAAATATTCATCAAGGTCGGGACGACGCCCGATTGACCAACACCAATTGCTGATCCGGTGATTGCCACAGCGCGCGCCGCATAAGGCAGATGATCCCGTTCCAAAGTCATATATGACATTGCGGCCATTCCCACGGGCAATGACATCGCCAGTGTTGTCGCGTCTCTGGAAAATTGGGTGACGCGATGTGGGATCGAACTGGCCTGTGGTCCACCGGTGATGGGACAGGTCGGCACATTTGGGGGCGGGGTTAACATGGACTGCACCCGTGCCAGATGCTGGGATTGCGCCTTGCGGGCCTCGTGCAAATTTGCCTCTGATTGAGGCGGTGGGCAGGTTTGGCTCACCGGCTCGGCCACGGGGTCATTCGACCGGGTGGCGTCTTTGCGGCGCAATTCTTCATCCAACCGCTCTTCTAATGCGGGCAGTAGCGTTTCGGGCGGGGTGCGATGATCTGGGATTTCAGCGGGAACATCAGCCCCCATGGCCAGACTGGGCCAAATCTGTTCCAAAATCAGATCATACAGATCCGCATCAAAGGCGTCTTGGACCTCAACCCAAAAGAAATGATCGCCCGGATGCACGTCTTCGATGCAATCCAACAGACCCTCACATAGGGATTGGCGCGCCTTGATTGGCAGGCCGTCATTCCAAGGGGCAGGGTGGGACCCCACCGATAAAACCAGCGAACTGGCAAAGAGTTGGGGGTCATCGTGATCTGAATGCGACGGGGTTCCGCCGGTTTTCAGGTCGCAATGGGCCAGACATATCCGTGTATCTTCGAGTTCGAAGGTCACGAAATCGGAATAGTCAGATCGCACGGCGCATGCCCCAAGGGGACCGCCGTCCAAAGATGTTTTCAGGGCGCCCACTATGGATCGGAAATCCACCTGCTGTGGGTCTTTGTAACACAAAACAGCAATCGTACTGGCAGGGGTGTTGCTCATCACAGCCTCCAAGATTGTTAACCATGATTTTGCCGGGCAATTGGGGCAGAATTTGGAAACAATCGGGGCCGTTGTTAACTATTTATTAACCATAATTAACGTGCTGAAATGGCGTTATTTCCCAATAAAATTGGGTTTATTGACGGGGCTGACCTGTGCAAATATGGCGGTTGACCTAAGGTAAAGCGGCAAGTGCCTGCACATTTGTTAACAATGACCTACGCCCCCAAAGCACGTCTTATTCGGTCAGAAATTAACCAAATGCGTCGGCATGATCGTCAAAGTCAGCGTTTGACTGCTGGTCGAACCTGCGGCTTGCCCCGTTAAACCGATTGCAATTTGGCGATCTGCATTGCGAAAGAGCTGTGCATGCCCATTTGACCCGGCATAAGAATAGCCACGCGCGTGCAACGCTTCGATCAAATAATCAGGCGCAGCATTGGCAAAGGCGATCTGTGTGGCTGTGATAATGCATTTGTTCGTTTCTGTACGAACTTGGATCGAGGACGTCAGGCTGCGGCTGCGTTTGAAGCCAAAAGAAGTGGGTTCCAGCCCCGCGGCCAAGAAAGGTGTCGCATCATCGCCACCCTGCAAATAGGTGATGCAGGCGTTAAGAGGCGGGGTCATTTCAGTGATCAAAAACTGCGTTTGGCTGGCAATCGCGTTGGCTTGGGCCTCTTGTACAGATTGGGGATTACATCCCAACAACACACCAGCAGACAAAAGAATGGCAAAACCGGATGTCTTGAAACGCATATCGCACCTTTAAATATCAATCACTTGTTGGGAATTGATACCAAGTGTTCTGACATAAGAAAAGGCAGCCCAGAAACCCGGACTGCCCAATTTTTGTCGCAACTGCGCTGAATTAGCAGCTGTAGTACATTTTGAATTCAACAGGGTGTGGTGTGTGCTCATAGGCATACACTTCGTCCCATTTCAGTTCCAAATAGCCGTCGATCTGGGATTTGGTGAACACGTCACCGGCCAGCAAGAAGTCGTGATCGGATTCCAGCGCTTCCAGAGATTCACGCAAAGACGCGCAAACGGTTGGAATTTCAGCCAGCTCTTCTGGGGGCAGATCGTACAGATCTTTGTCAGAGGAGGGGCCGGGATCGATTTTGTTTTTGATACCGTCAAGACCAGCCATCAACAGGGCCGCAAAGCACAGGTATGGGTTGGCTGCTGGATCAGGGAAACGGGCTTCGACGCGTTTTGCCTTGGGGGATTCTGCCCATGGAATACGAACGCAACCGGACCGGTTGGATGCGGAATAGGCGCGCAGAACGGGGGCTTCAAAACCGGGGATCAAACGTTTGTAGCTGTTTGTCGATGGGTTTGTGAACGCGTTCAGTGTTTTTGCGTGCTTCAGGATGCCGCCGATGAAGTACAGAGCTTCTTGGGACAGATCCGCATATTTGTCGCCTGCAAACAGGGGCTTGCCCTCTTTCCAGATGGACATGTTCACGTGCATGCCTGTGCCGTTATCACCGGAAATCGGCTTGGGCATAAAGGTGGCGGATTTGCCGTAAGCTTGGGCAACGTTGTGCACAACGTATTTGTATTTCTGCAGCTCATCCGCTTGGTGCGTCAATGTGCCGAAAATCAGGCCCAGCTCGTGCTGACAGGACGCCACTTCGTGGTGGTGTTTGTCAACTTTCATGCCCATGCGTTTCATGGTCGACAGCATTTCAGAACGGATGTCCTGAGCGTCGTCGATTGGGTTCACAGGGAAATAGCCGCCCTTGATGCCGGGACGGTGGCCTGTATTGCCCATTTCGTATTCGGTGTCAGAATTCCAGGACGCGTCCAGCGCGTCAACTTGGTAGGACACTTTGTTCATTTCAACGCTATAGCGCACGTCGTCGAACAGGAAAAACTCAGCTTCTGGGCCCATATAGGCGGTGTCACCGATGCCGGATGCGATCAGATACGCTTCGGCTTTTTCGGCGGTGCCGCGTGGGTCACGCTCATAGGCTTCGCCGGTGTCTGGTTCGACGATGGAACAGTGAATACAGATGGTTTTTTCTGCATAAAACGGGTCCAGATAGGCCGATTTGACATCTGGCATCAATTTCATGTCGGATTGATCAATGGATTTCCAGCCCGCGATGGAAGAGCCATCAAACATAAAGCCATCATCCAGGAAATCTTCGTCAACTTCGTCAGCGATGACGGTGACGTGCTGAAGTTTGCCGCGGGGGTCGGTAAAACGGATATCGACATATTCGATACCTTCGTCTTTGATCTTCTTGACTAGATCAGCATTGCTCATCTGCATATCCTCATTTGTCAGATTGAATAGGTTGGTCAGGCAAATCAGCGCCTAGAGCGCGTCGTCACCATCTTCTCCGGTGCGGATCCGAATGGCTTGCGACACATCGGAAACAAAGATTTTGCCATCGCCGATTTTGTCGGTTTTGGCGGCGTTGATGATCGCGTCAATCGCGGCATCCAACTGATCATCGGCCAGAACGACTTCGATCTTTACCTTGGGCAGGAAATCGACGACGTATTCCGCGCCACGGTACAATTCGGTATGGCCTTTTTGACGCCCGA
This sequence comes from Aestuariibius sp. HNIBRBA575, assembly GCF_040932005.1. Taxonomy (NCBI): domain Bacteria; kingdom Pseudomonadati; phylum Pseudomonadota; class Alphaproteobacteria; order Rhodobacterales; family Paracoccaceae; genus Aestuariibius; species Aestuariibius sp. HNIBRBA575. The sequence goes on from NZ_CP162414.1 coordinate 1,359,297, forward strand.
ACCCTTTGACCTCAACAACGGAAAGACCCTGAACGCCAACGTCCTGAAGGGCTTCTTTCACTTCGTCGAGTTTAAAGGGTTTAATAATGGCTTCGACTTTTTTCATCGTGCACGACTCCCTTGAAATCTACGTTATCTGGCAAAGACCACTTCCCGTTGGGGGTCACAATTGCCTAAGGTCAGACAGGCCCCGCGGCATTTTTGTATTTAGGTGTTGTGCTTAATTTTTGTGCAGTTTGCACGCGAAGTGTGCAGTTTTGAATCTCTGAAAGTGCGATTGATGACCGATTTCCTTTCCCAAGTCTTAACATCTGCGCAAATGCGTAGGATCGAGGCAGATGCCATCAAAAGTGGCGCTGTCACCGGGGCCGAATTGATGGAACGCGCCGGGCAGGGGGTGGTTGATGCCATTTCTGCGCACTGGCCAGACCTTTTAAACGCCAAAGGGCGCGCCGTTGTTTTATGTGGCCCGGGCAATAATGGCGGCGACGGGTTTGTGATCGCGCGGTTGCTGCATGGGCTGGGTTGGCGGGTGGATGTCTATCTGTTTGGGGATCCCGAAAATCTGCCGTCGGATGCGCGATTGAATTATGATGCGTGGTGCGCAATCGGCGATGTTGCCCCACTGACAGACGGCACATTCGATGGGTATGCAGACCGAAATCCGCACCCAGCGCTGGCAATCGATGCGTTGTTTGGCACCGGGCTGTCGCGGCCTTTTGTTGAATTGGGGCGGGTGCAGAAAACGCTAAACACTTGGCGTGCTGGATGCGCAACCGATGCCATGCCCGTCGTCGTGTCGGTGGATATTCCAAGCGGTCTGTGTGCGGATTCTGGGCGGTATCTTGGGGATGATCTGAGCCATCCGTTGGACAGGCGTATCGCTGCGCATTTAACGGTGACCTTTCATACGGCAAAGCGGGGGCATTATTTGTCCGATGGGGCGCTGGGATGTGGCCAATTGCATGTCGTTGATATCGGCCTGACCAAACAACCGGACCCGGACATCGTTCATTTGGCATGCCCAAATCGCCAAGCGTTGATGAAACGCGCTGAATGTCACAAGTTTTCCCACGGGCATGCCGTTGTGATCGCGGGTCCAGCAGGGCAGGGCGGCGCTGCGCGATTGGCGTCGCGGGGCGCATTGCGGATCGGGGCTGGGCTGGTCACGTTGGGATGTGATGCGGGCGCCATGGCAGAAAACGCCGCGCGGTTGGACGCGATCATGACGCGGGAAATCGCAGATGCCAAAGCGTTGGCAACCTTGTTACAGGACACACGGATAAACGCGGTGAGTTTGGGGCCGGGGCTGGGATTAACCGCAGATCGGAAGGATCTGATTGCGACGGCGTTGCGCAGTGGGCGCGCGCTTGTGCTGGATGCAGATGCGCTGACGTTGGTGGCTCAAAACGCCGACCTGTTTGATCTGTTACACGATAAGTGCGTGTTAACACCCCATGCGGGCGAATTTGCGCGACTGTTTCCTGATATTGCGGACCAATTGAACCAATCTGCCATTTCAGGCCCGGCCTTTTCCAAGGTCGACGCCACCCGTGCCGCCGCGAAACGCGCGGGCTGTGTGGTGTTGTTCAAAGGCGCGGACACGGTGATCGTCGACCCAGAGGGGCGCTGCGTGATCAACGCCGCGACCTACAAACGCGCCGCGCCTTGGTTAGCGACGGCCGGATCTGGGGATGTGTTGGCGGGGTTTATCACCGGATTAATGGCGCGGGGGTTTTCCCCCAGCAAGGCTGCAGAAACCGGGGCGTGGCTGCATGTGGAATGCGCCCGCCAATTTGGTCCGGGGCTGATCGCCGAAGATTTGCCAGACATGTTACCGCAGGTTTTTCGGCACCTGGAACGTTAGGACTGGCGACGACTAAAGCGTCGCAACCTCAAGCCCATCTGCGTAGATGATATGGGGCATGTCGAGTTTCAGTTCGTAACACTTCATTGTCTGCGCATCGCCCGTGCGGATAAATTCACCATCCACCAGCCGATGTGCCGGAACGGTGGCCTGATCCGCGCCAAAGATCGCTTTGGCCCGCCAATCGCGAATGTGAATGCGTGTATCCGGGGCTACGGCCATATCTTTGTCCGGGCGGGTATTGCCCAGCGAACCGGCCATGATCAAAATCGGGGTGATTTTAACATCTTGGGATTTGATCGCTTCGAGTTGTACCATGCCCGCGTCACGGGTGATAATCTTATCCCCGACGACGAGGTTTTCCACCCAGACTTCGCCGCGCATTGTCATGACCGATGTGCCAGCCATCAATCCGCGAACATCCTGACCAACCGTGACCAGTGTAACATTTTCCACGCCTGCAGCGTGTCCTAATCTCATATTGCCCATAGCGTTTGCCGCCCTTTGGTTAACTGCCTCAGTTTTCTTTAACGATAATGGCAAGAAAGCGACTTCGTCATGCCGTTTTCTAGAAATCTTACTAAATCGTTAACAAAGTGAGTCATTTTCGCCTCGCATCTGGTTTCAACCTTTGCTAATCAACCGGCAATGCGGGTGTGGCGGAATTGGTAGACGCACCAGATTTAGGTTCTGGCGCCGCGAGGCGTGGGGGTTCGAGTCCCTTCACCCGCACCACAAATCAGAAAAATCACCTGTAATTCGCAATTTTTTACTGCAAGTCGCGTTGATGGTTTTGCACGGTCGCTGACACAAGGTCCGATTCTTTTTTCAACCTATGTAAGGGCCAACCCGTTTTGATCTGACCATGTCCTGATGGAAATCAAAGCGAATTCCTTCGAGGATCAGCTCTCGGAACGCATTAGCAGGGAGGGGCCGCGAAAAGAAATATCCCTGAAGCACGTCACAGCCCAGACCATTTAGAATGTTGACGGCATTTTGCGTTTCCACCCCTTCTGCGATCACTTCTAGGCCCAAGCGATCACAGAGATTGATGATGGTGGACACAATGGATTGCGCTTCGGGGTCTTCGATTTCAAACACAAAGGATTGGTCGATTTTTAACCGGTTAAGCGGCAAAGCACGGACATAGCTCAGAGATGAATATCCGGTTCCAAAGTCATCCAGAGAAATCACAATCCCTGCTTCGGACAGTTCTTCGAGCAAGAAACGGGTCGCAGGGACATCATCAATCAACACGCCTTCGGTGATCTCAATTTCAAGACGAGACGGTGGGAATCCGGTTTCAGTTAGGATGCGTTTGATTTTATCCGCAACATTGCCGCGCCGAACCTCAATCGGGGATAGGTTCATGGCCAGCATAAGCGGAGTGCCATCAGGGCGTGGCGGCCATCGCAGCGCATCAAGGCAGGCGCGGCGCAGCAATTGTTCGCCAAGATCGTGGATCAGACCGGTTTCTTCTGCGATTGCGATAAACAGGTCGGGGGCTACAAAACCAAGGTCATCATCGTTCCACCTAGCCAGCGCTTCTGCGCCGATGATCTGACTGGATTTTGTGCAAAACTGGGGTTGATAGTAAGGTTCAATACACCCGGTCTGGACGGCTTTGCGTAGTTTTTCGGTTACGTTGATCCGGTTCTGCACACCATCCATCATCGCCGGAATAAAGGTCACACATTTGTTGCGTCCGCCACGTTTGGCTGCATAAAGCGCAAGGTCAGCGTGATTAAGCAGCGTCGCGCCCTGGTTTGTATCCTGTGGAAATTTCGCGATACCAACCGATCCGGTCAGGCTGATTTCAAGATGATTGACCAAAAACGGTTCTGACAAGCAATCCAGCAATTGGGTCCCCATTTGATGATGGGCAAAGTGCATTTCCGAAGGGTGAAGTTTGCAAAACACAAGGAACTCATCCCCACCCAACCGCGCAACCACAGCCTGATCTTCAACCACACCGAGCAACCGATTGGTGACGATTTGCAACAGCTTATCACCCGCCGTGTGCCCATAGCCGTCGTTAACATTTTTAAACCCATCTAAATCAATTAGAAATATCAAGGCCCTGTCATGAGCAGGATCAAGTTCAGACAGGACGGTTTGAACAAAATTTCTGTTATAGGCCCCGGTCAGCGGGTCATGTTTGGCTAGAAATTCGACGTGTTTTTTCGCTTCGACCGTTGCGGTTGCATCTGCAAAAAAGCCCCGAAAGCCGGAAAAGTTGCCATTTTGATATTGCGGGCGACCCTTCATCACGATCCACCGAATTGTGCCGTCCGCAGACATCCGCAAAGGCAATGTCACATTGTGCAAATCAACCTTTTCATCAAATGCCGTGCCCAGTTTGATCACTTCTGGCTGGCCATCCGGTTCTACCGAGTTTTTCAGCGCCTCCAAAAGTCCGGTTCGGGCCATTTTCGTTTCATCAAGGTTCAACAGATCAAGGATTTTTCGTGGGCAATTCACGATGTTTCCCGCAACATCGGTTTCCCAAATCCACGCGGTCCCTTGCTCTTCGTAATCCTTGAGCATCAGGTCAACGACTTCGGTTTTATGCATCAAATCTTCTTGGACCTGAAAGGCACGCATTTGCGCCTTTGCCCGCTCTAAAACGGTGTTAAAAATGCCAGCCGAGGCGACCAAGGCCAAGGAACCTAACAGAAAGTCAATTGAGGTTTGATTGAGAATGCCAAAGGTGAATGGGACCAAGCTGAGCGTGACAGCATGGATGGCCAAATACCAAAGCGCTGCCTTGGGCGCGTGAGAAAACCCAACTGTTCCCAGCGCAAGACTACCGATCATGACACATGTCAGAACCGTTTTGGCATCCCCCGCGACAAAAGGGTAAAACAACACCATACCAAAGCACCAGAGCGATGCATTTAGCTTTGTTTCTTTGACGAATTGGCACATATCGGCGCTGCGTCCATCCGTGCGATAACTGATCCGCCATGTGAAAAACAGCCACCAGGAAAAGGCCAGCATCAGCGACGTCCAAACAATGACAACCCCGTTAAGGCCCAAGCCCCAGGCCTGAAATGCCAGCACCGGTGCAAAGCATGTGTTGCCAACCACAAAGACCCGCATCTGTTCGATGGCACCGCGAATTTGTGATTTTCGCAAGCGATTGCCAGCATCCAAGGGCAATGATTCAAGCGCGATTTCATCAAACCCAAGCGCTTGTGACAACTTTGATCGAACTGCATTCACGAACGTTGCCAAATATTCCGTCCCGTATGTCGGCTCGCACCTCAAATGGTGGCGTCTTTGTAATTCATAGGTGAGAATTCAATTAAATTCAGTAAACGCCGACATTTGCGGTGGATTAAATGAGGCAGGTCAAAAATTGGAATTTTCATTAAAACTGTGGTAATTTGAGATGGGGGCGGCTTGGTGCAGTTTGGTTGCATCTTTGGATCCTTAACATCCGACCCCAAAGCGCCAAATTTGTCATGATTGTTAAAATAACCAAATCGAAAGAGAGTCTGGTATAAGACGTCCAATGTTGGTTTGTAGCTCGGATAGGAGGGGAAATGACGTCAAACGATCATCGCTATGATCAGTTTTCGCAAGAACTGACCTCGCATGAGCGCAACGTTGTTGCACTGCTTGATGTGCCTGCAATGATTTTGGATAGGGCAGGGCGTATTGCCGAAATAAATGTTCTGATGTGTCAGATGTTCAGCGGCGAAAAATCTGAGATGCTGGGGCGATCCGTTTTTGATTTTCTTAAGCCACCTTTTCGGGAACAATGTGCCGATTTCATTCTAAATTATAGCCCGGGTCATGATGCTGACATACCGTTTTCGGGGGGCAGTTTCACCGGTGGGTCTGATGCAGGTTTAACGGTAAAACCCATGCCGGTGGCAGCAGGTGTGACGGCCTTTTTGTGTCAGTCTCAGGCCAGTTTTGACAAAGACGACCAGAACATGAGGTTTTTTCTGGAACGTTGCGATCAGGGCGTTTGGGACTTTGATGCAATCACTGGCAAGCTACATGTATCCGACATCTGGCGACGTATGCGAGGGCTGGGCCCGGATGACCCGATCGAAGAAGAGGGGCGGGATTGGCTCGAAGATGTGCATGACGATGACCGCACAGCGTTGTCCGAAGAAATAGACAAGCAAATTCGAGGTGAAGTTCAAACCCTGAATATTCAGTATCGCCAGCGCCATAAAGCAGGCCATTGGGTTTGGATATTATGTCGTGGCAGCGTAACTGAGACAGATAACAATGGCCTGCCAACGCGGTTGGTGGGGACGGATACTGACATTTCTGAAATCAAATCGATTGAGGAAAACCTGTCGCGGCTTGCGGGGAAATTTCAGCTGGCAATCGAAGCGTCGGGCATGGGGATCTGGGAATATAACGCCACTGAAAACAAAGTCCATTGGGACCAAACTATGATGGATTTATATGGGGTAACCGATGGTCAATCGTTGAGAAACGGGGACCTGTGGGAAACCTATCTGCACCCGGACGATTATCAAGTCACAGTCGATTATTCGGATGAGTGTCTGAGAGAGCAGAAAGATTTCAAACGCGATTTTCGGATTGTGCGACAGGATGGCGAAGTGCGTTTTATTCGCAGCATGTCCCGTCTGCATCACCCGGATGTGGGCGAAAGCCGTCTCATTGGCATCAACATGGATGTCACCGATGATTACCGGCGTTCCGAAGAATTGGAAGCTGCACGCAAGAAATTGGAACATGATTCAAAGCATGACGCCTTAACCGGATTGGCCAATAGACGGTTTTTGGATGAACTTGCGGATGCGTATTTCAGTTCAAAACCTGACGATGCGCGATACGCTGTTTTGCTACTGGATCTGGATCATTTCAAAGAAATTAATGATTCATTGGGGCATGGGGCCGGGGATGCTGTCTTGGTCAGTGTTGCCCGCGATCTGCGTCAGATTATAGGGGATCGCGGTCTGGTGTGTCGCGTGGGCGGGGATGAATTTTCAGTTTTTGTTGAAAATGCCTTCGATCTGCAGGAACTGATTGGATTTGCAGAAGAAATGCTGCGAACGTTTCGCAAACCTATCAATTTTGAAGGGCATGCCTGTAGTATTGGTCTATCCGTCGGGATCGCAATATCGGATCGCACTCATGATCCGGGATCGCGGATTTTTGCGCAGGCGGATATGGCCCTTTATGAAGCGAAAAATGCGGGCCGATCTTGTTACCAAGTTTACGACACGACCATGCAGAGTAATGCTGCGACCCGACATTTGGAACATCAGCGCCTGCTGGACGCAATTTCAGCAAAAGAAATTATTTGTTATTATCAGCCGAAATTCCATGCCCACGATCTGACATTTGCCGGCGCCGAAGCGTTGGCGCGTTGGGATTGCCCGGATGCAGGAATTTTGACGCCTGACCGGTTTATCCCATTGTCCAATGAGGTTGGGATTACGGCCCGGATAGACGAATGTATTCTGGATCGCGTTCTGGCGGACAAACGGGGCTGGTCAAAGGCTGGGATTGATCCGCTGGAAATTTCACTAAACGTTTCACAAGAACGCCTGTCTGAAACATTTCTATCGCAGCAATTGCTGGACAATGTGGGCAGGGACAGTGGCCTGACATTTGAGCTGCTTGAATCAGCGTTTCTGGACCACACTGATGAAGTGGCGACGCAAAATCTGGCGATAATTCGCGATTTGAACATCGGTATTGAACTGGATGATTTTGGGAGCGGGCATGCCTCGATTTTGGCGATGCAGCGGGTAAAGCCAACACGTATCAAAATTGACCGCAATCTGGTTATCCCGGTTTTAGACGACGATATTCAGATGAAAATTTTACGCCATCTGATCAGGATTGCGAAATTATCCGGCATCCAAGTGGTCGCAGAAGGGTTGGAAACCCCTGAACATATCAAAGCGATGCAAACGCTGGGATGTGATTATTTGCAGGGCTACGCATTGGCGCGCCCTATGTCGGCGGAAAAGTTCAAAGACTTTCTTATTCAGTACGCCTGATAGAATTTAAGTAAATAATTGCGGTCCCATACTGGATTAGAACAGCATAAGCCCTAGATGTGATGCGTCAGCAACAGTTTTTATGCTGTGGAATGGCGTTGTGGTTAACGTGAAGATTGGTAAAAATTAGTCTTATATTGATATTATTGGTTAAAAATCTGGGTTTATTGAACCTGCCACCCTTTTAGTTTGAGGTTTAGTGACGCCCTGGGCAACTCGCCCTATACGTGTGTTAATCTTTGCGTTAAGGTCTCGCTTGTCGAGGGTAGGTTTCGTTCGGTTTGCAGAATTCAGATCTAAATGTTGGCGTTGCCCAGCGGTAATGGAGCGTAGTATGGCACTTGTTACGTTGGGTTTAGACAATAACATCGAACGCCATGGTCAAATGACCACGGAAGCCGATTTGAGGTGTTTAGAGCAAGCGCGCACACCTTTTTGGACGTTCGACATCGATCAGGCCTGTGTTTTATGGGCCAACTCAGCCGCCATAGAGCTGTGGGACGCGACGACGTTGTCTGAGTTGCAGCAGCGTGAAATGCGCACAGGCATGTCTGGCGCTGTTCAATCCCGGCTGAAGCAGTATCAACACGAATTTGAATCCGGCCGGTGCTTTGACGAAACCTGGACGTTGTATCCAAAAGGCAAACCCACCACCACTTTATGCCGTTTCCGTGGATTACAACTCGAAGATGGCCGGGTTGCCATGTTGTGCGAGGGACAGGTGATTGACGACCAATCGCCAGAAATTTTGCGCGGTGGGCAGGCGTTGCTTTATACTGGTGCGATGGTATCGACCTATGATCAGGCAGGGCGGACAATTTACGCCAATCCTGCTGCCCTTAGGGGATTTCGGTCGGACCGGTTGGATTTGGCCAGTCGATTTGTCGTCCCCGAAGATGTCGAAAAAATCCTGAACTTGCCCGCAAATAAGGCGGATTTACGCATGGTGGCGCGGGTGAAATCGGCCTCTGGGATCCGCATTCACGAAGTTGAAGTGACCCGGAGCTATGACGCCCTGTCGGGTGAACCTGCCTTTTTGTTGACCGAAATTGACATCAGCGAAAAAGAGCGCGCCAAACGAACGGCGGAACGGTTGGCCAACATTGACGGGCTAACGCGGCTTTATAATCGCAACTATCTATCTGGTTTTGCGGATGATTTTATCACCCACTCACAAGAGCGCGGTCGCAATGTCACGCTGGGTCTGTTTGATCTGGATCGGTTCAAAGTTATTAATGACACCCATGGTCACGACATCGGGGATGCGTTGCTTAAGTCAGTCGCGGCCGATCTACGCAAAGTATTTGGCGGACGCGCGATTTTGGGGCGATTGGGCGGCGACGAATTTTGTTTTTTGATTTCTGCACATCGCAACCACAAAACAGCGAGTGTTAAGGCGCGAAAATTTCTAAGCTTGATGCGCAAGCCCAAGAAATTGGAAGGGCGCGAAATCCGGTCTGGGGTCAGCATCGGCATGATCACGGTCGCCCCCGGCGAAAAGGCCCAGCGATTCGACAATTTGTTGCGCAACGCCGATTTGGCCCTTTACGAAGCCAAGGCGTTGGGGGGCAATGCGATCCGGTATTTCCGCCCTGCATTGGCGCGTAAACGACACCGGTTTTTGTCAGTCGAAGCCGAGCTGGGCCATGCGCTTAAGGCAGAGGATGACCGATTTCGACTGGTTTATCAGCCCAAGGTTGATTTGCGAAATGGCCGTGTGACGGGGGCGGAATCGCTGGCACGTTTCACCTGTTCAAAAGGCGAGGGGATCAGCCCGGGTGAGTTCATCCCGATCGCCGAATCCACCGGACTAATCCACCAATTGGGCAGTCGGGTGATTGCGGAAACTGCCGAACAATTGATGGCGCTGCGGCGCGAATTCAACTGGATCGATCTGTCTGTGAATGTGTCGCCGCTTCAGTTTCAGGGATCGCGATTGTTGTCACAATTGCGTTCACTGGCCGGGCGATCTGGCTTTGATCCGACGGGATTACAGCTGGAACTCACTGAATCTGCACTACATTTAGCCGATGCTGACCTGCATAAAAAACTGAATGAATTGGTCGATCTGGGATATCCAATTGCGATTGATGATTTTGGTGCGGCCTATTCCAACATTGCCCGGCTCAGCGCCTATCCGGTGACTTGTCTGAAATTTGACCGCTCGTTGATTGCGGCCAAAAACAACACTGCCCTGTCCAAAGTTGTGATCAATATTGGGGCAGCTTTGAACCTGAAAGTTGTGGCTGAAGGCGTGGAAACCGTGGACCAGCGGGACTGGCTGATGCGCAATAATTGCTTTGAGCATCAAGGGTTTTTATATGCCCGCCCCAAGCCAATCGAAGAAGTGATCGATCAGATTGCGGCCCCTTGGGATATCCCCGGGTTGCGGCCATCCGTGTGATCGGTTGCAGATTGCACTTGAAGCCCCGCTTTGCCCCCCTTAGTAAGGCCCAAATTCATTAGGGTGCCAGTGGGTGCCCCGTCGATCTATGCGAGGAACTCCATGAACGTTACCGAAACCCTGAACGAAGGCCTTCAGCGCGGTTACCAGATCACAGTCACGGCTGCTGAGATGGAAGAAAAGGTACAGGAAAAGCTGGCCGAAGCCCGCCCTGAGATCGAAATGAAAGGCTTCCGCAAGGGCAAGGTGCCCATGGCGTTGCTGAAAAAACAATTTGGTCCACGCCTGATGGGCGAAGCTATGCAGGAAACCATTGATGGCGCGATGAACAGCCATCTGGAAACATCCGGCGACCGTCCTGCGGTTCAGCCAGAGATGAAAATGGACAACGAAGACTGGAAAGAAGGCGACGACGTTGTTGTGAACGTCACTTACGAACGTCTGCCCGATGTTCCAGAAGTTGATTTTGCCGGGATCAAGCTGGAGCGCATGAGCGTGAAAGCCGAAGAGTCTGCAATCGACGAAGCGCTGGCCAGCCTTGCTGAAACCGCGCAGGATTTCAAAGACCGCAAAAAAGGCACCAAAGCCAAAGACGGCGACCAGATCACATTTGACTTTGCAGGCAAGGTTGATGGCGAATTGTTCGATGGCGGTTCCGCCGAAGATTTCGCATTGGTTCTGGGCTCTGGTCAGTTCATCCCCGGCTTCGAAGAGCAACTGGTTGGTGTGAAAGTCGACGAAGAGAAAGCCGTCGAAGTGTCTTTCCCTGATGATTACCAAGCCGAGCATCTGGCAGGCAAAGCGGCTGTGTTTGATTGCACAATCAAAGCCGTAAAAGAGCCTGTTGCCGCTGAGTTGAACGACGAGTTGGCTGTTAAGTTTGGCGCCGAAGATCTGGCCGGTCTGCGTGCCCAAATCACCGAACGTCTAGAAGCGGAATACAAAGGGGCGGCACGCGCTGTGACCAAACGGTCCTTGTTGGATGTGTTGGACGAAAAAGTGTCCTTTGATCTGCCTGCCACTTTGGTCGACGCCGAAGCAGGCCAAATCGCACATCAGTTGTGGCACGAAGAAAACCCAGAAGTCGAAGGCCACGATCACCCAACGATCGAAGCCACTGACGAACACAAAGGTCTGGCATCACGCCGTGTGAAACTGGGGCTGCTGTTGGCTGATATCGGTCAAAAAGCCGAAGTGCAGGTTTCTGATGCGGAAATGACCCAAGCGATCATGAACCAAGCGCGTCAGTATCCAGGCCAAGAGCGTCAGTTCTTTGAGTTTGTGCAGCAGAACGCACAGATGCGCCAGCAGCTGCAAGCGCCGATCTTTGAAGACAAAGTTGTCGATCACATCTTTGATCTGGCTGATGTGTCAGAAAAAGAAGTGTCCAAAGAAGACCTGCAAGCCGCTGTTGAAGCGCTCGAAGAAGAATAAACAACCTTCGAGAATCACAATTATGAGAGCCGCGCTTTTGCGCGGCTTTCTGCATTCTGGACAACCCAAAGGTGAGTGCGGCATTTGAATCGCCCGGGGTTCGGGTGGAATTTCAAATTTTAAGGGGAAAAGTCAGGGAAACCCGACTGTTTTTGACGCGATATCCTATTTGTTTTTAATCTGAGTGCGTTACCATGAGGCATATTTTAAAAAGAATAGGTGAAGCATGAAACGCTTACTCGTGGCCATCGCGATGATGGTAGGTTTTGCAAGTGCAGCGGCGGCGTGCCCAAACTGGAATTTGGCGGCAGGGGAATCTTACTCTGCTTCGGGGTCCCAGTTGCGCAGCCCAAAGTTTTTTGACGTAATCGCCGGTGGCAGCAATTACATTTGGAACTGCCCCGGAATTAACCCCCAATCCGACCGTGGCGCGGGCTATTTCCCGTCCAACCCAGATTTCCGGTTCCAGCTCAGCAATATGGGTGGCACGCAATTGGTTGTGTCCGTGGTCAGCCGCTGTGATGCGGCGCTGCTGATCAACACAGCGTCTGCCACTTGGTATTATGACGATGATGACAATGGCAATCTGGACCCACGGATCGTTCTGACACGTCCTGCCAATGGTCAGATCGATATTTGGATCGGGACCTATGACGGCGAATATTGTGACGCGCAATTGCGCATGGAAACGTTTGCCCGCTAAACCCGTCTGTTCAATAAATAAAAAGACGTCCACAAGTGGGCGTCTTTTTTGCTTTAACGACTTGTGCAAAGCGATGGAGCAGCTGCAACAAGCAGATATCCAAGGGCGGAGATCAACCGCTGTTCACTTTGTCTAACGGAACCTGCGTTGATTCCGTTCATATTCCTTGCGATTTAGCTATGGGGTTATAGACTGGGTGTTCATTTAAACCCGATCATAAAGGTTTGGGTTAAGAGGGGAATTGAAAATGAACTTAAAATCCTTATTGGCCGTTTGCGCCACAATCATTTCGACAAGCGTTGCGGTCAATTCTGCATCCGCAACAACAGTCGATATCATTGAATTCGATGGCATTTTAGGTGTTACGACTGCAGATGGATATGTCGAAGATGGGTACATCATCTCTTCGGTCGGCGGAGTTTTGGCTCCAGGTGTTGGGCACCCATATCCCATCGGTGGCTATGCGGGATCCGGATTTCTTGCTTTGGATGGCTTTGCCGGGCCCGTTTCATTTACCCTGAGCCGTTTTGATGGTGGGGCGTTTAACTTGCACAGCTTGTTTGAAACGTCGCTTGATTTTGGAGGTCTCGTAGCGAGCGTATTGGTAGACTACGGTAGTGGATCGTCTTTGTCTGTCCCGCCTACGCCCGTTGGTGACAATCCCGGCGACTTTCTAATTTTCGGACCAGAGTTTTCAAACATGATGTCCATAACTGTAAGCGTTTCAGGGCTCGGATTATTCAATTTTGACCATCTTGAAGTGAGCAATGCAGCACTGCCACCGGTGCCGGTTCCTGCGGGACTGCCTTTGATGGCAGGCGCGCTGGGTCTGTTTGCCCTTGCATGGCGTCGTAAAGCCGCCTGATCAAGGTTTGAAATTTTTCTAAAGGCAGCTCAGTTTGGGCTGCCTTTTTCGTTGCAAAATCAATAGGGATCATCAATATCATGTCCAATATCCTTGGATTAACCAAGGTTGTATTTTTTGTTATGAGGACAACATGCGTTTGAAAACTGCATTGGCCGTTTGCGCCACGATAATTTCCACCAGTTTTGCAGCCAGTTCGGCTTCTGCTACCATTCTGGACATCATTGATTTTGATTTCGCCCCTTCAGGCATCCTGACTGCGCCCTATGTTGAAGATGGGTACCAAATCACGGCGACAGGTGCCTGGCTGAGTGGCGCGGGCCATGACGGTGGATTTCCTGTCGAAGGCGATGACGGGTCCGGTTTTCTGATGACCGATTTTTTCTCTGGTTATAGCACCATCACATTGTCGCGGGTGGATGGAGAAATGTTTGACCTGGTTAGTCTCTTTTCCGATGTGGCAGATTTCGGTGGCTTTTTCCCATTGGTGACGATCTCCAATCACGATATGAGCATTCCTGCGCCGATTTTGTTCCCGTTGGGGCCATCGCAGTCTTTTTTGGGTGGGGAATTTACCAACCTGCTTTCGGTTTCGATTGACTTCTCCGGGGTCGGGTTCTTTGCGTTGGATAGCATTCACGTCGCGTCCTCTGTTTTGCCGCCTGTGCCGGTTCCCGCTGGGCTGCCATTGATGGCCGGTGCATTGGGGCTGTTTGCCTTTGCACGGCGTCGCAAAGCCGCCTGATCAGCCACACGGATCATAACGCGGGATGTCCTCATCCGGGCATCCCAAAACACGAAAGCCGCGCTGTCAAAGCGCGGCTTTGCTGTTCTAAGTGTTTGTGAAATCAGAGCTTGATCCGGAAGAGCGCAAATCCGGTGTCGGATGTGCCGGCCTCTTCTATGGAAACGCCGTCAACATTGCCCGCATGAGGTGCGGCGGCAGGGCCGGTTTCAAACAGAACAGATGTGTCACCCAGCGGGGCAAAGGACCAGTTGGCATCGGCCCGCGGGCTGATCGTGCCCTGATCAACGATATAGCGCACAATCACGTCACGGTTGGTATCGGGACCTTCGAACACGATGGTATCACTGTTGGCACCGGGGAAATTGCCACCGCCAGAAGCGCGGTAATTGTTGGTTGCCACGATGAATTCCTGTTCCATATCAATCGGTTGACCATCATATGTCAGATTGATGATCCGATGTGTGTCCGACACCACTTCGCCGTCATCATTGTAGCGGGCCGGTTGGGTCAGATCGATCTGATAACCCACGCCATCGATCACATCAAAGTTGTAGGATTTGAACTCTGGGTTCAACAGGATCGCATCCGCAGAGCCTGCTTGGATCTGATTAAACATCCCCGCGCTGCGTTCCAGCCATTCGCGTACTGTGGCACCATTGATGCGCACCGCCCGAACCGTGTTTGGATAGAGATATAGATCAGAGACGTTTTTGATCGCCACATCCCCCACAGCCACATCCGTATAATATTCCGGACCGCCGCGACCACCCGCTTTGAACGGAGCCGCCGCAGACAGGATCGGCAGACCCTCATGCGCAGTGCCCTGCATCATCTGTTCGATGTACCAAGTTTGGGCGTTGGACACGACCTGAACCGATGGGTCATCCGCCACCAGCGCAAAATAGGAATGCAACGGTGCGTCGGTTTTGCCAACAGCGCGGCGCACATAATCCAATGTCGCATCATGGTCCGCCTGAGCTGCGGCCAGCACGGCAGGGGCGTCTTCGACCAGAGCCGTGATAGAGCGATCTTCTTCGCGTTTGTAGATCGGGCGGGCCTCAGATGTGTGGGACACAATGCGCCAGCCGGACCCGTCGCGTTCCAGCATCAGATCGATCAACCCCATATGCGAGCCCCAGAACCCACCCATGGTTGCCGGTTTGCCCATCAACGTGCCGGCATCTGCGTCGACACCTGCGAAATCAGCATAATTAGACGATGGGAACACAAGGTGGCTGTGACCGGTCAGGATCGCATCGATCCCATCCACCGCCGCCAAAGGCACCGCTGCGTTTTCCATCCCATCAGTGTGATCCGCTGCGCCAATGCCCGAATGGGACAGGGCGATGATAATATCTGCGCCTTCTTCCTTCATTTGGGGCACGTAGGCGCGGGCTGTTTCGATGATGTCGCGCGCCATGACGTTGCCTTCTAGATGGCGACGATCCCAGTTCATGATCTGAGGGGGAACAAAACCGATAAAGCCGATGCGGATCGGGTGGGCAGTGCCGGACCCGTCGGTCAATTCATGATCCATAATGACATATGGGGGCAGCAAGGTATCGTCTTCGCGTGGGGTGGCGCCCATGGTTTTGGCAACGTTGGCACAGACCACCGGGAAATTGGACCCGGCCAAGGATTTCATCAGGAAATCAAGGCCATAGTTAAATTCGTGGTTGCCCAAGGTCGATGCGTCATAGCCCAATGCGTTCATCGCGTTGATGACCGGATGGGTGTCGCCTTCTTTCATGCCACGTTCATAGGCGATGTAATCGCCCATCGGGTTGCCCTGCAAGAAATCGCCATTGTCCAGCAACAATGAATTTGTCGCCTCGGCGCGAATGTCGCCAATGATCGACGCAGTGCGGGCCAGACCAACGCGGTCAGAGGGGCGGTCAGCGTAATAATCGTATGGAAAAACATGCACATGCAAATCGGTGGTTTCCATGATCCGCAAATGTGCTTGGTTTGTGTTTGCAGCAACCGAATAGGGGTGCATTGCAATAAAGCCAGCCGTTCCAGCCAAAAAGCCGCGGCGTGAGAGAGTAAAAGCCATGTGGATCTCCGTTAATATTCTGAGACAGGTTGCCCGGATTATGTTTCAGGCAGACGACAAGTATTTGTTTGTTTTGAAACGCTGTCTAGGGGCAGAATGATCAGGTGACGTTGGGTTTCAACTTGATCGCCGCAGAGATCGTATGGTTTTCAGGGACTTATCTAGGGTAGAGGTCGAGTAAGAAAAATAGTCCGCAAGTTGTGCAAACCGTAAACGCCAGTCCAGACGTTTCAGGGCGCAATCGGCATTAAATTTCGCCAGATCATATGACCAGCGATCCACCGCAGTTCGAATTTTTGCCAAGGCAGCATTTCGGTCTGTCATGGGGATGTCCAATGTCGCTTCGGGCCAAATCAAGTCAGAGAAAGCCCGATCGCTATGCGGGGCTTGCCCGGCGACAATGGCACCGGCCGCCAATGCATCGGTCCAGCGCGCGGTCAGGTATTCCTGGGATCCGTGCACATAGGGGGCAGGGGACACCAAATTCGACGAGGCCAAGACAAATTTTGCCTTTTGATAATGGGAAAATAGGTTTGGAATATGGGATTGGTCGTTCGACCCAAATGGCGGCCGCCCAGAAAAGATTAACCCTTTGTCATTACACGCGACTTTGGTGTCATAGTCATGATCAAACAGCATTGGTTGACGCCCGACACGCAGCAGATCAATGGGTTTGTCCCCATGCGAAAAACCCAGCCCCAATGCATCTGTGCCCCAAGGCAAAACATCGACCGGTAGCCCCGTCGCCGCGGCATATGGGGCAACATCATTGGGACGCATGACAAATATCCGATCAAAGTTTTTTTGAAACCACCGTGGTTTCAAGTGGCTGGTATGAAAGGCGTCGATGATCCAAACGGCGGCTTTGTTATATCCGTCGCGCCAGTTTTTTGACAACAAAGCCGCAGGCAGATCCGCCGCTATCGTCGTCACAAATAAAAGATTTGGTTTGTGATACCGGGGCGTGCGTGTGATCAGATGGGACCGTAACCGCGCCAGTCGGGTGGCTTTGTGGTCCAGATATGTTGGGCGAACATGCAGCTCTGTTCGCATCACCCTCAGCATATGTCGGATCGGTGACCAACCCACGGTGGCTGGAATGTTATGTAAAACAATCATTGGCTTAGAAATACGATAGACAAATGCTCATGTCTTATTTCTGCAAATCATCAGACCCAAGCAAAGAGGGCATGGATCGATCCTGTGCTAAAAGACACGTCTGGTGCACAGGTTAGGGAGCCGTCAGGCACAAAAAAGCCGCGCAGGCGGACCTACGCGGCTAAATTTTCAAAGACAGCGAAGATTATTCTTCGGTTGTTTCAGCCGGAGCTTCGTCTTCGTCGTTCTGTGCAGCACCGATATCGTCAAACAGTTCCTGAATTTCGAATTCAGCAGCTGCTTCTTCTTCGGCGGCCAGTTCTTGGATAGATTTACCCGAAGCTTGCAGCTCGGCTTCTTCCTCAGAACGGGCAACGTTCAGTTGAATTTCGCAATCCACTTCGGGGTGCAGGCGAACGATCACGCTGTGCAGGCCCAGATCTTTGATTGGGGCTGTCAGGATGACTTGCTTGCGGTCCACTGAGAAACCTTCGGCAGTTGCGGCGTCAGCGGCGTCACGGATGGTGACGGAACCGTACAGCGCGCCTGCGTCAGAGGCAGAGCGAATCACGATGAAAGATTGACCGTCGAGCTTTTCAGCAAGAGCAGCGGCTTCTTTCTTGGTTTCCAGGTTGCGGGCTTCCAGCTGGGCTTTTTCAGTTTCAAAGCGTGCTTTGTTATGCGCAGAGGCGCGCAATGCTTTGCCTTGAGCCAACAGGAAGTTGCGAGCATAGCCGTCTTTGACGGTTACGACTTCGCCCATTTGGCCCAATTTGGCCACGCGTTCCAGAAGAATGACGTCCATGGGTCTTCTCCTTATTTAACGGCGTAGGGCAGCAGGGCCAGGAACCGTGCGCGTTTGATGGCCTGAGCCAATTTACGCTGGTTTTTGGCGCCTACGGCGGTGATACGGGAAGGCACGATTTTGCCGCGCTCAGAAACGTAACGCTGCAATGTACGTGTGTCTTTGTAGTCGATCTTTGGGGCGTTTTCACCCTCAAAAGGATCGGTCTTACGACGACGGAAAAATGGTTTAGCTGCCATGACTTATGGTCCTTTCCTGATCTACTTAGCTGCGTTCACGACGACGGCTGTCACGCTCGTCACGTTTCTGCATCTGAACTGATGGGCCATCTTCGTGGGCATCAACTTTGATGGTCAGAATACGCATAACATCGTCATGCAGGCGCATCAGGCGTTCCATTTCCAGAACCGCGTCAGAAGGCGCGTCTGTTTTCAGGAAGGCATAATGACCTTTGCGGTTTTTGTTGATCTTGTAGGCCATCGTTTTGACGCCCCAATACTCGCTATCAACGACTTTGCCGCCGTTATCTGCAAGTACGGTACCAAAGTGTTCGACGAGGCTTTCAGCTTGCGAGTTGGACAGGTCCTGACGCGCAATGAAGACATGCTCATAAAGCGGCATGTGTGCTCCAGTTCTATTCTAGCGCATTTCAAAGGAGGGGGCTTAACCTTCTGCACCCCATCCACGAGAGACTGCGCGGTTCAAAACGTCCGCAGAAGGATGGCGTCTTATACACGCGCGGGGCAGTGGTGCAAGGGGGATTGAGGCGCAGCGCAGAGATTTGCCCCCTTATATATCCTAACTGTTAACGGGCATTAACCAAACATCACGGATTGGACCCGTTGCTGCCCGGATTTGGCCTTTTTTCGGGGTGAAACTTGGTTAACGGCACCCAAAGAGGCGCCAGAGCAGAGCAAATGAGGCCCCCAAATGACCATGTTTATTGATCACCCGACCCGTAAAGCCGCCAAAGTCACCAGCCCTGCGCGTTTGCTCCGCAAATTTATGGTGCCGGTTCTGGCCATTGCTGCCCTTGGTGTGTTGTTGATGCCGATGGGGGCGTTTGGTGAATGGGCACTGGCGCAAAAGGTGATTACTTCTGGGATGTTAGCGGGTTTTGCGTTCATTTTTTCGCATTCATAACTTTGTAGGTTAACGCACATCACAGGGTTGTGAGAGATTTTGACTCTTCATTTACGAACAGAATCTGTTTGATCATGTAGAATTCTCAGGTCGATTGGTACGTGCAAGTCTGACGTATCAAAACAACCCTTTGAGGATCTGAAATGACCCGTACCCTGATTGCCGCTCTTATCGCCGCGACGTCTTTGACAACCACCGCAATTGCAGCGCCTGACACATATGTGTTGGATGCCAGCCACAGCCAGATTGTGTTTAGCTATAATCACCTTGGTTATTCCACCACTTACGGAATGTTCTCTGGTTTCGAAGGCGAAATCGCATTCGACCAAGAAGACCCCGCCGCATCCAGCGTGTCGGTTTCGATGCCTGCCCAATCCATGTTGACCGGCTGGGAAGGCCGTTTTCAGCACTTTATGTCGGATGACTTCTTTGGTGCCGACGACGCAGAACTGATTTCGTTCACATCCACCGGGATCGAAGTGACGGGTGAAAACACCGCGCTGATCACCGGCGATCTGACCATCAATGAGGTCACCAAATCCGTTGTTCTGGATGCGGTTTTGAACCAGACGGGCACACATCCAATGGCGCAAAAAGACTGGGCTGGTTTTAACGCGACCACAACATTGATCCGGTCTGACTTTAACTTGGGTCAGTTCGCCCCCCATGTCAGCGACGAAGTCGAAGTGATGATTTCAATCGAAGCTTCTAAAGCTGAGTAATTGAAATTCTGACAGGTTTGCATCGCAGTCCTGTCCCATTATTGGCGCTGTCGGTTATAACACCGGCAGCGTTTTTTTGTGGCTGTGTATGTGGGGCTTGGGATTATCGCAGCGCAGTTGGTGATAACGTGTGGCCATAAAAATGGCGCCCCAAATGGGACGCCTTTTGTCGTGATAGATATGACCTAGCGACGTGCGGTCAGCGAAATAGCGATATCCACGACATGGGCCAGATTGTCTTCGCCCGAGGCACCGATGCCAAAATCGGTTCGATTGACCTGTGTCGCGCCGGTCATCATAGCGATGTCATCTGCGCCATCATTGGATATTTCCAACGTAAAGGGCAGGGTGATCGGGATTGTTGTGCCTTTTAATGTGAGGGTCCCGGTCGCGACGTAATCGGTTTCAGTGGCGGTGATTTCAGCGGTGAAGGTGGCGGTTGGGAATTGTGCGGCGTCAAAATAATCTGTGCCCATGGATTGGCCCGTCACCGATCCCAATGTCAGCGATGCAATGGCGATTTCCGTTTCCACATGCCCCAGAATGCCGGTCGCATTTGGGTCAAAAGAAATGACAGAGGTCCATTCAGCAAAGGACCCGTCAACCTGTGATCCAAACTGCGTGATCGACAGCGCAATTGATCCGGTTTCAACCTGCCATTCGGATGATACGGCTTCCAACACGGGGGCTTGGGCGTGATCATGGTCATGATTGTGGTCTGGCGCGAAAAAACCCAGCCCGGCACCAAGTCCCAGCGCGGCGATCCAGATCACCAAAGCCCCTGCCAATGGGGCGAAGGATGGATGATGGGGCGCTACCTGCGGCAAATCGGGGCGGCCAAACCACATCCGCCGCAGTGTCGCGTCGCGGTCAATGACATGATGTTTTAGGGCACCTGCAAAATGCAACAGGATCGAAACAACCAAAACACGTTCAAAAATCATATGCAGGGTCGATGCGGTTTCTGACAGGCCGACGCTTTTGGGGATAAAGGGCAGGGATTGGCCAAACGGCCACCAAATGGGGGCAAAACCTTGGGATGCGGCATGGGTGATCCAGCCAGTTAATGGCACAATGATCAGCGACCCATAAAGCAGCCAATGCACCATTTCGGCCATGAAATGTTCTGGCTTATTGTCAGGGTTGAGCGATCCGGGTTTGGGTTGAACCAGCGCCCAGAGAATGCGCAAAACCGCCAGGAAAAACAGGGTGATACCCAGGGTTTTATGCAGCGAAAACAGATATGCCTTTCGGGTGAGTTCGTTATCGGTGGCAAAGGGCGCATCATCGGCCATGATCCCCAATGGGATCAGCGTGAAAATCAATAAGACGGTGGCCCAGTGGAGTATTTTGGACAAGGTGCCGTAGCGCGCCTGAGTGTTGGTGAATGACATAAGAGCAATCCATAATTGTGTTGCGTGAGCTTAGCACAAGCCTAACAACGCACATAAATGCACTCAATCCGAGGCAGCGCAGAGAAGCTGTGCGTTAATGCGCTTTCTTGTGATGCGCGCAGGGACAAGGTAAAGCGGTTCCCAACAGGAAAGTAACACCAAACGGAGTTGGGACATGCGGGCATTTGTATTTCCGGGGCAGGGCGCACAGACAATTGGAATGGGCAAGGCTTTGGCCGACGCTTATCCAGAGGCGCAGGCTGTATTTGACGAAGTCGACGAAGCGTTGGGCGAAAAGCTGTCAGATCTGATCTGGAACGGGGACATTGCCGAGCTGACCCTGACGGCCAATGCGCAGCCAGCATTGATGGCCACATCACTGGCCGCGATGAAAGCATTGGAAGCAGAAGGCGTAACCATTCAGGCGGCGTCATTTGTTGCAGGGCATTCATTGGGTGAATATTCGGCATTGGCGGCGTCTGGCGCGTTGAGCATTGCAGATACGGCGCGTTTGTTGCGCATTCGCGGCAAAGCGATGCAAGAGGCTGTTCCGGTTGGTGTCGGTGCGATGGCGGCGTTGTTGGGGCTGGACTTTGAAACAGCCAAAGCCGTGGCCGAAGCGGCGGCCGGTGACGAGGTCTGTCAGGCGGCGAATGACAATGATCCAAGTCAGGTTGTTGTGTCCGGTCACAAAGCTGCTGTGGAGCGGGCATTGGTGATTGCCAAAGAAAAAGGGGCCAAACGCGCGATGTTGTTGCCCGTATCTGCGCCGTTTCATTCCACATTGATGCAGCCCGCTGCCGAAGCCATGGCCGAAGCCTTGGGCGAGGTAGAGCTGAACCGCCCGAGCGTGCCATTGGTGGCAAACGTTCTGGCCGCTTCCGTGGACAACCCGGCGACCATCCGATCGCTGTTGGTGGAACAAGTGACCGGGTCCGTGCGCTGGCGTGAAAGCGTGATGTGGCTGGGGGAACATGGCGTGACAGAAGCCTGGGAAATCGGCGCGGGCAAAGCCCTGTCTGGCATGATCAAACGCATTGACCGGTCGATCACATCGCGCGCCGTGGGCACGCCAGATGATGTGAAAGCCGCCGCCGAAGCGTTGAACGGCTAAGCGAAATCAAAGCGAAAGCAAAAGTTTGAAAAACCCGCCCTGATCACACATGTGATTTGGAATGTGGGATCAAGAAGGAATGAGAAATGTTTGATTTGACTGGGAAAAATGCCCTGATCACCGGCGCATCTGGCGGTATTGGCGGGGCCATCGCAAAGTCGCTATATGAGGCGGGCGCCACTGTGGCCCTGTCTGGCACACGGGTAGAGCCGCTAGAAGCATTGGCCGCTGAATTAGGTGAGCGCGCCCATGTTTTGCCCTGCAACCTAAGTGACGCTGATGCCGTCACAGCCCTGCCCAAAGAGGCCGCTGCCGCCATGGGATCAGTTGATATTCTGGTGAACAATGCCGGGATCACGCGCGACAATCTGTTTATGCGCATGTCCGATGACGAATGGGCCAGCGTGCTGGAGGTCAATCTGACATCCACCATGCGTCTGTGCAAAGGTGTGATCCGTGGAATGATGAAATCCCGCTGGGGCCGGATTGTAAATATTTCGTCCATCGTTGGCGCAACGGGCAATCCCGGTCAGGCCAATTATGCCGCGTCCAAGGCGGGTATGGTCGGCATGTCCAAATCCATCGCATACGAAGTGGCCAGCCGCGGAATCACCGTGAATTGCGTCGCGCCCGGTTTCATTGCCACAGCGATGACTGACAAATTGACTGATGATCAAAAAGAAAAAATTAACGTTCAAATCCCGGCTGCGCGGATGGGGTCCCCAGAAGAGATTGCAGCCTCAGTTCTGTTCCTTTCCAGTGCAGAAGCTGGATATTTAACCGGCACAACTTTGCACGTTAACGGTGGAATGGCGATGATCTGACCTTATATGGGGTGTCATAAGCGTTTGCCTTACGGGGATTCTCTGTTATAGGCCACGCAGATTTACCAAAGGGGGCCGTCGCGTTCGTTTTGGTTTTGCCCTAGATCGGGCTATGAGAGCGGCCCAATAGGGGCAGACAAGAACGGGCGGAAGCCCAGAATATTGTGAGGATACATCATGAGCGACGTCGCAGACCGCGTCCGCAAGATCGTTGTGGAACATTTGGGTGTTGAAGAAGACAAAGTTGCGGAAAACGCATCTTTCATCGACGACCTTGGCGCAGACAGCCTCGACACAGTCGAGCTGGTAATGGCCTTCGAAGAGGAATTCGGTATCGAAATCCCTGACGATGCAGCTGAGACCATCCAGACATTTGGCGATGCAGTGAAATTCATCACTGAAGCTCAATAATCAAACAATTTGTTTGATCAGGATTTGAAACGGCGCTCTTTTGAGCGCCGTTTTCATTTGCGAACCCCGTTTAGTTAATCATGTCCTTTAGGAAAACCACGCATTACGTTTTGTCCGGCTCTATGGTTAGGTCGTCAGCCTGACCGAAGTTGATATCCACAGGTTCCAATGGGGTCGTGGATTGTTTTTGCCCTGCCTCGATGATTTTATCGATATCCTCCTGGTCGAGTTCTGTTTCAAAATGCAGGCCCATCTTGGTTTGTGTGCGCCAGATCACCTGTGCCTCGGTTGAAATGTCTTTGATGATTATTTTCAGATCGCGCGGCCCGTCATAGGGTTCGGAGATTTGCACCTTTGCGCCGGTCAGGCTGATATCAATCAAAGAGGCGACAAGCCAATCAGTGCCGGTTTCCAACACACAATCCGTGGTGCAATCGAACCGCTGTGCACGCGGCCGTTTTCGGTTTTTGAATCTGTAAACTCCGACATAGATCAGAAACAGGCCAAAAGTTGCCGCCGAGACGGGTTTCCATGGCAAAACGATTGAAACAGGATTGGTTGGCATTGGGGCAGTGGCGCGTTCGGTTTCATCGCGATCCTGCGAGGATCGGGTCGGGGTGCCGGAACCGGGGCTGCGTTCCTCAGAAGGAATGTCGCGTTCATCCTGTTGGCAATCCAGATAGCCAAGGATGCGCAGCATATCCGCTGAAATGTCGCGATAGGTCGGGGATTGGATAAACGACACCGCATCGGCCAAAGAATGGGACTTTAGCGAAGCAACAAAACCGCGTTGCATGTTGTAATAGGCAATGATTGTGGGTTCATGGCTGGTATAGGGGGTCCGGCGGATCGCCAGACGTAATTGAACGGGCGAATGAGAGTCGATAACGTTGTTTAGGCTATCAATGGCGGCCGACCCAGGATGCGCCGGCAAACCCTGAACAATTGCATCGGTCTGAAGCACAAATTGATGGAGCCAGTTTTCAAATTCGCATTGCTGCCCTTTTGCCGCGACAGCCAAAGGGGTCAGCAATAGTCCCAGAAAACAAATTGCTCTTAATAAAACAATGCTATGGGCCATGTTACGCCAAACTATCCTGAGACCAGTGTCCTTTATTAGCCGAATGCCTCTTGCCTATGTCCAATTCGCTCATATTTGGTTAAATCATGCAAACTATCCGGGGGGACCTTACGGTGCCCTCTTGCTCCGGTTACCCCAGAGGCGTTATCAGGGCGGAAAGACATCACAAAGAATGGGGGCATAAAATGCGTCGAGTGGTTGTGACAGGGCTGGGGTTGGTAACACCTTTGGCCGACGGAGTTGAAGAAAGCTGGAAGCGGATTCTGGATGGTCAATCTGGCGCCGGAATGATCAAGCAGTTCGATACCGAACGCGTAACAACAAAATATGCCTGCGAAGTGCCGCTGGGCGATGGCAGCGATGGGACATTTAACCCAGACGCCTATATGCCCGCCAAGGATCGTCGCAAGGTCGATACATTCATTGTGTTTGGCATGGCTGCCGCGGATCAGGCGATTGCCGATTCTGGTTGGGCGCCCGAAGATACAGAAAGTCTGGAACGGACCGGTGTTTTGGCCGGATCAGGGATCGGTGGTCTGAATTCCATCGCCAACACCGCCATTCAAATGCACGAAAAAGGTCCGCGTCGTGTGTCGCCTTTCTTTGTGCCGGGGGCGTTGATTAACCTGATTTCCGGTCAGATTGCGATCAAACACGGGTTCAAAGGCCCCAATCATGCGGTTGTGACGGCCTGTTCAACTGGGGCGCATGCCATTGGTGATGCCGCACGGTTGATCAAATACGGTGATGCGGATGTGATGATTGCCGGGGGCGCAGAAGCGACCATTTGTGAAATCGGCATGGCTGGGTTTAACGCGTGTAAGGCGCTGTCGACCAAAGGCGAAGCCGATCCAACCAAAGCCAGCCGCCCCTATGATGCGGATCGCGACGGGTTCGTGATGGGCGAAGGCGCGGGCATGGTTGTGTTGGAAGAATACGAACACGCCAAAGCGCGCGGTGCCAAGATTTACGCCGAAGTCAAAGGCTATGGCCTGTCGGGCGACGCCTACCACATCACGGCCCCCTCTGAGACAGGCGAGGGTGGTGAACGGTCGATGCGGATGGCCCTGAAGGATGCCGGGCTGGAACCGGGTCAGATCGATTACATCAACGCCCATGGCACATCGACCATGGCCGACACAATCGAGCTGGGCGCGGTGGAACGCCTGCTAGGGGATGCGGCGGATGGAGTGACCATGTCATCCACCAAATCCATGACCGGCCACCTGTTGGGGGCCGCGGGCGCGATTGAGGCGATTTTCAGCATTCTGGCAATCCGGGATCAGGTGGCTCCGCCCACGATCAATCTGGACAATCCAGCGGTTGAAACCAAAATCGATCTGGCACCCAATGCCAAGGTTGAGCGCAAAATTGACAATGCTTTGTCCAATAGCTTTGGATTTGGCGGCACCAATGCCAGCGTGATCTTTGGAAAGGTCGATTAAATGTGGCGACACATTGCCAGCAACGCGATGACGTTGTTCATCGTGGTGCTGTTTCTGGCTGCCGGTTTGGTGGTCTGGGGCACGCGGGAATATGCGGCCCAAGGGCCGTTGGACACTGCGATCTGTTTGCGCGTTGAATCCGGCAGCAATATGCGCCGGGTCAGCGAAAACCTAGCGGATGAAGGTGCGATCAATTCTGCGGCGATGTTCCGGATCGGGGCAGATTATTCCGAAAAATCCAGCCAGTTGAAAGCGGGGGCCTATTTGGTGCCTGCAGGCGCGTCGATGGAATCCATCGTGGATATCGTCACACGCGGCGGTCAAAGCACCTGTGGCACAGAAATTGTGCATCGCATCGGGGTGACCCGCAGCGAAATCCAAGTGCGCGAATTGGACCCCGCCAGCAACCGGTTTGTCGAAGTGGCGGCGTTTAATCCAGCCGAAGAAGACGCACCCGAGGTGTACGCCGAATTGCGGGCTTCATCGGATACACGGTATCGTGTGGCCGTGGCCGAAGGCGTGACCAGCTGGCAAATCGTTCAGGGGCTGAACGGGATTGATGGGCTGGATGACCCGGTGGATATGATCCCCGGCGAAGGCACATTGGCGCCGGACAGCTATGAATTCACCCCCGGAACCGACGTGGAAACCATTCTGGCGGCGATGACGGCCTCTCAGGCGCGGCGTCTGGCCGATGCATGGGCCGCACGCGCCGATGGGTTGCCCTATGCCAACCCAGAAGAGGCGCTGATCATGGCCTCCATCGTGGAAAAAGAAACCGGTTTGGCCGAAGAGCGCCGCCAAGTGGCCAGCGTTTTTGTCAATCGGATGAACCGCGGAATGCGTCTGCAAACGGATCCCACGGTGATCTATGGCATCACAAATGGCGAAGGCATTCTGGGCCGTGGGTTGCGTCAAAGCGAGCTGCGCCGGGAAACGCCGTTTAACACTTATGTGATTGACGGATTGCCACCAACCCCGATTGCCAATCCCGGTTTTGCCGCGATGGAAGCTGCGTTAAACCCTGATACCACTGAATATATTTTCTTTGTGGCGGATGGGACAGGTGGCCATGCATTTGCGACTAATCTGGACGATCACAATTCAAATGTCGCCAAGTGGCGCGAAATCGAAGCACAGCGAGCGAACCAGTAACATACTGTAAACGTTCGCATAAACGCCCCGAACGTTGCGTGGGGTGATGCGCCAAATCTTGACTTATCGCGTTTTTACACGTATAGGTTGTGACATGCTGGAAGACATGGGCAAGCGGCCCCGGAGCAATCCGGTGGCCGCTTTTTCTATGGCTCTCATCCTGTGGCGGACAATCAATACAGGCAAACCAAGCATGAACGACACCAACAGAGTGGTCCTCGCGCAAGTCACTGATCTGCGTGAGGAGATTTCGGAAAGCCTAATCCTGCTGAGCAGCGTTCGACGAACGTTGCTTGACCTGCTGACCCGCGTTTCTGAAGGGGAGGCCGACGCATTGAAAGGTCTTTCCAAGAAACACAGTGAGCTGGAAAGCGCGGTGAAAGCCGCCAAAGACACGGAAAGGCGATTCAATGAGTGGGAATGCAAGTTCAACGGTAAGGCACGTGAGGGAGAGATCGACTTTGACGCGATCAGAGAGGATATCGGGCGCCGCATTGCTCGCCTCATTGACTGAGGCGGACAGAACGCGATTCCTGAATGGACTAGGGGAGGCAGAGCTGCGTGCTCTGCCTTTCTTGTTTGAGTTTTGGGCGATGGAACATCAGATGCCGCCCGAAGGCGACTGGCGGTCTTGGGTGATATTAGGCGGACGGGGGGCCGGGAAAACCCGCGCTGGGTCCGAATGGGTACGATCCATGGTCGAAGGCGCGCGCCCCGAAGACAAAGGGCGCGCGTCCCGTGTGGCGCTGGTGGGTGAAACCATCGATCAGGCCCGCGAAGTGATGGTGTTTGGCGAAAGCGGCATTCTGGCCTGCTCGCCCCCCGATCGCCGTCCGCAATGGATTGCCGGGCGCAAAATGCTGCTTTGGCCCAATGGGGCCACGGCGCAGATTTTTTCGGCCTTTGACCCCGAGAGCCTGCGCGGTCCGCAATTTGATGCGGCTTGGGTGGATGAGCTGGCCAAGTGGAAAGACGCCCAGGGCACGTGGGATATGCTGCAATTTGGGTTGCGGCTGGGGGATGCGCCACGGGTTTGCGTGACCACTACGCCGCGCAATCGCAAGGTTTTGACGGATTTGTTGGACCGCGACAGCACGGTGATGACCCATGCGCCCACAGAGGCAAACCGCGCCAATCTGGCAGCGTCGTTCCTAGAAGAAGTGCGCCTTCGCTATGCGGGGACGCGATTGGGGCGACAGGAATTGGATGGCGTGTTGTTGGCCGACGAAGAAGGCGCGCTGTGGTCGCGGGCCAATCTGGAAACCAATCGGTGCAAGGATATGCCGGATCTGGATCGCATTGTCGTGGCGGTGGATCCGCCGGTCACAGGCAAAGTGGGATCGGATGAATGCGGGATCATTGTTGCAGGTGTGACGATGCAGGGCGCGCCGCAGGATTGGCGGGCCTATGTGTTAGAGGATGCAACCGTGTCTGCATCATCGCCCACTGAATGGGCGCATGCGGCGGTGGATGCATTTCATCACTGGCAGGCCGACCGTCTGGTGGCAGAGGTCAACCAAGGCGGCGATCTGGTCGAAACGGTGATCCGTCAGATCGAACCGGGCGTGGCCTATAAGGCCGTGCGCGCCAGTCGCGGCAAAGTCGTGCGGGCAGAACCCGTGGCGGCCTTATATGAGCAAGGCAAGGTCCATCATGTGGGGATGTTTGACGCCCTAGAAGACCAAATGTGTCAGATGACCAACAAAGGATTTACCGGATCCAAATCGCCCGACCGCGTGGATGCGCTGGTTTGGGCACTGACCGACCTGTTGGTGGACGCTCAGCGCGCCCAACACCGCCCCCGGATGCGCGTTTTGGGCCATTAGCCCCGGAAACACGGTTAATGCGCCGTTAACCAGCCACCGCACGGTGGTCACGGCGCATCTTAAACAATTGCGGTCAAATTGCCCTCAAGACGCCGAACAACACGATGTTCTGATTTGGCGGCAGCACGGGACCAAGGAGATTTGGATGTTCGACTTTCTAAAACGCAACGATCAACAGACGAACGGTTCGGCTCCTGAGGCGAAAGCTTCGGCGACGGGTCGGGTTGTATCTTGGCAGGGATCAGGGCGCGTCGCCTGGAGCCCGCGCGACGTTGTGTCATTGACCAAGACCGGGTTCACATCGAACCCCGTCGGATTTCGCGCCGTCAAACTGATTGCCGAAGCCGCAGCGGCATTGCCGATTGTGTGTCAGGACGCCGAGCGTCGCTATGACGTGCACCCGGTGATGGACCTTATTCAGCGCCCCAATGCGGGTCAGGGTCGAGCTGAATTGTTCGAAGCTCTGGTCGGTCAGATCCTGTTGACCGGCAATGGGTACCTAGAGGCGGTCGCGGGCGAAGAGGGATTGCCGTTAGAGCTGCATGTGCTGCGCTCTGATCGGATGAGCCTGGTGCCGGGCAGCAACGGCTGGCCAGCGGCCTATGATTATACGGTTGGGTCACGCAAACACCGGTTCAAAGTGGGCGATGGCGTTTCCCCGATTTGCCATATCAAAAGCTTCCATCCGCAGGACGATCATTATGGTCTGTCCCCGATGCAGGCGGCGGCCACGGCGATTGATGTGCATAACGCCGCATCCGCCTGGTCCAAAGCGTTGCTGGACAATGCAGCACGCCCATCTGGTGCCATTGTTTACAAAGGGTTGGATGGCCAAGGCAGCCTGTCGCCGGATCAATATGATCGCCTGCTGCACGAAATGGAAAACCAGCACCAAGGTGCGCGTAATGCCGGACGGCCGATGCTGCTAGAAGGTGGTCTGGATTGGAAACCCATGGGGTTCAGCCCGTCGGATATGGAATTCCAGAAAACCAAAGAAGCGGCTGCACGTGAAATTGCCACGGCCTTTGGGGTTCCGCCGATGATGTTGGGCATTCCGGGCGATGCCACTTACGCAAATTACCAAGAGGCTAACCGGGCATTTTATCGTCTGACGGTGTTGCCGTTATTGTCGCGGGTCGTGTCGTCAGTTTCAGAGTGGCTGAATGATTTCAACGATGAACGGGTCACTCTTAAACCGGATTTGGACGGTGTTACCGCGCTGTCAACGGAACGGGATGCCAAATGGAAACGCATTGGTGATGCGGATTTCCTGACGGATGCAGAAAAACGGTCCTTGCTGGGTTTGCCAGCATTGGAGGTCGGCGATGAAGGCTGAAATCGTCGATATGGACGGCAAACGACCACCAGATAGCGCCACCAGCGCCCGACGTGATGCCGGCCATCCCGTGAGTGATTTCTGGTTTGCGCAGGTCGATCTGCGACTGACCCGGATCGAGACCATGATGGAACGCGTCGAGCGTCAGATTTGGATGATGGTTTACGCGGCCGGTGGGGTTTTGCTGATCGAAGGCTTGCGCGCCTTGATCGCAGTATAAAGGGAATTGGGACATGGATTTAGAACATAAGTTCTGCCAATTGGGCAGCGACGTGACCGTCACGGACGGGGCCTTGATCGAAGGCTATGCGTCATTATTTGGCAAAACCGACCAGGGTGGCGACGTGGTGCAAAAGGGGGCCTATGGCGCATCCCTGAGCAAAATCAACGCCAAAGGCGGCAATATCAAAATGCTCTGGCAGCACGACCCGGCCCAACCGATTGGGATCTGGGACGAAGTGCGCGAAGATTCCAAAGGCCTGTGGGTCAAGGGACGTATTTTAACGGATGTGGAAAAGGGTCGCGAAGCGGCTGCATTGATCAATGCCGGGGCCATCGATGGTTTGTCGATCGGATACCGCACGGTCAAGGCCACAAAGAACGACAAAGGCAACCGCCTTTTGTCTGAACTGGAGCTTTGGGAAGTGTCATTGGTGACGTTTCCGATGCTTCCTGATGCGCGTGTTGACGCCAAAGGGGTCGACCCCGAGGTGGAAACGATGCGCGACTTGGCGGCGGCATTTGAAAATGCCCGCAGCCTGCTGGCGATTAGATAGAGCCGGCGTTTCTCTCATCAGAAAAGGACTGAAAGATGAGTCATCCCGAGACGAAGGCTCGGGCCGGGGGAGATATGTCTCCGGCTGAGGAGTTGAAATCCGCAATGGCGGGTTTTGTGGGCGATTTCAAAGGTTTCGCCAATGACATTAATGCAAAGATTCAAAAGCAGGAAGAACGCATGAACAAGCTAGATCGCAAATCCTTGATGGCAGCCCGCCCCGCATTGGCAACGGCTGCAACCGAAGAAGCCCCACATCAGAAGGCATTCGCTGCCTATCTGCGGTCGGGCGATGATGACGCGCTGCGTGGTCTGGATATGGAAGGCAAAGCCCTGAACACATCCGTGGCCGCTGATGGTGGTTATCTGGTGGATCCACAGACATCCGACACCATCCATGGCGTGTTGTCTTCGGCCGCATCCCTGCGGGCTGTGTCAAATGTCGTGAATGTCGAAGCAACATCGTTTGATGTGCTGGTGGATCATTCCGAAATTGGGTCTGGCTGGGCGTCTGAGACAGGGTCAACAACCGAAACATCGACCCCTCAGATCGATCGCATTACCATTCCATTGCACGAATTGTCTGCATTGCCAAAGGCGTCTCAGCGTTTGCTGGATGACAGCGCATTTGACATCGAAGGCTGGCTGGCTGAACGCATTGCGGCAAAATTTGTCCGCGCTGAAGCCGCGGCATTTGTAAGTGGCGACGGCGTGGATAAGCCCGAGGGTTTCCTGAACAACCCAATCGTTGCGAATGACAGCTGGGCTTGGGGTGATATCGGCTATGTTGCGTCTGGCGCGGATGGTGATTTTGACGTGACCAATCCTGGTGATGCGATCATCGAGCTGGTCTATGCGCTGGGTGCGGAATATCGCGCAAACGGGTCGTTTGTGATGAATTCCAAAACCGCTGGCGTAGCACGCAAGTTGAAAGACGCGGATGGCCGTTTCTTGTGGACCGATGGGTTGGCCGCTGGTGAACCTGCGCGTTTGCTGGGCTATCCTGTGCTGATCGCCGAAGACATGCCTGACATCGCGTCAGATTCCACATCCATCGCATTTGGCGACTTTGGCGCGGGTTACACCATCGCTGAACGCCCCGAAATGCGTGTGCTGCGCGACCCATTCTCAGCCAAGCCACATGTTCTGTTCTACGCGACAAAACGCGTGGGCGGTGCCGTGAGCGATTACGCTGCGATCAAGGTCCTGAAGTTCTCGGTTAGCTAAGCTGACAGAGACGGAGTTGGGGGCCAGTGCGCTGGACCCTGACGCCGACCGGGCGCGCCAACAGACAGCCCTTGCGTTGTCTAGCTGCTCCTTCCGTCCGAGCAATGCGGGGGTGCGCGTCCGGGACGGGCGGAGAAATTTTGGGCCGGAATTCGGAGTGTTTCCATGATGTTAGTCGAAGAGACCACGGTGCCGCTAAGCGCACTTCCGGTCACTCAGTTTAAAGACCATTTGCGGCTTGGGTCGGGGTTTGCCGATGATGCCATTCAAGATGGGATGCTGGAAAGTTTTTTGCGTGCGGCCATGGCGGCCATTGAGGCACGCACCGGCAAAATCCTGATTGAGCGGGAATTCAGCTGGACGCTGACCCTGTGGCGGGATTGTCAAAGCCAGGCTTTGCCTGTGGCACCTGTCAGTGCTGTGATCGAAATGGTCATGATCAACAATGCGAGGGATGAAACCGTCGCTGATGCCGGTAGCTATCGTTTAGTGCCGGATATGCAACGCCCGCGGATCGAGGCAGTTGGCGGGGTGTTGTCACCTGTGCCATCCGGCGGATCTGTGCGCATTGGGCTGTTGGCCGGATTTGGGCCGGATTGGGCGGATTTGCCCGCGGATCTGGGACAGGCCGTGCTGATGTTGGCCGCGCATTTCTATGAATATCGCCACGAGGCCGCATTGGGCGGTGGCGCCATGCCTTATAGCGTCAATGCGCTGATCGAGCGGTATCGCACGGTGCGCGTCTTTGGGGGAGGCCGCCGGTGAAACAGATGCATCTGAACAGAAAGCTAGAGCTGCAAGAAGCCGTGCGTGTGCCAGATGGATCGGGTGGTTTTGTCGAAAACTGGTCGCCGTTGGGCAGTCTTTGGGCCGCGTTTGATGCAGGTGCGGGCCGCGAATTGGCCGGGGTGAAAACCCCGCTGAGCCGCGTGCCCTATGTGATCAGCGTGCGGGCCGCCCCTCACGGGGCACCAAGTCGCCCAAAGGCAGGGCAGCGATTTGTCGAAGGCGTGCGCGTGTTTCCCATTCTGGCAGTCAGCGACGGCGATCCCAACGGGCGCTATCTGACCTGCCACGCAGAAGAGGAGATCGTCGTATGAGCTATGGTGTTTCGGCCGCATTGCAGGCGGCTGTGTATCAAGCATTGTCAACCGATGGCACCCTGACGGGGCTGGTTGGAACGGCGATTTATGACGCGCTGCCCACCGGGTCCTTGCCTTCGATTTATGTCACGCTGGGACAGGAAACGGTCAGTGACCGGTCCGACAAAGTGGGCCACGGCGCGGCGCATGAATTTGTGGTGTCGGTGGTCACGGATGTGTCCGGTTTCGCCCAGGCCAAAGAGGCTGCGGCGGCGATTTCGGACGCATTGGTGGATGCAAACCTAACCCTGAGCCGAGGAATGCTGTGCGGATTGCAGTTTCTAAAGGCCAAGGCGGCGCGCGTGGGATCAGGCGGGACCCGCCGGATCGATCTGACGTTTTTGGCGCGTGTCGACGATATCTGAATGCCCATCCCGGCGGGATCGGGGTGAATTTGAATTTGCAACTTATGCGGAGTGATGGCTATGGCGGCCCAGAACGGAAAAGACCTTTTGGTCAAGATTGATATGAACGGTGCAGGTCTGTTTGAAACGGCTGCGGGTCTGCGGGCAACGCGGATTAGCCTGAACGCCGAAAGTGTGGATGTTACCAGCCTGGAAAGCACAGGCGGATGGCGTGAATTGCTGGGTGGCGCGGGTGTGAAAACCGCAGCGATCAGCGGATCAGGTGTGTTCAAAGACGCAACCACCGATGAACGTGTGCGGCAGATTTTCTTTGATGGGGAAACGCCGGCGTTTCAGGTGATTGTGCCCGGTTTTGGCACGCTAGAAGGCCCGTTTCAGGTGACGTCGATTGAGTATTCCGGCGATTACAACGGCGAAGCGACCTATGAAATGGCGCTGGCATCGGCGGGCGAAGTCACGTTTGTGGCGTTCCCATAAATGAGCAATCCGTGGGCAGGTGAAGTGGATCTGGTGGTCGATGGTCAGCGGCATATATGCAAGCTGACCCTCGGCGCGCTGGCCGAGATGGAAGCCGGGCTGGAGACGGGATCGATGATGGATCTGGTCACACGGTTTGAAAGTGGCGCGTTTTCCAGTCGGGATGTGCTGGCGTTGATCGTTGCGGGGTTACGTGGCGGCGGGGCGCAGGTCACAGCGGCGGATTTGTTCAACGCAGATATTGCGGGCGGCCCGGTTGCGGCGGCCCGTGTGGCGGCTGAGTTGCTGGCACGCGCATTTGCCATGCCCGAAGGCTGAGGTTGGTCGGGATGGATATGCGCGGGTTGGATTGGCCGGGTTTGATCCGGGCTGGGCTGGTGGGGCTAAAGCTGAAACCAGCCGAGTTCTGGGCCCTGACCCCAGCAGAGTTGTTGATGATGCTGGGATTAGAAGGCGCCGATGCGCCCATGGCCCGCAATCGTCTGGAAGAGTTGAGCCGGGCCTACCCGGACGCAGAGAAAGGAAGAGCCGATGGCTGATAATCCGTTTGAAGCATTGGATGCTGAATCCGAGGGCCTGAACGAGACGTTGGGGCAGACCAGCGCGATGACCAATGCGTTTTCCAACCAATTGCGTCAGGTGCAAAGCAGTTTGACAGAAACCACACGGGATCTGGCCAATCTGGAACGTGGCATCACCGGGGGATTGCGCAAGGCATTTGACGGTGTCGTTCTGGATGGCATGAAGCTGACGGATGCGCTGAATACCATTGCGACGTCTATGGTGAACACCGCCTATAAATCCGCGACCCGTCCGGTGATCGACCATGTGGGTGGCCTGCTGTCCAATGGGGTGAATTCGTTTATGGGCAGTTTGCTGCCGTTTGAAAAAGGCGCGCCGTTTTCCCAAGGTCGCGTGATGCCCTTTGCCCGCGGTGGCGTGGTCAGCAGCCCGACCAGTTTTCCCATGCGCGGGGGCACCGGGTTGATGGGCGAAGCCGGTCCCGAGGCGATTATGCCCCTGTCGCGTGGCAGTGACGGCAAGCTGGGCGTGCGCGCTCAGGGGGGCCGCAATGTGACCGTCAATATGAACATCACAACGCCGGACGTGCAGGGGTTTCAGCGCTCTCGTGGGCAGATCGCCGCGAATTTGAGCCGGGCCTTGGGCGCGGGTCAGCGCAATCGGTAAGCAAGGAGCAAGCATATGTCTTTTCATGAGGTACGGTTTCCCGCATCGCTGAGCTTTGGGTCCATCGGGGGGCCAGAACGGCGCACCGAAGTTGTGACGCTGGCAAATGGGTTTGAGGAACGCAACGCGCCCTGGGCCCATTCACGTCGCCGCTATGATGCGGGGATGGGGCTGCGGTCATTGGATGATGTAGAAGCGCTGGTTGCGTTTTTTGAGGCCCGCCAAGGCAAGCTGTTTGGATTCCGCTGGAAAGACTGGAGCGATTTCAAATCCTGTCTGCCCAATGGTGACATCACCGGCGAAGACCAGTTCATCGCCTATGGGGACGAAATCCAAGATGTGTTTCAGTTGGTGAAAACCTATCGCTCGGGGGAATACACCTATGAGCGTCCCATCAAGAAACCGGTTGAGGGTTCCGTTCAGATCACGGTGGGGGATGATCCGCGCCAAGTGGGGGTGGATTATGAGATCGACCATGACACTGGCATCGTGACATTTAATCACCCACCTGATGTGGGCGCTGAAATTCGCGCAGGGTTCGAATTTGACGTGCCGGTGCGGTTTGATACCGATATGATCCAAAGCTCGGTTTCCAATTTTCAGGCTGGCGAAGTGCCGGATGTGCCTGTGATTGAGGTGCGGGTATGAGCCGGGACGCATTAGAGGCGCATCTGCAAACGGGTGTCACAAATGTCTGTCGGTGCTGGGCTGTGATCCGCACGGATGGCGATGTGCTGGGGTTTACGGATCATGACGGTGATCTTAGCTTTGATGGGATCACGTTTCGGGCGGAAACCGGGCTGACACCGATGGCGATCAGTCACACAACCGGCCTGTCGGTGGACAATAGCGAAGCCTTGGGCGCGCTGACAGATAGCGCGCTGACCGAAGACGACATCGAAGCGGGTCGGTTTGATGGCGCTGAGGTCAAGTCGTGGCTGGTGAATTGGCAAGACACACAAGAGCGCCTGTTACGGTTTCGCGGCACGATCGGTGAAATCCGCCGGACAGGCGGTGCCTTTAATGCTGAATTGCGGGGTTTGACCGAAGCGTTGAACCAAGTGCAGGGGCGGGTTTATCAAAAACTCTGCGGGGCTGTTCTGGGGGACGGGCAATGTGGCTTTGATCTGACCACGCCGGGGTTCAGCTATGATCTGACCTTGGTGGCGGTGACAGATGCACAAGTGTTCCATGTCGCGCAGGACATGTCATCAGAACATTGGTTTGAACGTGGTCAGCTAAAGGTTCTGACGGGCGATGCGCAAGGACTGTCCGGATTGATCAAACATGATCGGTTTGATGATGACGGAATGCGCGTGATTGAATTATGGCAACCGCTGGGGGCAGATGTGACAGCAGGAGATACGGTGCGCGTCACTGCTGGCTGTGATCGACGGTCCGAAACCTGTCAAAACCGATTTAGCAATTTGCTGAACTTTCGTGGGTTCCCGGATATTCCGGGCGAAGATTGGCTGATGCGGGTTCCGGTCAAGGCGGGCAATAACACTGGCGGTAGCCGCCGGTGAGCGCCGCAGATGTCCCGAACATCCCGGGTCACGCAGCGGTTCTGATCGCCCGGCAATGGTTGGGCACGCCATATCGGCATCAGGCGGCGACGTTGGGGGCTGGATGTGACTGTTTGGGGTTATTGCGTGGGGTATGGCGCAGCCTATATGGCCAAGAGCCAGAAGCGATCCCCAATTACAGCCCGGATTGGTCAGAACCACAGGGCCAAGAGCGCCTGATGGCGGCGGCCTTGCTTCACTTACAGCGACAAACCGGGGCGGATGCGTCTGGGGATGTGTTGTTGTTCCGTATGCGGGCCGGGTCGGTGGCAAAACATCTGGGGATCGCGGCCCAAATGGGGGCGTCTCCTACTTTTATTCATTCCTATTCAGGTCACGGCGTCGTGGAAAGCCCACTGACATCGGCCTGGGGGCGGCGTATCGCGGCCCGTTTCGTATTTCCGTAAAGGGGGCCTGAACAATGGCGACGATAGTTCTTTCTGCTGCAGGTATGGCGCTGGGCGCGTCTGTTGGGGGCACGGCCCTTGGATTGTCTGCTGCGACCATTGGTCGTGCAATTGGCGCCAGTGTCGGTCGGGTGATTGATCAACGCCTGCTTGGGGCGGGCAGTGAAACGATTGAAACCGGGCAGGTGGATCGGTTTCGGCTGACCGGCGCCAGCGAAGGCACCGCGATCCCACGTCTATATGGGCGTGTGCGGGTCGGCGGGCAGGTCATCTGGGCGACCGAGTTTCTGGAAACCAAAACCAAACATGGCGGCAGCGGCAAAGGTGGGCCGCCCAAACCGACGACGGTCGAATATTCCTATTCGGTCAGCGTTGCGATTGCCCTATGCGAAGGCGAAATAACCCGCGTCGGCCGTGTCTGGGCAGATGGGCGCGAAGTGTCCCCCGATGATCTGAATATGCGGGTCTATGCGGGCAGTGAAGACCAGATGCCAGACCCCAAAATGGAAGCGGTCGAAGGTGCGGGCAACGTGCCTGCCTATCGTGGCACCGCCTATGTGGTGTTAGAAGACCTGGACCTTGGCCAGTTTGGCAATCGTGTGCCGCAATTCACCTTTGAGGTCAGCCGCCCCGCGCAGCCAGACCTAGAAGACGAAACCGCAGATATGACCCGCATGGTCAAAGCGGTGGCCTTGATGCCGGGAACCGGGGAATATGCCTTGGCAACCACTCCGGTGCATATCACCCGTGAATTTGGCGAACAGGCCGTCACAAACGTCAATTCCGCATCCGGCAAATCTGATTTGCAGACTTCGTTGGATCATCTGGACGAAGAGCTGCCAGATTGCGGGTCGGTGTCGATGATTGTGTCATGGTTCGGGGATGATTTGCGGGCGGATCAATGTACGCTACGCCCCAAGGTGGAACAAACCACAGCCGACGGCAATGAAATGCCGTGGCGTGTGTCGGGTTTGACCCGTGCCGGGGCGCAGAACGTTCCTGTGGTGGATGATCGCGTGATCTATGGGGGCACCCCTGCGGATCAATCCGTGGTTGAGGCGCTGATAGATATTGCCGATCGCGGCAAAAAGGCGGTGTTTTATCCGTTTATCCTGATGGATCAGTTGGACGGCAATGGGTTGATCAATCCGTGGACTGGGCAGGCCGGGCAACCGCATCTGCCATGGCGCGGGCGGATCACGTTGTCTGCGGCGCCGGGACAGGTCGGAACGCCTGATCGCACAGCTGCGGCCGCCGCCGAAGTGGCTGCGTTCTTTGGGACGGCTGCACCTGCGGATTTCACCCAAGCGGGCAACACCGTGACCTATAGTGGACCGAATGAATGGTCCTATCGGCGGTTCATCCTGCATTATGCGCATTTATGTGCCATGGCGGGGGGCGTGGATGCGTTCTGTATCGGGTCAGAAATGCGATCCCTGACGCAAATTCGCGGCGCTGGCGACAGTTTCCCTGCTGTGGATGCCATGATCCAGTTGGCGGCAGATGTGCGCGGTATTCTAGGCCCCAGCACCAAAATTGGCTATGCTGCGGATTGGTCCGAATATCACGGTTATCAACCCGGTGGCGCCAACAAATATTTCCATCTGGATCCGCTCTGGGCGGATGACAATATCGATTTCATCGGGATCGACAATTACATGCCGCTCTCGGATTGGCGGGATGGGCTGGACCATGCAGATGTTGATGCCCGTTCAATCTATAATCTGGATTACCTGCGTGCCAATGTGGCCGGGGGGGAAGGCTATGATTGGTATTACCATTCCCCAGAATCCCGCGCGGCGCAAATCCGCACGCCCATCACCGATAGTGAAGGTGAGGAATGGATTTGGCGCTATAAGGATATTCAGAACTGGTGGGGGCAATATCACCACAATCGCATCGATGGTGTGCGGGACACATTGCCCACGATCTGGGAACCGGGCAGCAAACCGATCTGGTTTACCGAACTGGGATGTGCTGCGATCGACAAAGGCACAAACGAGCCGAACAAATTCCTTGATCCGAAATCATCCGAAAGTTCGGTGCCGCATTATTCCAATGGTATCCGGGATGATTTTATCCAGATGCAATATCTGCGGGCGGTGCATCAACACTACGCCGACGTGGGGAACAATCCCATTTCGCTGACGTATGGTGGTCCCATGGTCGATATGAGCCGCGCCCATGTCTGGGCGTGGGATGCGCGTCCACATCCGTTTTTCCCAGTGTCCCAAGATATCTGGTCGGATGGGGAAAACTATGCGCGCGGGCATTGGATCACGGGCCGATCTGCGGCACGTCCTTTGGCATCGGTTGTTGCTGAAATCTGCGAAAAGGCCGGTGTGGCGGATTATGATACATCCCGGCTGTTTGGATTGGTCAAAGGGTATCTGCATGAACGGGTCGGAACGGCGCGCTCTGCGTTGCAGCCGTTGATGTTGGCCCATGGGTTTGATGTTGTGGACCGCGACGGCGCGCTGCATTTCATAACCCGAACCGGTATGCCCGACGCGACATTGGAATTTGACGATCTGGCTGTGCCTGACGACGTCGAGGGTGACATTGAATTCACCCGCTCAGCAGAGGCAGAAATGGCCGGGCGTGTGCGTCTGAACTATGTTGCAGGGGACGGCGATTACGAAGTGGCCACCAGCGAAGCCTCACTGGCTGATGATGCGGCTTATAATGTGTCGCAATCCGAATTGCCGATTGTCATGTCACGTGGCGAAGGGCAGGGCGTCGTTGAACGCTGGCTCGCCGAAGCCCGCGTGGCACGGGATGGGGTCCGTTTCGCATTGCCGCCATCCATGTCCCATCTGGGGGCCGGGGATGTGGTGCGCATCCAAACCGATCAGGGGGGCGGAATTTTCCGGATGGATCGCGTGGAACAAGCCATGCAGATGGAAATCGAAGCTGTAGGGGTGGAACCCGAAGTGTACCGCGCCCACAACACCGCAGAGGTTTACGCGCCGTTACAGACGCAGGCACAGGCCGTGCCCGTCGAAGGCGTGTTCCTCGATTTGCCATTGATGACCGGGGATGAGGTTCCACATGCGCCACATGTCGGATTTACCAGCAAACCATGGCCGGGATCTGTTGCGCTTTATTCCTCGACGCAGGATGCAAATTATGCGGTGAACACGATTGCGGACCAATCTGCCATTGTTGGGATCACCGAAACCGAACTGGTTCGGGCCGCTCCGGGAATATGGGATCGAGGGCCTGCATTGCGGGTAAAACTGGTCCGTGGCGCGTTGCTGGGGGTGACCCCGGAACAGATTTTGTCTGGGGCCAATTTGGCGGCGATTGGGGATGGGACGCCTGAAAACTGGGAATTGTTCCAATTTACGAATGCCGATCTGGTCGCGCCCGACACCTATGAACTGACACTGCGTTTGCGGGGGCAGGCGGGCAGTGATGGGATCATGCCCGATCAATGGCCGGTTGGGTCTTTGTTTGTGCTGATGGATGATGCCATGTCGCAGATTGGGCTGAATACAGCCGCGCGCGGGGTTTTGCAGCATTACCGCTATGGCCCCTCTCAACGGGCGCTGGGTGATGCAACCTATCGGTATCGCGCCGAGGCGTTCCGTGGCGCTGGGCTGCGCCCTTATGCGGTGGCGCATCTGAGGGCGAAACCCAATGGGGCGGACACTGATCTGACTTGGATCCGGCGCACGCGTCTGGACGGTGACAGCTGGGATGGATTTGACGTGCCATTGGGCGAAGCGGTGGAACGCTATCAGGTTAAAGTGTTTCAATCCGGAACGTTGGTGCGTGACGACGTGATCACCACACCAAACTGGACCTACAGCGCCGCCCAAAAGGCCAGTGATGGCATCAGCGGACCCTATCACGTCCAAGTGGCGCAGCTGTCTGAAAGCTTTGGACCGGGACCGTTCAAAGGCCTCGATCTGGATGGCTAACGCGCTGGGCATGCGGGCTTTGTTGCCGGGTGATCTGGATTTTGCGGTGCGGGCGGTTTTGCCGATCGCCCCCCCAGATCGCCCGGCCATGGTGCGCCAACTGATCCAACAGGCCCGTCTGGCAGAGGCACATCGTCGCCAAACGGGCAGGGCGCATCCCAAATTCGGCACAGGGTCCCTCATGTCAGCGGCCAGCAAATGGCCCCTGACACCGTTGCCACATCACTATGACCTTGCCTATTTGGCCGCTCTGCAAACCACTACGCAGGTGCTGATCCAACAGCTCAGTGAGGGCAATCCAGACCAACATTAGCGATGCGATTGCGTTTTTTTCGTTAGGTTTCTGGGTCTTGCCCCGATTGAAATGCAAAATATCACATAAATTCATCACGGTTTTGTAAGGGTTTGGGTTGCATCTTGGCGTTTGGGGGCTATCTGCTATAGGCTCCTTAGGGAAGATTGCAGCAGGGACCCGTCATGGCTCAACTCAATTCAAATGTCGCAAAGCTTGACCCAGTTTGGGCGCGTATTCGGTCAGAAGCAGAAGACGCGATCGCAAATGAACCGTTGATGGGGGGCATGTTTCACTCTGTTATCCTGCATCACAATTCATTTGAACGCGCTCTGGCTTACCGTCTGGCGATGAAGCTGGAATCAGATGAAATGCCTGCGCAGATCCTGCGGGAAATCGCGGACGAAGCCTATGCGATTGAACCCAACCTGCCAGCGGCGGGGCGTGCGGATCTGGTGGCGATTTTTGAACGTGACCCGGCCTGCCATCGCTATATGCAACCGCTGTTGTTTTTCAAAGGATACCAAGCCGTTCAAGCCTATCGGCTGGGGCATTGGCTGTGGAAACAGGGCCGGCACGATCTGGCATATTTCCTGCAAATGCGGGTCAGTGAAACCTTTGGCGTCGATATTCACCCCGCAGCGCGGATCGGCAAAGGTCTGATGATTGACCACGCCCATTCGATTGTGATCGGGGAAACGGCTGTGGTGGGCGACAATGTGTCGATGCTGCATTCCGTGACCTTGGGCGGGACCGGCAAAGAAGAAGAAGACCGTCACCCAAAGATCGGCAATGGGGTCTTGATCGGGGCAGGGGCCAAAGTGCTGGGCAATATCCGCATCGGCAATTGCAGCCGTGTGGCCGCAGGGTCGGTTGTGTTGATCGAAGTGCCTGATTGCAAAACCGTCGCCGGTGTTCCTGCGAAAATTGTGGGTGAAGCAGGCTGTGATCAGCCCGCTATGTCGATGAACCAATTGGTGCAAACGGCCCCCGCTGGCAAAGAAAGCCCAGAGACAAGCACACCAGGAACGGACGCCCCAGAAACAGGCGCCCCAGAAACAGGCACCC
The DNA here is from genome assembly GCF_040932005.1 of Aestuariibius sp. HNIBRBA575. Taxonomy (NCBI): domain Bacteria; kingdom Pseudomonadati; phylum Pseudomonadota; class Alphaproteobacteria; order Rhodobacterales; family Paracoccaceae; genus Aestuariibius; species Aestuariibius sp. HNIBRBA575. The sequence goes on from NZ_CP162414.1 coordinate 1,402,162, forward strand.
CGGATAGCGGCGCTCAGGACAGCTGATCAAAGGCTTCCATGGCCTTGGCACCGTACATGTAGCCGGGGCCGCCATTCATCACCACAACGACATTAATGGTCTCTGCTATCTCGTCGCGTGTCGCACCGGCGCGGATCGCGGCTTTGACGTGGAACCCGATGCAATCATTGCATTGTTTCGATATTCCGATGGCCAAAGCCTGCAATTCTTTGTGTTTCGTACTCAGCGCCCCATCCGCCATGGCGGCGTCATGCAACGCGCCAAATCCTTTGGCCACGTCTGATTGCTGTGCGCGCAGGGGTTTTAGCAACGCCCCGGTATGAGACAAGGCAGATTTCCAGTCCATTACATGTTCCTTTTGTGATGTTTTACAAGACATAGACCGGCCGCACAGAGCATGGATTGAGCCAGATCAATCCATGCCTTCAGGCGCTGTGAATTTGTTCCTCAGCAGGCGGATTTCTCAGATGGCCAACCTGTCGCCACCGTTTGAAAATCGCCCCTAGCGACATCACAATGTAAAACCCCTGGATCATCGCGGCACTCAGATTGAAATCCACCCACAAACTGGCCATCACGCAGGTTGATGCCAGCAAAACCATCACAAAATAGAGCGGCGAGGCAGAGTTTAACCGCCCCGTGCAAAGCCCATAAAACCCCGCCACATAGATCAGAAACCCGATCACACCGATGGCCCGGAACAATGTATTTAAGTCAAGTATATCAATGGGGTAGTAGGCCATAATGCCCCCCGGAATAGGAAAGAAAGTTTGATAAAAGTCTGGTTCGTTTTAATGAGCAGACCCTAGCAAAACCGCACCAAAGCCAAAAGTCAGACTTTCCTGACCTTAGGAAACAGCCCTGAAACGACAAAGGCCGCCCCAAACGGGACGGCCTTTGCTTTGAGTTTAAGGGAATGCTTAGGCAAGCATAGTCATCGGGCTTTCAAGGTTGTCCTTGATCGCGTTCAACAGGTTCGACCCCAATGCGCCGTCGATCACGCGGTGGTCAACGGACATGGTCACAGACATCACCGTGGCCACAGCCAGTTCGCCATCTGCGCCAACCACTGGTTTCTTGACCCCGGCGCCCACGGCCAGAATGCCGGAATGCGGTGGGTTCACGATGGCGTCGAAATTGTCGATGCCAAACATCCCAAGGTTTGAGATTGCAAAGGAACCGCCCTGATATTCATGGGGTGCCAATTTGCGATCCCGGGCGCGTCCGGCCAGGTCTTTCATCTGGGCAGACAGCGTCGACAAGGATTTTGTATCCGCATCCTGCAACACAGGTGTGAACAGACCGCCTTCGATGGCGACGGCCACCGCCACATCAGAGGATTTCATCTGCAGCACCCGATCCCCGGCCCAAACGGCGTTGGCTTCGGGGTTGGATTGCAGTGCAAGTGCGCAGGCCTTGATGATAAAATCATTCACGGACAGTTTGATACCGCGTGGTTCCAGCTGTTTGTTCAACTGGCTGCGGAATTTCAGCAACGCATCCAGATTGATGTCTTTGCGCAGATAGAAATGCGGGATGGTTTGTTTGGCTTCGGTCAGGCGAGCGGCGATGGTTTTGCGCATACCGTCCAGGCTGACTTCTTCGAAGTCGCGACCTTCGTACATCTTTAGCACCGTTTCCGTCGACGGACCTGCTGGCATAGCGCCGGCTGGGGCTGCGGATTTGGCGGCAGGTGCCGCTGCGGCCGCAGGTGATGCAGACGGTGCCGTTGCAGTGGCGCCTTCGACGTCAGCCTTTACGATGCGGCCATGTGGTCCCGACCCGGTGATCTGGGTCAAATCCAAGCCTTTGTCCGCCGCAATGCGACGCGCCAAAGGTGTGGCAAACAAACGTGACCCATCCGCGGCAGCGGGGGCAGAGGTTGGGGCAGCCTTATCGGAGCCCCCTGCGGGGGCCACCTCTGCGGCTGCGGGGGCGCTTGCGGCTGGGGCGGCAGCTGGGGCTGCAATGTCAGACACGCTTTCGCCGTCTTCCAGCAACACGGCGATGGGGGTGTTCACGGCCACGCCTTCGCTGCCTTCTGCGATCAGGATTTTACCGATCACACCTTCGTCCACGGCTTCGAATTCCATGGTGGCTTTGTCGGTTTCAATCTCGGCCAGCAAATCGCCGGATTCAACGGTGTCGCCTTCTTTGACCAGCCATTTGGCCAATGTGCCTTCCTCCATGGTGGGGGACAGGGCGGGCATCAGGATTTCTGTTGGCATATCTGTCTCTCCTACCGGTAGGTCACTTGTTTCACGGCAGCGACAACGTCGTCCGTGGTCACAAGTGCCAGTTTTTCAAGATTGGCCGCATAGGGCATTGGCACGTCTTTGCCAGCGCAATTGATCACAGGGGCGTCCAGATAATCAAAGGCACGTTCCATGATGGTTGCGGACAAATGGTTGCCGATGGACCCCACAGGGAAGCCTTCTTCGACAGTGACACAGCGGTTGGTTTTCATAACCGAAGCCAGCACAGTGTCATAATCAATCGGACGCAGGGTGCGCAGATCGATCACTTCGGCATCCACGCCTTCGCCCGCCAGCTGTTCTGCCGCTGCCATGGCATATTGCATACCAATCCCAAAGGACACGATGGTGACGTCATTGCCGGGGCGCGCGATGCGGGCCTTGCCAAAGGGAATGGTGAAATCATCCAGAACCGGCACGTCAAATGTGCGGCCATACAGGATTTCATTTTCAAGGAAAATCACCGGGTTATTGTCCCGGATCGCGGTTTTCATCAGACCTTTGGCATCCGCAGCCGTGTAAGGCATAACAACCTTCAGACCCGGAATTTGCGCATACCAAGCGGCATAATCCTGGCTGTGTTGCGCGCCAACGCGGGCCGCTGCACCGTTTGGACCACGAAACACCATAGGTGCCCCCATCTGACCACCGGACATATACAATGTCTTGGCGGCTGAGTTGATGATCTGGTCAATCGCCTGCATGGCAAAGTTGAAGGTCATAAATTCAACGATTGGGCGCAAACCACCAAAGGCCGCCCCGACACCGATCCCGGCAAAGCCATGTTCGGTAATGGGCGTGTCGATGATGCGTTTAGAGCCAAATTCGTCCAGCAGACCCTGGGACACTTTGTAAGCGCCCTGATATTCTGCCACTTCTTCGCCCATCAGGAACACAGTTTCGTCGCGGCGCATTTCTTCGGCCATGGCGTCGCGGATCGCTTCGCGCACGGTCTGGGTTTTCATTTCGGTGCCTTCGGGCCAATCCGCAGATGCGTTGGACACAGGCGCAGCCGGGGCCGCCGCAACCGGGGTGGCGGGCGCAGCGGAGCTGTCTGCGACAGCCGCCGCATTGCCCGCTTTGGCGTCTGGGGCTGCGGTTTCGGGAATGGCAGAAGCGTCTTCGCCGTCTTCCAGCAACACGGCGATGGGGGTGTTCACCGCAACGCCTTCGCTGCCTTCTGCGATCAGGATTTTGCCGATCACACCTTCGTCGACCGCTTCGAATTCCATCGTCGCTTTGTCGGTTTCGATCTCAGCCATAATGTCGCCAGACTGGACGGTGTCGCCCTCTTTGACGAGCCATTTGGCCAATGTGCCTTCCTCCATGGTGGGGGACAGGGCGGGCATTAGAATTTCAGTAGCCATGATGATGTCCCTCTTAGGCGTAAATATCTGTCCAGAGCTCTTCGACAGCCGGTTCCGGGCTTTCTTTCGAAAAGTCTGCACTTTCGTTGACGATGGCTTTGATCTCTTTGTCGATCGCCTTCAGATCATCCTCGGATGCATGTTTGCCGGTCAGCAACAGCGACCGGACCGCTTCGATCGGATCGCGTTCTTCGCGCATTTTCTGCACTTCTTCGCGGGTACGATATTTGGCCGGATCAGACATGGAATGGCCACGGTAACGGTATGTTTTCACTTCCAGAATGTAGGGACCTTTGCCTGCACGACAATGGGCCACAGCTTTCTCAGATGCGGCTTTGACGGCCAGAACATCCATGCCGTCAACCGCTTCGCCTTTGATGCCAAACGCATTGCCGCGTTCATAGATTTCGGCCGAGGACGTAGACCGCGCCTGGGCGGTGCCCATCGCATATTGGTTGTTCTCGATTACAAAAATCACCGGCAAATCCCACAGGGCTGCCATGTTAAATGTCTCGTAAACTTGGCCTTGGTTCGCCGCGCCGTCCCCGAAATAGGTAAAGGTCACATTGTCATTGCCGGCATATTTGTCGGAAAACGCCAGACCCGCACCCAATGGCACCTGTGCGCCCACGATGCCATGGCCACCGTAGAAATGCTTCTCTTTGCTAAACATATGCATCGAGCCGCCTTTGCCTTTGGAGTAACCTCCTTCACGCCCGGTCAGCTCGGCCATCACCCCTTTGGGGTCCATGCCGCAGGCCAACATATGGCCGTGGTCACGATAGGATGTGATCCGTTTGTCGCCCTCTTTGGTGGCGGCTTCTAGGCCGACAACCACGGCTTCTTGTCCGATATACAGGTGGCAGAACCCCCCAATCAAACCCATTCCATATAATTGACCGGCCTTTTCTTCAAAACGACGGATCAAAAGCATGTCACGATAATAAGAGAGCAGCTCGTCTTTCGACACATTGGGTTTGCTACTGGCTTTTCTGGCGGCCATCAGGTCCTCCTCCTTGGGCAAAACAGATCGCTAAATAGATAGTTTAGCTTTAAACTATTCTTACAGGAGGTCGATTTAAAATTCCATTGCTAATTAACCTTGGGTCGCGCACGCAGCGCAATCCGTCCATGCGTTGAGCGAATATCAAGGTTAACGCCCCCAAAGGACCCACCATGGATCACGGTGAATTTGTGTTTGGTCAAAACGGGTTAGGGGGGATCAAAATTGTAAACGCAGTTGGATCGCAGATTTGGCGATGGACCGAATGCCGACCCGTTGCGGTGCAATTTTAGAAAAAAGCGCGACGCATTGCGATGCAAAGGCATCAAAAATCGCAAAAGAAGAACGTCGTGGTGATCAGAATCTGATCAGCGGATGACAACTTCGTCTGACCGGATCAACCCCAGTACATCGCGCGCGCGTTCATCCAGCAGGTCCAGATCCAGAAACTGATCAGACAGGCGGCGGGTCAGATTTTCCATCCGCGCCACATCTTGTTGTAATATCGCCAATTCAAGCCGTAACGCACGCGCCTCCGCTTCGACCTCGGCACGACGAAACACGCCGTAATCCCCCTGCACAGCGGCAAAGGAAAAATAGGACCCTAATATCACGGCCCCACCAAGGAAGAAGAGAGCGCCCAAAGCCGGGCTCTTACGCGTCGTCATTTTACTGCCTCATCCCGGTCTAACGCCGGTTAACAAGAGATTCGCATATTTGATTCGGCTTGTGAATCCCCAAAATTACTTTTCTTGTAATTTCAGGCGCTTATTTGCCTATCGCTGGACATAATCGACGATGCGCGACAAGGTGGCGGGGAAAACCGGGGGAAACAGCATGTTAGATTCAGGCCAAATTGCGAGTTATGCGACAAAGATTTGGCACCCGATGCCTCTGAGGCGCGTATTTGCAGCTATGAATGCACCTATTGCGCAGACTGCGTTGACCGGGTGCTGCACAATGTCTGCCCAACCTGCGGGGGCGGCTTTGCCCCACGCCCCATACGCCCCAAAACCGCGTTTCGTGACACGCATAAACTGGGGCTGGGCCACCATCCGGCCAGCGCAACTCGGGTGCATTCCAAGTTCAGCGCACAGGACATCGCCGCCCATGTGGCCCGGATCAAAGACATCCCGCCCAATCAGCGTTAGATCATCGGATCATAAGCCCATTGCAGCAGCGCCTGACGTTGGCGCGGGCGGCAAAAGATATCGCCGGGATGGCAATTGGCGCGAATTTGACCTGCGTGACGGGCAAAACCGCGCCAACGTTTGATCTGAATTGCATCAATATCTGGCAAACGGCGTCCCATGTAATAGCGGCAATACCACTGAAACCAGCCCCGCGGATCGGGCCCAAAGATCCAGCCTTTGTCGCGCCAAACCGACAGGGGCTGGCGGCTTTTGACGCCAAAATAGTTGAGCGAAACATCCGGGACGTCGCTGATTTTTGCCGCGTCAAACCAATCGGCAGGAAATTCTGCGGTGCAGTCGTTTAGGTATTTGCCTTCGAACACCCCCATCGCTAACATTTGTGAGGGGCTGTGAAACGGGGTGAAATCCGCGTCAAAATCCTGACCCATAGGGGCGGTACGTGTATAGGAGTAACCGGTTTGAAACCGGTCCTGCACCTGAATGGTCTTGTGAGGGTTCATAAGGGCATCAGATCGCAAATGGGTACAATTGCAATGATATTCTAACGTCAGGTATGAAAAAGGCGCCCGCAGGCGCCTTGATCCGGTGGCATCTGTTTCGCGGCTTAGCCCGCGATAGATGCCTGATAAATCTGGTCAATTGTGTCTGCGATCATGGTGTCAAATTCAGCGTCGCTTTGCTGGGCAGACAGACCTTCGGTCAGGGCACGGCTAAAGCTGGCGATCATGCCAGTGTTTTGGGACAAACGCGCATTGGCCTCGGCGCGGGAATAGCCGCCTGACAGGGCCACAACTTTCATCACGCGCGGATGTTTGATCAATGGCAGATAAAGGTTGGCCTGTTCCGGCAATGTCAGTTTCAGCATCACATCTTGATCGTCGGGCAGGGCGTTCAATTGCGCCAGGATGGCATCACGCAGCATCACTTCGGTCTCAGCTTTGTCAGCAATGGTGATGGTCACTTCTGGTTCCAGAATTGGGATCAGACCCTTGGCATTAATCCGCGCGCCGATTTCGAATTGCTGCGCAACGATGGCGTTGACACCGTCCGCATTGGCCGCAGAAATCACCGACCGCATCTTGGTGCCAAAAATGCCATTGGCCACGGCGCGATCCAGAACGGCATCCAGTTCCGGCATCGGTTTCATCAATTGTACGCCGTTTGCTTCGGCTTCCAGACCTTTGTCGACCTTCAGGAATGGTACAACGCCGCGTTTTTCCCAGATATACTGCGCGGAAGGCATGCCGTCGATGGTGCGATCCATGGTCATTTCAAACAGGATCGCCCCGACAACTTTGTCCCCGGTAAAGGCAGGTGCTTTGACGATACGGGTCCGCATATCGTGGATCAGGCCGAACATTTCATCGTCGCCATCATAAGCCGTTTCATCGACACCATAGAGCCGCAGCGCCTTGGGGGTGGAACCACCGGATTGATCCAGTGCAGCAATGAAACCCTGTCCAGCACGGATGAGATTGATTTGATCTTGGTTTGGCATGTGTCGATTCCACTCTATGACTAAAAGAAAAGCGCCCCTCTTCAGGGGCGCTTCTAAGACAGGGGCGGGCGGGCCGCAAATATGGTTGCGCTAACAGTGGTTTAATTCACTGCTCAAACTTAAGAAAGTGCCAAAACACCGGGCAATTCCTTGCCTTCCATCCATTCCAGGAACGCGCCACCCGCGGTTGAGATATAGGTAAAGTGATCCGCAGCACCGGCTTTGTTCAGCGCGGCAACCGTATCACCGCCCCCGGCGACCGACACCAGCGACCCGGCTTTGGTCAGGTCTGCGGCCTTTTGTGCTGCGGCATTGGTGGCCGCATCAAAGGGTTCTATTTCAAACGCGCCAAGCGGGCCGTTCCAGACCAGCGTGTTGGCCGCGTCCAACGCAGTCGCGATCGCCGCCACGGATGCGGGACCGGCGTCCAAAATCATCGCATCGTCCGGGCAAGCCGTAACATCCACGGTTTCATTGGCGGCATTTGCGGCGAATTCGCGCGCCACAACCACATCTGAGGGCAGCAAAATGGTGCAGCCTGCGGCCTCGGCCTTGGCCATGATGTCGCGGGCCGTATCAGCCAGATCATGTTCACACAGGGATTTGCCCACATTGATGCCTTGCGCGGCCAGGAATGTGTTGGCCATGCCACCACCGATCACCAGCGTGTCAACTTTGGCGACCAGATTGCCCAGCAGGTCCAGCTTGGACGACACTTTGGCGCCGCCCACCACCGCCACAACCGGACGGTTCGGCGTGCCAAGTGCGGCTTCGAGCGCGCTGAGTTCGGCCTGCATCAGGCGACCGGCACAATTTGGCAGCAGACGTGCGACGCCTTCGGTGCTGGCATGGGCGCGGTGCGCGGCCGAAAAGGCGTCGTTACAATAAACGTCGCCCAACGTGGCCAGAAAACCGGCCATTTTCGGGTCATTGTCGGTTTCCATGGCGCTGAACCGGGTGTTTTCCACCAAAACAACCGCATCGCCGGGCAGGGCGTCAATCATGTCGCGCGATGGGCGTTCGATGAATGTCACCGATGTGCCAAACGCGGCCTCTAGGGATGGCACCAGCGGGGATAGGGACATTTCCGGCACATATTGGCCTTTGGGGCGACCGAAATGGGCCAACAGAATGGGCGAGCCACCTTTGGCCAGAATGTCTTTGATTGTGGGGACAATGCGGTCAATCCGGGTTGTGTCGGTCACAACACCGTTTTCCATCGGCACGTTGATATCCACACGGGTCAGCACACGTTTGCCATTCAAGTCCATATCATCAAGGGATTTCCAGCTCATTATGCTCTCCTAAAATCGGGCAAAAATTCGGGTTGGCCCCTGTTTCGGCGCAAATTCCCGCCACGTCAACAGGCCCGTCTTGGCAATCGGGTCGGCAATGCGTAGGTTCACGCCAAATTTAATCTGAAAGGACAGCTTGTGGCTGACATCAAAGATCCCGAAAACACCATCCTGCTGGAACTCAAAGGTGGCACCGTCACCATCGAATTGCTGCCTGATGTGGCCCCCGGCCATTGTGACCGCATGAAGGAATTGGCCCGCTCTGGTGCCTATGACAATGTGGCCTTTCATCGGGTGATCGACGGCTTTATGGCCCAGACTGGCGATGTGGCCAACGGAAATATGGAAAAAGATTTCAACATCCGCGCGGCGGGCACAGGCGGGTCCGATCTGCCGAACCTGAAGGCGGAGTTTTCCAATATCCCACATGCGCGTGGCTCCATCGGCGCGGCACGTTCGGGCGATCCCAACTCGGCCAATTCTCAGTTCTTCATTAACTTTAACGACAATGATTTCCTGAACGGCCAATACACCGTTTACGGCCAAGTCATCGAAGGCATGGAACATGTTGATGCAATCGTGCGGGGCGAGCCACCTGCGAACCCGGATCGGATGATTTCGATGAAAGTCGCCGCAGATGCATAAGCTGGCGGCAGCTTTGGTTCTGGCGGCAGCTCCGGCTGTCGCAGACGAACCCGGCCCCTATCTGGACATCACCGTGTCCGGGCAGGCCAATGGCGTCATCACCATTGATCTAAACGAAGAAGTCGCCCCCGGTCACACTGCGCAATTGGTCGCGCTGGCCGAAGAGGGCAAATATGACAACGTGGTGTTTCACCGCGTGATCGAAGGCTTCATGGCGCAGACAGGTGATGTGCAATTCGGGATTTTGGGCCAAGACATGCGTCGCGCCGGGATGGGATCGTCAGATCGTCCCGATCTGGCGGCGGAATTTTCCGACATCCCGTTTGATCGCGGCATGGTGGGCATGGCCCGGTCGCAAAACCCGGATTCCGGCAATTCGCAGTTCTTTATCATGTTCGATGACGGCCATTTCCTGAATGGTCAGTACACGATCATCGGCAAAGTCACCGAAGGCATGGATATCGTTGACACAATCAAGCTGGGCGAAGGCCGTAACGGCGCTGTGATCGGCGAACCGGATGTGATGACATCCGTGGTTGTGCGCGCGCAATAATCCACAAAATTCACCCGATCCCGCCCATACCGGCGGGGCCGGGCAAACTTTGCCAAAGGGCGGCCGGTCATGACTTATTCCCGTATTTCTGTGGCGGCGACATGTGTGTGCTGGTTGCTGTGCCTTTGTCTATTGACCACGCCCGGCCTGATCTATTGGCTGTTTCAGATCCCCGCCCATGACAGTGCTGATTTTCTGGCCAAACGGGCCGCGATGCTGTTTCTGGGGCTTGGTGTTATGACATTTCTCAGCCGCCAATCGAACAATTCTGAAACCCAGCGCATCCTGTCTGCTGGCATGATGGCAGGGATGAGCGGGCTGGCGATGCTGGGTCTGTTTGAATATCTGCGCGGGATGGCGGGGCCGGGGATGTGGTTGGCGATCTGCGCCGAGCTCGGCTTTGTCATGGCCTATCTGCGGGTTTATCGCCGCGCCTCACAGGCATAAACACTGCTCACATCTGCGCGAGGGGGCTATGCGGCCTGTCAATTCCCTGCCACCGTTTCCCCAACGGAGGATTATGCATGCAGAGCCTATTCAAAACGATCAGCTGCGCCGCGATTGTGGCCTTAACACTGACCACCGCCCCCCAAAGCGCATCCGCCAATCCGGAATTTTGGGCCAATGAATGGCCCAATACCGATTTTGAACAGACCAGCGTTGCCTCTTGGCGGGAAATTCTGTCGGGCGGCCCCCCCAAAGACGGCATCCCGGCCATTGATAATCCGCAATTTGTGCTGATTGGCGAAGAAGGTGACATTGGAGAGCGCGAACCTGTCATCACCGTCGAAATCGAAGGCGAAATCCCACGGGCCTATCCAATCCGCTATTTGACATGGCATGAAATCGTCAACGATCAGATCGGTGATCTGCCGGTCGCAGTGACATTCTGTCCTTTGTGCAATTCGGGCATCACCTTTGACCGGCGGGTCGGGGATCAGGTGCTGAGCTTTGGCGTGTCGGGCAAATTGCGCAATTCGGACATGGTGATGTATGACCGCGAAACCGAAAGCTGGTGGCAGCAGGCCATCGGCACATCGATTGTCGGCGAATTGAACGGAACCGAATTGCAAAGCCTGCCCAGCTGGATGGAAAGCTGGGCCGAGTTCAAAGCCCGCAATCCCGAAGGCATCGTGATGACCAAACCGGTGGGCTATAACCGGGCCTATGGGCACAATCCGTATGTGCGCTATGATTCATCCCAGCGGCCGTTTTTGTATTCCGGTGAATTGCCGCCCCATGACATTCCTGCCCTCGCACGGGTTGTGCGCGTCGGGGATCGAGCTTGGCCGATGACACGTTTGTCTGAACAGGGGCAAGTGTCAGAATCCGGCGTGGTTCTAAGCTGGAACGCGGGGCAAGCGTCGGCGCTGGACGGCGAAAGCATCGCCCAATCACGGGATGTGGGCACCGTGCGTGTGCGCGACGCGGCGGGCAATGATCTGCCGCATGATGTGATGTTTGCCTTTGCGTTTCACGCCTTTTGGCCCGACGGGATTTGGATGTTGGACCAGTAAGGGTTGATTGGTTAAGTGCCGCAAAATGTACGTGAAACCACCTCAGACGGCACCGGTGGCTGGGTAAAACCATCCGCCAGATCAGAGCGGTCAAACGGGTGCGTGACCACGGATAGCAATGTGTGAAAGGGGGTATAATCCCCTTCCACCGCCGCTTGGATCACAGCCTCGATTTGATGCAGGCGCGGCACGACAATTGGGTTTGTGATCCGCATCTGATCCAGGTTCGGGACTTGGTCCATCCAACGTACGCGCCAGGCGTCAAATACAGCACGATCGATGAATTGGTCGCGGTCCGTATCCCTGCCCAAATTTGCAAATACATTTGTGAAATCAGCCGCGTCTTTGTCCATCAATGCAAGCAGATCCTGCGCCAATTGATCGCTGGCTTCGCTCGGCGCGATGCCCAATTTGGCAGCAAAACGCTTGCGCCATTCAGTTTCGTAAATGGCAGGAAAACCGTTAACAATTTCGGTGAAATCTTCGATGGCGCGGTCCTGATCCGGCATCAAAGGGATCAACGCAGTGGCCAGTTGCGCAATGTTCCAAACAGCGATCCGGGGCTGGTTGCCATAGGCATACCGCCCCCGTTGATCAATCGACGAAAACACCTGCATCGCGTGATAATCATCCATAAAGGCGCAAGGGCCGTAATCGATGGTTTCCCCGGCAATTTGCGCATTGTCTGTGTTCATCACACCATGGATAAATCCAACCGACATCCAGCCCGCGATCAATTGCGCCTGCCGTGTCATGATCTGTTTCAGTAAATCAGAGGGCGACGTCGCATCTGGGTAATGTCGTTCAATAACATGATCATAGAGCGCCCGCAGCGCCACCAGTTCATTGCGCGCCGCAAAATATTGAAACGTACCAATTCGGATATGACTGGCCGCGATACGTGTCACGATGCCACCGGGATACCCGATTTCGCGTTGCACCCGATCCCCGGTTGCCACAGCCGCCAAGGCCCGTGTTGTGGGGACGCTTAGCGCGAACATGGCCTCTGACATCAAATATTCACGCAGCACCGGACCCAGCCAAGCCCGGCCATCCCCATTGCGCGAATAGGGGGTACGCCCCGATCCTTTGAGTTGGAGATCAAACCGACCTGCCGGACCGTTAACCTCTCCTAATAAGACGGCGCGACCATCGCCCAATTGTGGGTTCCAATGGCCAAATTGATGCCCGGCATAGGCCTGCGCGATCGGAGTTGCGCCATTTGGAATAATATTGCCAGAAAAAACCTGCGCCAGATCGCTTTCTGTGTCTTGTGTGATGCCCAGCTGCGTCGCCAGCTCTGCGTTCCAGATGATCAGGCTGGGATTGGATACCGGTTCAGGCACTTGATGTGAATACATCTGATCGGGCAGACGTGTATATGAATTATCAAATGGGATTTTGATAGCCATTACAACGATTTGCTCATTAGATGATAGCCGTCCCGGATTGAAAACCCATTGCGCTGATAAAGCCGGATTGTGGCTTGATCTTCGGTTGCGACCTCTAGATGCAAGGCGCGCACGCCGCCTTGGGACAGGGCCTTGCTTAGGGCCAATAACGCCTCAGTTGCCAATCCACGTCCACGTACGGATGGGCGAATAAACAATTCGTCAACAAATGCATCGATGCCGCCAAACTCAACTGACCAGCCAAATGTGATCACAACATACCCAACCGGAGCGCGCGCCGGGCCCATCAAATAGACGGCCCCCAATGGCGATCCATCCAGCAATGGTTTTATCGCGGCTTCGCGGTGGTCTTCTTCGCTGGCAATGCCGATTTCTTCGTGAAACCGGGCGACCAGAGGCAAAATTCGGGGTAAATCGTCAGGGGAACATAGATGCATTGCGGTCATAGGCGGGCCAGCCTTTCGGTGAGCAGGGTGTAAAATCGGTCCGCATCCACATCGCCAACAAAATAGGTATTGGCCGGGCGATCCGTCACCCGCCACCAATCGGCGACGGTCATGCCGCGGGTCAAATCGGACTGGACTTCAATTTCGACATTGATGTTGCGCCCGGTGAACAATGTGGGGTCAATCAGATAGGCAATGGTGCAGGGGTCATGCAGGGGCGCGCCCGCCGATCCGTATTTTTCCATATCAAACCGTTCAAAGAAATGCGTCCACGCGGCGACCATGCGGCCCACTTCGGTCTTGAGGGCGGCAAACGCATCCACGCGGTCCTGTGTGGTCAGCACTTTGTGTGTGACGTCCAGCGGCATCGCGGTGATTGGAACCCCGGATTTAAACACGATATCAGCGGCTTCTGGGTCGACGTAAATGTTGAATTCCGCCGCCGGAGTGACATTGCCAACCTCAAAGTAAGCCCCGCCCATCAGCACAATTTCCTGCACTTTTTCGATGATATCGGGGGCCTTTGAAAAGGCTTCTCCGATGTTTGTAAGCGGCCCGATTGGCACCAATGTGACCGTTCCCGCCGGATGTGCGCGCAGGGTTTCGATGATGAAATCAACACCGTGCTGTTCCTGCAAAGGCATGGTCGGATCCACCATCGGGGGACCATCCAAACCCGTTTTGCCATGCACATTCTCAGCCGTAACCAAGGTACGACCCATTGGTTTGTCACAGCCCGCGAACACTTTGACATCCGCGCGATTGGCCAATTCACAGACAATGCGGGCGTTTTTCTGCGTCAATTCCAGCGGAACGTTACCGGCCACGGCTGTAATCCCCAACAAATCGATGTCCTCAGGGCTGCCAAGCGCCAACAAAATGGCAACGGCATCGTCCTGTCCCGGATCGGTATCGATGATAATTTTACGCGGGGCCATATATTGCTCTCCAAAGCCTGCTTTGAACTTGGGCACACAGTTTCAGCAAATTGGGTCAATGGCCAGAGCCAGCATGATTTTGCCGCTCAACAAAAGCGATTTCGCTCGATTATTGCTCAGATCAGGGGTGGCGGGATTTTGCCGTGCGGTGGGCCGCTGATTTGAGGGGCAAAAACGGGCAGCGCGTGGCCGAAATGTGCCGCACCATGGCGATGGGATATCGTTTTTAATCGGGGGCTGGCATCACAGCGGCGAAGGGGACGCTCTTCTTTTATCATGTCCTAAATGAGGAAAATCAAATGCTTACCAAGAATATCACACCTATTATGGCCCTGATCCTAATCGCTAGCACGGCCATGGCTGATGAGGCGCCAATGGCAGATGTCAGCATCGATACGGATGGTGACGGCGTGTATACACTGAGCGAAATTCAGGTCGCTTTTCCAACGATCAGTGCGGATGACTTTATGGTTTTGGATGCCAATGGGGACGGTGTTGTCGATATGATCGAGGCCCAAGCCGGCGCGGATGCCGGGCTGATCCCCATGGAGGAAAAGTCCACCGACGGATGACGACATAATCAAACGAGACGCCCGATTTGGGCGTCTCAATTCGACGATTTGGGTCAATCTGAGGGGTCTTGTTCTTCGAAGACTTCTAGCGCTGTGTTTAGCGCGTTGATCGCTGAGGGGAACCCGCCATAGAGCGACATTTGCCAGATCACTTCGGCAATTTCTTTTTGGGTCAGACCGGCCTTTAAGCCACCGGAAATATTGATCTTTAGCTGCGGTTTGGTCTGCCCACCCAATGCGGTTAGGGCCGCGATTGTGGCGATATATCTGTCTCTCAACGGCAGGCCCGGTCGGCCGTATTGTCGCCCATAAGAGAAATCAACGACACCTTCGGCCATTCCGGGCAACAAATGTCCGTACCGCGCATCCAGCGCCTGTTCCATGCCCGGGTTCAACGTTTCAGAGAGTTCTCTGCCGATTTGCGTGGTGGATTTGGTCATCTATGCCTCTGAATATCAAAAATAATTGTCATGATTTGATATGAGATCAGACATGGGTCTGATCAAGCCCTGAGGCGCGAGGTTTCGCCAGTCGCGGCCGTCATTTTCACAAAACAAAAGGGCGGAAATCATCCGCCCTTTGCCGTATCAGAAAGGGATCGCCGTTATTACTCAGCGCCGCGTGACAGGGCCGCAACGCCCGTGCGCGCCATTTCCAACAGGCCAATCGGGCGCATCAGATCCGCAAAAGCGTCGATTTTTTCCGGCGTGCCGGTGATTTCAAACACAAAGCTTTCCAACGTGCTGTCGACCACATTGGCGCGGAAAATTTCCGCCATGCGCAAGGCTTCGATCCGATGTTCGCCTTTGCCGGACACCTTAAACAGCGCCAATTCGCGTTCCACGGACGGGCCTTCGACGGTCAGGTCATGCACGTCGCGCACCGGTACAATCCGGCCGACTTGGGCTTTGATTTGTTCGATCACTTGCGGCGTGCCGCTGGTGACAATGGTGATGCGCGACAGGTTTTCTTCGTGGTTCACTTCGGCCACGGTCAGGCTTTCGATGTTGTAGCCACGCCCGGCAAACAGGCCGATCACACGGGCCAGAACGCCGGGTTCATTTTCCACCAGCATCGCCAGTGTGTGGGTTTCAACAACGTCCGAAAAATTGGGGCGTAGGTTATAGGCGGAATGGCTGGTAGAGCCTTTTTTGATACGTAGTGCGGACATTTTCGTCTCTCCTTATACCAAAACCGAGCCGGACGCGTCGATTGCGCCTTCGGTGGAATCGTCGCCCATCAGCATTTCGTTATGCGCCTTGCCCGATGGGATCATCGGATAGCAGTTTTCATGCTTTTCAACCAGACAATCAAACAGAACCGGCCCGTCATGATGGATCATTTCCAGGATCGCATCATCCAGCGTGTCGGGATCGGAACATTGAATGCCTTTGGCGCCAAACGCTTCGGCCAATTTCACGAAATCAGGCAGGCTTTCGGACCAGCTGCTGGAATAGCGTTCGCCATGCAGCAATTCCTGCCACTGACGCACCATGCCCAGACGTTCATTGTTCAAAATGAACTGTTTCACCGGCAGGCGATACTGCATCGCAGTGCCCATTTCCTGCATGTTCATCAGCCAGGACGCTTCGCCAGCCACGTTGATCACCAAGGCATCCGGATGCGCCAGTTGCGCACCGATTGAGGCAGGGAACCCATAGCCCATCGTGCCCAGACCGCCGGATGTCATCCACCGATTGGGTTCATTGAATTTCAAAAACTGCGCCGCCCACATCTGATGCTGGCCCACCTCAGTGGTCACATAGCGGTCCATGTCTTTGGTCAGTGCTTCCAGCCGTTCCAGCGCATATTGAGGTTTGATCACCTTGCCGGTTTGTTCAAACGCCAGACAATTCACAGCTTTCCAATCTGCGATTTGACCTTTCCAACGCGCCAAACCGTCTTTGTTGACCTTGCGCCCGCGGGATTTCCACACTTTCAGCAGGTCTTCTAATACGTGGCCCACATCGCCAACAATCGGGATATCGACCGGGATCACTTTGTTGATCGAGGACGGGTCGATGTCGATATGAGCCTTGGTTGAGTTGGGGCTGAATTTTTCAATCACCCCGGTGATGCGGTCGTCAAAACGCGCGCCGATATTGATCATCAGATCGCAATCATGCATCGCCATATTCGCCTCATACAGACCATGCATGCCCAACATGCCCAGCCAATTTTCACCCGTCGCCGGGTAGGCGCCCAAACCCATCAAAGTCGACGTGATCGGGATGCCCGTTGCATCCACCAATTCGCGCAGCAATTGTGACGCCGCCGTGCCGGAATTGATCACGCCACCGCCGGTATAAAATACCGGGCGTTCGGCCTGTTCCATGGCTTCGACCAATTCGGTGATCGAGGCAATGTCGCCTTTGACGGGTGGGTTATAATGGCTCTTGTTTTTCAGTTTGTCGGTGTATTTACCGGTGGCAAATTGCACGTCCTTGGGCACGTCAATCAGAACCGGACCGGGGCGGCCAGTGGTGGCCACGTGGAACGCTTCGTGAATGGTGCCGGACAATTTGTCGGTCTCTTTGACCAACCAATTGTGTTTGGTGCAGGGGCGGGTGATGCCAACGGTGTCGGCTTCCTGAAAGGCGTCCGACCCAATCATAAAGGTCGGTACCTGCCCGGAAAACACAACGATCGGAATGGAATCCAACAATGCATCGGTCAGGCCGGTCACTGCGTTTGTCGCGCCGGGTCCGGATGTCACCAGCGCCACGCCAACCTTGCCGGTGGAACGTGCATAGGCTTCGGCGGCGTGGATCGCGGCCTGTTCATGGCGCACCAAAACGTGGCGGATGTCATTCTGAAGAAAGACCTCATCATAAATCGGAAGCACAGCTCCGCCAGGATATCCGAAGATTGTGTCGACACCCTGATCCTTCAGGGCCTGAACTACCATTTTCGCACCGGTCATCTGACGTGTCATGTCTTGCTCCGTATTCAGACATTTTTAAGTTGCGCAACAAAAAACCCCCGGAAATTTCCGAGGGCGCATGGGGTACCATTATGGTCTACCGTTACCGGTCCATGCGCCTTATTCTCACAAGTACTAGAATGCGTTTCATTCCGGGCTCCTCGTTGCGTGGTGACTTTATGCACGGGGGAAACATGGCGTCAACAGTAATGCAGCAAAAATTTCGTCAAACGGGGGTTTGCCGCAATAAAATTACAAAATCGCCTTTGGCTGCCATTTGAAACGGATCAAATTTACGTGTGATTCTATCAAATTTTGATCAGACCTGCGGGCTGAAATTGTCCGATCCGGCAATAATGGCAATGTTGTTTCCAATCCATCGACAATCTTGGCTTTTGTTAATCACTTTTTAACCTGGATGCGGGGTTTGCCACATTCTCTTTGAAATATGCCCGCAATTGCGCCACATTTGGCCCAGTTTTTGACACATTTCAGCGCGGTCGATGGGGACGCGTTTTAAAGGGGACTGCCATGATACCTGCCTCGGTAACCGATTATGCCCAAAGTGAGATAGATTTTAATCCATTATCCAATGCGACGATCTCTGATCTACCAAATGGTGGATATGGCGTGACTTTCTTCGCCGGAATTGGGGCCGAAGATGCGGATGGCTTTGTCAATGCACTGCTATGCACCCAAGTTTTTGACGAAGAGGGTGTGCAAGGTTCCTTGATCGAACATTCTTATCAGGCAAATGCGGCAGGTGATCTGATTGTTGTTGAAACCCCCGATGGGATCGCCATTCAGTTTGATGTGTTGGCCGGGCCAGTTGCACAGCGTCTGACCTTTGACGGGGATGCTGCTGCGCTTGAGGATATGAACGCCGTGGTCAAAGGCACTCCTTTTGTTGACGCGCTTTATACTGATGGCGGCGATGACTTTATTCGTGCCATGTCGGCCGGGGACAGCATCAGCGCCAGTGGCGGCGATGATGTGGTTCTGGGCGGTCATGGGGGTGATCTGATCCGCACGTGGACCGGTGACGACGTGGTGCATGCGGGCAAAGGCGACGATGTGGTCTATGCCGGTGCGGGCGACGATTATGTTCTGGGCGGCGAAGGTCACGATAAAATCGGTGGTGGCTACGGCAATGACACCCTTTATGGCCATGATAACAACGACACATTGTATGGGGCCCGCGGCGAAGACAGTCTGCATGGTGGCAACAACAATGACACGTTGTTTGGTGGCGATGGCGGCGACCGGTTGCATGGCAACAAAGGCAATGACGCGCTTTATGGTCAACAGGGCAACGATTTCATCCGTGGGGATTGGGGCAATGACCTGATCGTGGCCGGGATCGGCAAAGACATCGCCTATGGCGGGGCTGGCCATGACGAAATCTATGGCGGGGCCAGCGCGGATAAACTTTATGGTGGGGATGGCGACGATGCCATTCGCGGCGGCTCTGGCTGGGATAAAATCAATGGTGGCGACGGCGATGACAGCCTGCATGGCAATGCCGGTCGCGATATCATTATCGGCGGCAACGGGTCTGACCATGTCGGCGGTGGATCTGGCAACGATGTGATTGATACATCCGGCAATGTTGACGATGTGTTTGGCATTTCTGGTGCGCCTGATCTGGGTTATCCGGGGCTGTTCCCCGCGGATCCTTTGCCGGGCGACGATATGGATGTTGTCTGGGCCGGGGCCGGGCATGACACGGTCACCACCGGCGATGACGCGGATTACATTCGCGGTGGGTCCGGCAATGACACGCTGGATGGCGGGTTTGACGCCGACACGATCTATGGCAATTCCGGAAATGACGTGATTATCGCGGGCGAAGGGTCCGATACGGTGTTCGCAGGCACCGGCAATGATGTGATCCATGGTGGCCTGCCGCCCGGGCTGCCAGATACGCTGAATGTTCCCGATGTTTTGGGCGATTTGGAGCCTGATAACGGCGATGACCTGCTTTATGGCGGTCATGGGGATGATCAAATTTTCGGCGCGGATGATGACGACACAATCTATGGCGGTCACGGGGATGACCTGATTGATGGGGGTGTCGATAATGACCTGATGACCGGTGGTGATGGCGATGACCTGTTTGCGTTCGACGACGGAGACGGCGCTGACGTGATCACAGATTTTGGCCATGGTGCCGACCAAATCCAAATCTCTGGAATTGACGGTCTGGACTTTGCCGGGCTGTTCCTAAGCCAGGATGAAAGCGCCGCCGTAATCGAAGCGGGTGATCTGGTGATCCGCCTCGAAGGTGTAAATGCAGAAGACCTGAGCGAAGAAGACTTCTTGTTCGCCTAAACAACGTTTGGGGGCCAATTGCCCCCAAATTTGACCCAAAACCCGATCTGTGACGTCAAATTGATGTCAAAACCCAAGGAGCCGCCTGTGCCATCCATCGCTGATACCTTGTCCAGCCGAAATGTCGATCTTGTTGATGCTGTTTATGCCATGCAGGGTCCTGATGGGCGTCCGTTCATTTTGTGGCTTGAACATTCGCAGGATCCGGCTGCAATTGGCGAAAAGGATGTCTATGTCGCAACCGAAGGTCAGGAAGCCGCGCCGTTTTCGCTCGGATTTCGATTGTCCCCGACACAGGATTTGAAATTTGCTGTGGATGATGTGGCTCAGCGGGTCACCGTCGGGTTGGCGTCGCAAGGGACATTGCCCAAAGATCAGGATTTTCAGGTGGAATTGTCCGTAAACGAGGGCAATGTGACCCTGCTGCGGTCCTTTAGCCCAGCCAAGTTGCATTCCTAGGCCAACGGCATTCTGACAGAATAGTTTCTGTTGATCGGGGCGTCATTGCGCCCCGTTTTTATTGATACAGCTGGGTCTAATCGCGCATTTCACGCACAGCCTGATCCGCATTATCCGTCGAGGCCTGAATTTTCTCTGCAAGTGCGCGAATTTCTTTGGCGACAACAGAAAAACCAGACCCCACTTCGCCTGCATGGGCCGCCTGAATAGAGGCATTCAACGCCGTCATGCGCACCGCAGATGCAATCGATTTAATTTCATCCAATGTGGTTTCCAACGTGATATGAAGCTGATCCACCTGAGACATGGTTTCTTGTTTCTGGTTGTCCAAATCCGCCCAGAGATCCCATATCATTTTGGTCATTTCATCGCGCACGACTGGCCACAGGGTTTCGTAAAAATGTCGCGCGGATCTGCAATCGGGCAGGGTTCCTGCCTCAATCAGAGTTTGCATATCCTGAATTTTGGACTGCACCCCCAATATGCGATTTTTACGCTGGGGATGCTGTAATGCGATGGACCTGATCCATTCGATCCGTTCCCGTGGATGATCGGCAAAATTTCCCGTGGAAAACCCACCTGTGCCATAGAGCAGATCCATATTGCGGCCAAATTGCGCAGCCATGTCGACAAATTCACCCATAACCAGATCGCGAATATCATCAGGCGGGGCAGAGGCCAGCGTCATCAGCCGCAGTGACATCTGAATGGTCAAACCACGTGTTGTCGCAATTTCATCAACCAGCACGCGAATGTCATTTTGTTCCTGACCAAACGAGTTGGTGGCCGGGTTATAATAACTTGGCGTGGTTTGGTGTGGATCAAGTTGTACGTTCATAGCGGCCCCTTTTGAGGGGACAATATCAGTCAAATTGTAAACTAATTGCTAAAAGTGTGTGGTTAATTCAGCGCCACGCCGGTGCCTTGCAGGACCCCATGTTCCAACGCATACCGGGTCAGTCCAGCGGTCGAACTGATCCCCAATTTACGTTTGATATTCTTTCTATGGGTTTCTACCGTGCGGACAGAAATATCCAAAACATTTGCGACTTCTTTGTTGGATTGCCCCTGCGCCAATTGCAACAAAATGGTTTGTTCCCGGTTGGTTAGGGGTTCCCGACCATCTGCGATTTTGGGTTTAAGGGAACCTTCGGCACCGGTGCATAGATATTGTTCGCCACGCATGACCGCCTCAATCGCGGTATGGATTTCTTCGGTTGGGACATCCTTTAGCACATAGCCCTTGGCACCATGGTTAAGGGCGGTGCTGATATATTCAGGGCTGTCATGCATCGACAGGATCAGAATCCGGGTCGCAGGACGGCGTTCCAAAATCATTTCAGTGGCCGTGAGCCCGCCCAGTTGCGGCATATTCAAATCCAGCAGAATGACATCGGGATCCAGCGTTTCTACCTGATCCACGATTTCCTGTCCGTTCGACAGGACGCCGACCACATTAATATTGTCATAGGATTCCAGCAGCGACTGGATGCCTTCGGCCACCATGGGGTGGTCATCAACGATAACAACTCGGACCAAACTCATATGACGTCCTCCTTTTTGTGAACCAATCGACCCGTCGTGTTTTCGGTCGGTGTCAGCATGTGGCTCAGCGGGATCAGGGCTTCTATCACGGTTCCCGGACCAGTGGAAATCAGGTGAAATGTCCCACCCAATTGTTCGATACGTTCAGCCATATTGCGCAGCCCCAGTCCACCGCCACGACTGCGCCGTTCGGTGCGGGGCGGCAGGCCGACCCCGTTATCAGCAATACGCAGCAATGCCCCTTTGCGATTGCCGCGCAGTTGAATATCGACCTGTGTCGCTTCGGCATGGCGTTCAATATTGGTCAGGGCCTCTTGGGCGATGCGATACATGGCAATGCGGGCCTCTTGATCCAGCCGATTTCGAAACACCACGGTTTCAAAATTCACGATGATGCCGGTTCGGGTTGCGAAATCTTCGGTCAGGGATTTTAACGCCGGGCCAAGCCCCAAATCATCCAGCACACCGGGGCGCAAATCGCGGCTGATCCGGCGCACTTCCTGGATGGCGCCGCCAAGGGATTGGATGCCTTTGTCCAAGCTCTCTTCGGCGCGTTCATCGTTTGATTTCAGACGTTTACGAGCCAATTCTAACGCATATCGCACCGACACCAAAATCTGGGAAATACTGTCATGTAATTCCCGCGCCACGCGCCCGCGCTCTTCTTCTTGGGTGTCGATGATCCGTTGGGTCAGTTGCTTTAGCTTGGCATCGGCCAGCCGTCGTTCACGTATGTTCAGACCAATACCGGTCAAAAACACCGCCACCAACGCCGCAATGGTGATGGCCAATATATAGAGTGACATCCTCTGGATGCGGTCCTCAACTTCGGCGCGGGCTGCGGCGACGGTATCCAACACGTCATCGATGAAAATACCGGTGCCCACAACCCAACGCCAATCCTGCAAGCCCACCACATAGACAACCATGCGCGCGGTTTCACCGGTGCTGGGTTTGGGCCAGTCAAAGGTATGATAGCCCCCACCGGCGCGGGCGATACGGATCAATTCATCCGTGATCGGTATGCCATTTGTGTCCACCAACCCAGTCCAGTCCCCGCCAATCAGAAACGTTTGCCGGGGGGCGACCAGATTGCGCCCATCGTAATCATACACAAAGAAATAGCCGTCCTGACCATAGATCATGGATGACAATTCTTGGGTCACTTCAAGCTTGGCCACTTCGTCATCTGGTGCGGCACGTCCATAAATATTGACGAAGCCCGTGCGTGCAATTGACATATAGTTTTTCAGCTCATCCCGCTTGGCATCGATCAGCTGCGTTTCCAGCGCCTTGATTTCACGTTCTGCCAATTGCCTTGATTGGCCGATCACCAAAAACGAAATCACCGTCACCGCCACGATCAGGGGCACGGTTGCCAAAAGGAACAGTTTTTGTCCGTAACTGAGCGCAATTGCATCGCGAAAAGGGGTTGGGCGGGTGTCCATAAATGATTCGATAGACCGAATCTGTGGCGAATCAAAGGGCACCAAAAATGCTGTTATCGCTAACGCAAAGGGTTTAGGGTGTTCTAACCCCGAAAACCGGTCATATTTTATGACAATTTTGATCGATCTTGTGGGTCTCTACGCAGTCATGGGTATTTTGGTCTGCAATTTCCCGCGCTAGGGTCATCGAACCTGCAACGATCTGCCATCCCCGGGGAGGGGACGGTTCTACTTTGGGAGGACAACCATGGATCGTCGTTCTTTTTTGAAAACTTCTGCTATTGGCGGCACCGCCGCTGCTGCGACTGGCCTTGCCGCTCCGGCATATGCTCAGGGCAATCGGACCCTGACAATGGTCACCAGCTGGGGCCGCGGTCTGGCCGGTGTGCATGATGCAGCGCAACGTGTTGCTGACAACATCACCGCCATGACAGACGGCTCATTGACCATCGATCTGAAAGCATCAGGCGAATTGGTTGGTGGCTTCGAAGTGTTTGACGCTGTGACATCTGGTCAGGCGGACATGTATCACGCGGCTGACTATTACTTTGTCGGTCAGCACCCAGGCTATGCCTTCTTTACATCTGTTCCTTTCGGCATGACTGCACAGGAACTGGCCAACTGGTACTACCATGGCGAAGGCGCTGCAAAGCACGACGAGCTGGGCGAAATCTTTGGCCTGAAATCGTTCTTGGCTGGTAACACTGGCGCCCAAGCGGGTGGTTGGTTCTCTAAGGAAATCAACGGTCCAGAAGACTTCCAAGGTCTGAAATTCCGTATGCCGGGTCTGGGCGGTCAAGCGCTGGGTAAACTGGGCGCATCCATCCAAAACCTTCCGGGTGCAGAAGTGTACCAAGCGTTGGCATCTGGTGCGATTGACGGAACCGAATGGATCGGCCCATGGGCAGATGAAAAAGCTGGTTTCCAGGAAATCACCAAGTTCTACTACACAGCTGGCTTCCACGAGCCGGGTGCGGGTCTGTCGCTGGCGACAAACCGTGACGTGTTCAACGAACTGTCCCCAGCCCATCAGAAAGTGATCGAAATCGCTGCTGGCGAATGCCACCAGTGGAACCTGTCACAATTCCTGAACAACAACGGTGCCGCATTGCAGCGTCTGCAGGCTGGCGGCGTAAACGTTCTGGAATTCCCAGATTCAGTTTGGGACGCAATGGGGACTGCGACAGAGGAAACTCTGAGCGAGCACATGGGTGACGATCTGTATGCCGGCATCCGTGAAAGCTACAACTCTTCTATGGCGGCCAGCTCTAACTGGTTGGTGAAGTCCGAAGGGACATACCGTAGCCAGCGTGACCGCGTTCTGGGCTAAAGCCTGATCGTATAAATTTATCGGCCCTCCGTTTCGCACGGGGGGTCGGTGCGCGCAGATCGCGTGGGTTTGAGGATTTCGGTCAACGCCTGCACATCGCGCGAATTTACCCTATAAATTAGGGCCCATTCAAAACGGGGGATGACCATGGGACTGGTCGAATCATGGGGCGGAAACGCCTTTGGTTGGTTTTTCGCACATCTGATCGAAGCTTTTTATAACATCGGCTATGCGGTGTTACATCCGGGGCAATGGCTGTCTTGGGTGCCGTATATCAACGGATCGATGCCAGAAACCGAAATCAAAGAAGCGCTGATGCGGTTCATCTATTATGGCGGCTCTACCGAGCTGTTTTTCGCGGTTTTTGCGATCTTCTTGGTTTTTACCGGAATTGGGCTAGCAAATAACGGGTTTATGTGGCGCTGCGTTCGGACCCTGGAAGGGTTTGCAAACGGCATCGGCCGGTTTTTTGCTTGGGCCGGTTTGTTGATGGTGCTGCAACAGATCATGATCATCTTTATGCAGCGCGTCTTTGCGGTGTCCGAGATTTCGATCGGGTTTGGATCCGCGCTGACCAAGGACGTGTCCTGGTGGGCCGAAATGCTGAAATTCGAAAACGCGCTGATCGTGACGCTTTGTGCGTCTTATACCTTTGTTCAGGGCGGGCATGTCCGGGTTGATCTGGTCTATTCTGCCGTGTCGTTTCGCACCAAACGCATCATCGACATGATCGGATCGCTGATCTTTATGGTGCCGGCGGCGGTGCTGACATGGATGTATGGCTGGTATTTCCTGTGGCGCCATCTGGTGGTGCCAAAACCGTCCGCTTCTGACAGTTTGGATCGGTTGATCACCAAAGCCCGCGCCATTCGTTGGAATGTTGAAACCATCGGGTTTTCGCCCAACGGCTTTAACGGTTATTTCCTGTTCAAGATCCTGCTGGTGGCGTTCACCGGGTTGATCATGCTGCAGGCCGTGGCGTTCTTTTATCGCTCTTACCTAGAGTGGAAAGAAGGGCCTTCTTCTGAAAACAAATATCTCGACAAGGACGTGCTGGGCGATGAGCAAGCCGAACTTGTTGCAGACATCCACTAAATTAGGGGCGTAAAGCTATGCTATTGGGATTAGATGGCGTCGAGATCGGCCTGATCATCGTCTTGCTGTGCCTCTTTGGGGGTATTCTTTCCGGCTTTCCGGTGGCGTTTGCCATCGGTGGGGCAGGGGTTATTTCATTTGCGTTGATTGCGGCGCTGGATTCAGGCGGATACCTGATCCACCAAGCGATCGACAAAGGGTCAGACGCCTATAACGCGTTGATCGGATCAGGGATCCATCCGGATAAAATCTCGGTCTTTAGGTATCCTGATTTGCCACGACTTGCGGAACCTGTGTTTGCGCAAGGCTGGGAAACAGCGATGGACCGCAACGTGTCCTTTATTGTGAACCGGATGAACGAACGGGTTCTGGCGGGGCAATCCATCGAAACCCTGTTGGCGGTACTGATGTTCGTCATGATGGGGATCACGCTGGAACGGTCCAAAATCGCGGATGATTTGCTGACCTCGATGAGCCGCGTTTTTGGCCCATTGCCGGGCGGTCTGGCCGTGTCGGTTGTGGTTGTGGGGGCGTTTTTGGCGGCCTCAACCGGGATCGTGGGCGCAACTGTTGTGACCATGGGGCTTTTGTCGTTGCCCACTATGTTGCGCAACAATTATTCGCCGGAATTGGCCACAGGGGTGATTGCGGCGTCGGGCACATTGGGGCAGATCATTCCGCCTTCGATTGTGATCGTGCTGTTGGGCACCTTGGCTGGGGATCTTTATTCCACCGCCCAAGAGGCCCGCGCCCAAGAAGCAGGATGTAGCGATGCGCTGACCCTTCTCGGGGAACCCGCGGTTGTGTCCGTTGGCACCTTGTTCCAAGCGGCGTTGCTGCCGGGGATCATGCTGGCCTTCCTTTATGGGGCCTATGCGTTTGGCTATGCGATGTTGAAACCACATAAGGCACCGCCGGTGGAATTTGACGCCAAAACCGGTGAAACCATCACCCGTAACGAAGGCCTGACATGGTTCCTGGGCGTGCCTGTTGCATTAATCGTCGGAACCATCCTGCTGGGCCAGGTGGGCATCGTTGGGTCGCAATCCGTCATCGTGAATTCCTATTCCGAAGCCGGACAATCCGCGAGCTTGCGCACAAATGTTTCTGAGCAATGCGCCGCCTCGATGTTGGAACTGCATGGCCAAGAGGCATGGGACACAGCTGTTGGAGAACAAGCGGCGATTGACGCCTCTGGTGGTGCGGTTGCCGCCCATCAACTGAGCGACGATGAACGGGCGCAGGCGCTGGCTGAAAAGCTAGAAAATGCAGCCCCCATCGGCAAAGGCATCGCAGTATTTGCTTTGTTGTTCGGCTTGGTTCTGGTCATAGCACGGGGGGTTCAGCCCAACGCCGATCCTAAACCACTGATTTTGGGGGCGATGGGTCTGTTGGCGATGTTGTTCCTGGATGTGGTGGCGATTGGTCCGCTGACATCACCGGGGGTCACATTGTTGATCCTGCTGGTTCCGGGCATCATTGTGATGCGCGCCAGCAAGGTCGCCGCAGGCCGGTTGGGTCAAAATGATCTGCTGCGGGTGGTGTTCCCACCTCTGGTCCTGATCGTTGCGGTGCTGGGGTCCATTTTGGGCGGCATCACCAACCCAACACCAGCGGCCGCATTGGGCGCAGGTGGGGCGATCCTGCTGGCGGCCTATCGCAAGCTACAGGATCAAGGCAAATCCGGCGCACCTATCCTATGGGGCACGGGCGCGGTTGTGGTCATGCTGTTGCTGGGCACCAACTTTGATATGCGGATCAATCAGGAAAGTGTCGGGTTTGAAAACTGGCTGGCCTTTATCGCGGCCTTCACCTGCTTCTTGTTTGCCTTTGCGGTGATCCTCTATGCATGCTGGGTGCTGTTTGCCGGTGGCGTTTTGTCCCCCGTCATGCGCGAAACCGCCAAAGTAACATCGATGGTTTTCTCCATCCTGATCGGCTCTCAGCTGCTCAATCTGGTGGTGATTTCCTTTGGTGGCGAACATTACATTCAGGACTTCCTCAAGAGTTTTGATGATGTGCGCACGGTGTTCCTGATCGTGATGCTGGTGCTATTTGTGCTGGGCTTTGTGCTTGATTTCCTTGAAATCATTTACATCGTGATCCCAATCGTCGGCCCGGTCATCTATGGGGATGTTCTGGATCCGAAATGGGTGACGATCATGATCGCGGTGAACCTGCAAACATCGTTCCTAACACCGCCCTTTGGGTTTGCGCTGTTCTACTTGCGCGGCGTCGCCCCCAAAGAGGTCACGACCGGTCATATCTATCGCGGGGTGATCCCGTTTGTGTTGATCCAAGTGGTTGGGTTGGGCATGTTGGCACTGTTCCCACAGGTCGTCACAATCATTCCCAATCTCATCGGGAACTGACCCAGACATTATACCTTTGAAAACGGCGTCCTTTGGGCGCCGTTTTTCTTTTGATCCACCAAAATTCGGGCGTGGTGTTAGATCGGATTATCTGAACTGGGTTGCAGCAGATCCCAGCGGTTGCCAAACGGATCCTGCCAGACCGCGACAATGCCATAGATTTCTCGGCGTGGCTTTTCGCAGAAATGCACACCGGCCTGGATCATTCTGGCATGTTCACGGGCAAAATCATCGGTCGATAGGAAAAAACCGACACGTCCGCCGGTTTGCTGACCGATGGCTGCGGATTGTAGGTCACCATCCGCCTTGGCCAGCAATATGCGACATTGCCCACCGGGCGGGGCCACCAGCACCCAGCGTTTGGTCACGCTAAGCCGTTTGTCCGTGATGACATCCCAACCCAAAACGCCATGATAGAAATCCAGCGCCAGATCGTAATCCGGTACAACCAGCGCAAAAGCAGCGATATGGGGCATTAGAATTTTGTTGTGGGCCGCGCATCCGGCAGGCTGATCTTGGCCACTTGTTCGGCGATGGGCGGCACAGATAGGGGATGGGTTTCGGCCTCATAGGCGGCTTTGTCTGTTAGCGGTGTCCATTCGCCGCGGTGATAGATTTCTAACCCTTTGAACTTGGCCTTGTAGTCCATTTTGGGCGATCCGGGCACCCAATAGCCCAAATAAATATAGGGCAAATCCATCTGACGCGCGATTTCGATATGATCCAAAATCACATGAGTGCCCAGTGAATCCCCGTGATGTTCGGGCGAGAAAAACGAATAAACCATCGACAGCCCATCATCGAGGATATCGGTCAAACATACTGCGCGCAGACCGCCACGTGGATCGGTGTCGCGCGTCGCGTCGTCGTCAGGGTGGGTATATTCGATCACACGGGACCGGATTGGCGTTTCTTCGACCATGGCGGCGAATTCAAACAGGTCCATATCCGCCATGCCGCCATCAGAATGACGCCCGTCCAGATAATCGCGAAACAACGCATATTGTTCCTCTGTGGCCCAAGGCGACAGCGCGCGTCGGTGCAGGTCTGCATTGCGTTTAAACACGCGGCGCTGACTGCGGGTCGGGGCAAAATCCGCCACCTTGATCCGGGCTGACAAACAGGCCGAACATTCCGCACAGGACGGGCGATAAAGGACATTTTGCGACCGGCGAAAGCCCTGTTTTGACAATGCGTCATTCAGCTGTTCGGCTGTATCCCCTTGTAAAGCCGTGAATAATTTGCGCTCCATCCGGTCTGCCAGATAGGGGCAGGGCTGGGGCGCGGTCACGTAAAATTGCGGCGCAAGGGGTAGTGTATGACGCATAAAACTGGCTCCTTAAGGGGGACGTTAACAACGCGTGTCCCCGAGTCCAAGCCCCCCATATTCAGGGAGTTGATTGAAATATTAATATTTCATGGACAATTTTGCCTCTTTTAGAGGGGCGCTCCTTGTGGGCGCAACCACGCTTCAAGGTAGATGGTTAACCGCGATTGGATGCTGGCATCCCCGTGTACGGCGCAAAAATGCAGCGCAATCGCTTGGATAACAAAGGCTTGCACGCCTTCGGCCAAAAGGATGGCGGACACATCTTTGCGAAACGGGCCAATTGTTAACCATTTGGCCAAAACCGCGATCTGACGATCAAAGGTCCGCGCGATAGGGCCCAGTTCCTCTTTGGCGGCGGCGCCGGAATGCCGAATGATCAGATCAAACAGATAGCGTTCTTGGGCCATGAAATTCAGGATTGGCATCAATTGAACCACAAAATCCGCAACATCATCGGGCGTGGATTTCTGTTCAATATCATAAAGATAGAGGTTCAATTCATCCCCAACGATCAGATCCAGCAACGCGTCCTTGTCCGGGAAATGGGCAAAAAATGTGCCCTTGGCGACGCCGGCCTGTTGTACCACTTGTTCGACGCGCATCGCCCCATAGCCCTGAACAGCGATCACTGCTTTGGCGGTGTCGATCAGTTTGGCGCGGGTGGCGTGGGCCCGTTTTTGGATGGGTTTGGTTTGTTGGGTCATGTGCCTAGACATACAGGATTTGTGACCGTGGTCAAATTTATGAATTGACCGTGGTCATTTTTGACAATATGACCACGGTCAATATTTAACACTCCAAAGGAAACGTCATGTCTGCCAAACGTATTCTGGTTCTAAACGGCCACCCCGCTGAAACGTCTTTGTCCAAATCTCTGGCCGAAAAATATACGCAATCCGCCCAAGAGGCCGGTCACGATGTGCGGGTATTGCACCTGCGTGATTTTGATTTGGATTATGGATTTGGCGGATATTCCAACCACAAACCGCTAGAGCCTTGTTTACTGGCCTTTCAGGCGGATGTGGACTGGGCCCAACATGTGGTTTTGCTGACACCGATGTGGTGGGGGGGGATGCCCGCCAAATTAAAGGGCCTGTTTGATCGCACATTGCTGCCGGGATGGGCGTTTGACACACGCACCACTAAAATGGGTATGCCGTTGCCGCTGTTAGGGGGGCGCACTGCGCGCGCGATTGTGACGTCCGATACGCCGACATTCCTGTTTGGGCTGATGTATCATCGGT
This sequence comes from Aestuariibius sp. HNIBRBA575, assembly GCF_040932005.1. Lineage (NCBI taxonomy): Bacteria > Pseudomonadati > Pseudomonadota > Alphaproteobacteria > Rhodobacterales > Paracoccaceae > Aestuariibius > Aestuariibius sp. HNIBRBA575. The sequence continues at coordinate 1,432,894 of NZ_CP162414.1, forward strand.
CCTTGCTGCGTCAAATCAAAGGGCAGATTTTGCATTTTATCGGCATGAAACCTGCCAAAATCACCCATTTCGCGCCCGCCAGCAAAGCCAAGCCCGAATTGGCCGCAAGGTGGCTGAACAAGGTGGGTGAATTGGGGCGTCAGGGCGTCTAATGGCTTCAACGAAAAAAGGGACGGTTGGGGAACCGTCCCTTTGACTGCATGTGGTGGGATTACAATGCGCGGTTCAGCGCAGCAGTGCCCAAAACATGGTCAGTCAGGCTTTGTTTGCGGGGGCTGAACAGGATCAACGCGATCGAAATCAGCTGCAACGGCGGGAAAGACACAGAAATTGTGTATCCCAATGTATGTGCAAATGCCGTGCCGTTTGACAGAAATTGGCCGTCTGCTTCGCGCATTTCCAGACCCATCAGGCGCATGCCCCAAGTGGCCGATCCGCTGGACAGGGTGAACCAGCGATAGAAAAATCCCAGCACCAGCATCAAAAACGGGAAAAAGAAGATCCCTAAAAACGCGGTAAACGGCACGGCGATGGCGGCCAGGATCGCGATCAGGACCACGTCAAACACCCATGCGATCAACCGCTTGGTCGGTACACCGGCATAGAAATCAGGCCGCGTGGCAGGGTCAGGCAGGCGTGGTTCAGTGCGGGTTTGATAGGCGTAGGCAGACATGGGTCCCTCATGTTTTATGGTTTCACCGGTTTTCCGGATGTTTCACTGGGGCAGGCGGCCCATCATTACATGAGGGCCGCCAAGGGGGGATTTGTGTCGTGTGTGTGGACGATTAGGCGTCTTCGCGTGTCGCTTCTTCTTCGTCTTCTGGATCGCTGGCCTTTTTGGCGCGGTCATCCATGAATTGGTCGAACTCAGCTTTGTCCTTTGCTTCGCGCAGGCGAGCCAGGAAGGCTTCGAAATTGTCTTGCTCGTCTTCTAGACGTTGCAATGTTTCGGCCTTGTAGGCGTCGAATGCGGAATTGCCCGAAGGTTTCATCGCCGCCTTAAAGGCGTGGCGCGGTGAATGGGCGTGGGAACGGTGGCTGCAATTGCGGGAAAACATGCGTTTACTCCAAATCATATAAGCGAGAAGGGCGAGGCCGACGGGCCAAACGAAGATAAAGCCGAGAACCATGGCAGCGATCCAGGCCCCTTTGCCGCGTTCGTCAAGCCAGGCCTCGGTCTTGGAAAACCAGCCCTTTGCACGGGCACTGCGTGGCATCTCATGCGTCGGGTATACGGTGGCGTCAGACATTTGGGGCTCCTTGGTAAGGTTACGTTTTGTTTGTTTGCTGCGATGTTTATCGCTTTCACATTACCGATATCGGAGTTTGCCCCCTCTAGTTCAAGCTTTAATGTGAATGTTATTTACATAAATCGTGTAGGTTATTGTTATTCATCGGAATAATGGTATATTTTTCGGAACCGCCTGTGTGGCGTGACAGGGATTTCTGCAGTGATTGTCAGAGATATTTGCAGCAAACGTGTTTTAGACTGAGTTTGCAACCCACGCTTCGGCTTCGATCAGCTCTTCAACCGTTAAAACCCGACCTATGTTAATCACCCGTTTAAAGGATACCGTTTGTTGCGGGGCTGCGACCAAGGATCGTGGGAAGCGCCCCGGAAAGCCAAAGCCTTTGTTTCCGACAGCGGTCCAAGTGGGTCCAGATGTGGGCGCGGAAACAACTTCTGCCCCGTTGATCCGGCCTGTCAAAATGCCCGCAGAATATGTGATCGCCAGCGTGTGCCATTGCGTAACATCAGCCGGGATCACCACCCCGCCAATGCTTAAAGCTTCTGGCGAAGGGGCTCAATCTGGTCATCAGGCCTTATGGTTGGTTAGCGCACGTGCTTGTCGTGCGGGATTGCCGTTACGCGGACGAAGCTACCATCGATACTCATCGAGCACTCAACCGAGCATTTCATATCCCATTGTGCATGATGAAAGCAGTATTACCTCTGTTCACCACTTGGAGACATGTATCCGCAAGTTGATCAAAGCATGAGACAACTTGGCTTCGAACCATGCTGTGCTTTTCGTAAGCCCCACTTTCATAACCTTGTCCATCCGCCCAACCATAATCTCCGGTCAATTTAATCTCAGGCGGGGATTGTCCATACAAGGATAACCAAGCCATTGAAATCCTATGTAGTTTTTGCGCTCCAGAATTTTTGATGACTGTTGGACCGTAGAAATTTAGTCCCAATTGGGGTTCCATATTGTGTGCTGGATTGTAGCTGGGTACCCACTGCAAACTATCGCTGATGTACTGAATAAGGTTATCACTCAGCGAAACGGTTGCGGCGACGTCGTAGTACCTTCGGTAATCGAAAGTTGGGTTATCCGAAAGCTCTGTGAAATAGAAATTATGGATCATCATCCGGTGCCTTTGTCGCTATGTCGTTCTCGTCTCAAAGGGGTCAAACCGGTCAACCGGCACCAATGGTTGGCTAAGACACCCGTTTGTTGCACCGGATGGCCGTGATGTTTGATTTGGGCGACATGTGTAGCGACCGTTATTCGAACTTAACCCCACACCAAATGAAAAACCTCTTCCAGACCCAAAGCAGAGGGAAGAGAAGAATGAGCCCCACTTTTCCTTCTTTAGTACCATCACCGGGGATGAGAGCTGAGGCGAGTGCTATTCCACCCAAGGCGGCTATAATTGTCAATATTATCAAAATGATGACGCCAAGAGTAATCAGGAACGCCTTAGTCTGCATCTGATCAACCCCAGTTTTCGGTGTCATTTTACGTTGGCCATTAGGTGGTGAATGCGACGGTTTTTGCACCTGTCACACCTACCAGATCATCCGGGGTGATTGGGAAGATATGTTTGGGCGTGCCTGCGGCGGCGTAGATCACGCTATAATCGGCCAATTTTGGGTCCATAAAGCAGCGAATTGGGTTCAAATGGCCCACAGGCGCGACACCGCCAATGGCAAATCCGGTCTGATCGCGCACCAATTTGGGATGCGCACGTCCAAGAGGTTCTCCAACAACGGCGCTGGCTTTTTCAATATCAACCTGATTGCCACCGGCGGTTAGAAACAGGATCGCGGTCCCGCTCTCTGTGCCCTCAAAGATGATGGATTTGGCGATTTGGTCCACGTCACATTCCGCGGCTTCTGCTGCTTGGGCGGCGGTGCGGGTTTCCAAATCCATTTCCAAAACAAACGACCCTAGCCCAGCGGCGGTCAATGCATCGGTGACACGTTGTAAGGATTTGCTCATTGGAACCTCTCTTGGCTATCTGGTCTTTAACGGTACTAAATCGTGGGACGCGACAAATTGCACGCCGACATTGGGATGATCCCGGCCTTGGGCGATTGACGCTGCCGGGGGACAAAGGCAATGTCGCCTTATGTCGTTTACATCCCGTATATCCCGCAGCCCACACGCATTTGATCCTGATATGGGGGCGGATGCGATTGCGCATGTGCCTGATTTGCCCCCGGAATTGACGGGCCTGATCACCGGCGCGGCCGGATGCAGCCCCTATCTATCGGGGCTGATCGCCAAAGAAGGCGCATGGCTGCGCGCTGCCTTGGATGATCCCGAACAGGCGGCCACGGACGAATTGGCACGTTTGCCAGAATTGGCGCTGGATCAGCTAAAACCGCAATTGCGTGTGGCCAAACGGCGGATTGCATTGTTGACCGGGCTGGCGGATCTGGCGGGGGTCTGGTCATTGGAACAGGTGACTGGCTGGTTGTCACGATTGGCGGATGCGGCGGTGGATGTGTCGCTAAAACGGTTGGTCGGGGCTGAAATCGAGCGTGGCAAAATTCCGGGTCTTGGGGCAGAGGACGCCGAAAATGCCGGGGGATTGTTTGCCCTTTCCATGGGCAAAGGCGGCGCATTTGAGCTGAATTACAGCTCTGATATCGATCTGATTGTGCTGTTTGATGAAACCCGGTTTGACCCGGATGATTATCATGATGCGCGCGCCGGGTTCATTCGCGCGACCCGTAAAATGACCGGATTGATGACCGACCTGACCGGGGATGGATATGTGTTTCGCACCGATCTACGGCTGCGCCCGGATGCCAATGTCACGCCCGTTTGCCTGTCGATGGAAACCGCAGAGCGCTATTACGAAAGCGTTGGACGCACATGGGAACGGGCCGCTTATATAAAGGCGCGCGCAGCGGCCGGGGACATCGCGGCCGGCAATCGGTTTCTTGATACGCTGACGCCGTTTGTCTGGCGTCGCCATCTGGATTTCGCCGCGATCCAAGACGCCCATGACATGCGCCTGCGCATTCGCGACCATAAAAAACTGGGGGGTCGGTTGATCCTCGAAGGTCACAACATGAAACTGGGGCGCGGTGGCATCCGAGAAATCGAATTTTTCACCCAAACCCGGCAATTGATCGCAGGTGGGCGCGATAAAACATTACGGGTGCGGGGCACGGTGGATGGTTTGGCCGCCCTGTCACAGGCCGGGTGGGTTGAACCAGAGGTGGCCGACACGCTGACCGATCATTATCGGGCCCACCGCGAGGTCGAACATCGATTGCAAATGCTGCGCGATGCCCAGACCCACACGATGCCCAATTCCGCAGAAGGTTTTGACCGTTTGGCCGCCTTTATGGGGCAATCCGTGGCCGATATGCGCGCCGATCTGACGGATCGGTTGGAACAGGTCCATGCCCTGACCGAAGATTTCTTTGCCCCCGGCCATGTGGCGCCAAGCGACGATGATTTCGGCCAAGAGGTCACAGCGCGTTGGCTGACCTATCCGGCTTTGCGCTCTGACAGGGCGGTTGAAATTTTCAACCGGTTGAAACCAGAATTGTTGACCCGCCTGAAAGACGCCGCAAAACCAGAAGAAGCCTTGCTGCAATTTGATGGCTTTCTCAAAGGCTTACCTGCCGGAGTTCAACTGTTTTCCCTGTTTGAAGCCAACCCGCAACTGACCCAATTGATCGTCGATATTGCCGCCACTGCGCCCGCTTTGGCGCAATATTTGTCGCGCAATTCCGGGGTGTTTGATGCTGTGATTGGCGGGGCGTTTTTTGCGCAATGGCCGGGTATTGATGGGCTAAAATCCAGCCTGACCGACACGTTGGACCATCTGGATGATTACGAAAGTTGTCTGGACGGCACCCGACGCTGGGCCAAGGAATGGCATTTCCGCATTGGGGTGCATCATCTGCGGGGGCTGATCACGCCAGAACAGGCCGGTGCGCAATATGCGGATTTGGCCCAAGCGGTTGTGGCCGGGCTTTGGCCCATTGTTGTGACCCATTTTGAAGCAAAACATGGGGCAATGCCGGGCAATGGCGCGGTGGTGTTGGGCATGGGATCGATGGGATCGGCGCGTCTGAATGCCAGTTCCGATCTGGATTTGATCGTGATTTATGACGCGGATGGGGTGGATGCCTCTGAGGGGCGCCGCCCATTGGCGACACGGGCCTATTATGCGCGCCTGACCCAAGCCATGGTCACCGCATTGCAGGCCCCCATGGCCGAAGGCAAATTATACGAAGTGGATATGCGGCTGCGCCCGTCTGGTCGGCAGGGGCCAGTGGCGACATCGCTCAAGGCGTTTGAGGACTATCAACGCCACGAGGCCTGGACCTGGGAACATCTGGCATTGACCCGCGCGCGCGCCGTTGCGGGGTCACAAATGCTGGGCGATCAGGTCGAAACCATCCGGCAATCGGTTCTGGCTGAAAAATCTGGCGGGGACACGATCCTACAAGACGTGGCGGATATGCGCGAAAAAATCGCCGCCGCCAAAGCTCCGAATGGGGATTTTGACGCCAAAATCGGGCGCGGACGGATGCAGGATATCGAATTGCTGGCACAGACCGCATGTTTGCGCACCGGGTCAAATGTCCGCGAAACCGAGGCGCAATTGGCCGCAGGCGTCGCGAGCGGTTGGTTAAATGCCGCGGATGGGGCAGTTTTGCAGGATGCGATCGGGCTTTTCTGGTCCTTGCAGGCCGCCGCACGTCTGTTAACCGGCGAAGCGTTGGATTTGGATCGGATTGGCGAAGGTGGGTTGCGGTTGATTTTGCGTGAAACCGGCGTAGAAACGCCAAACGACCTGCGGGCTGTGATCGAAAACACCTATCAACAGGCGGATCAGGTGATTTCGCGGTTGCTTGGGGGCGCGGCGAATCCAACCTAACACCAGCCAAAAAAAACGGTCCAAAAACAGGGGAAGAGAGACAACATGGAAAAGTTCGATCCAGCAATTTTGGACCGCAAAGGCCTGATCCGGGAATCCTATCGGATGGATGGGATTACAGCTGGGGAATGTCGCTCGATCTTTTTGGATTGGGCGCTAAGCGTTCCTGAGGGCGCAGATGTTCAGGCGTTTTTGACGCAATTGATTGCGCAATATGGCGATGCACATCCGGATCATCCAATGACCCAAACATTGCGCGAAGGATTGCAAACCAGCGGTCCGGCCAAACGGCGCGGCGGTCGGGCCGCCAAGTTTAAGAACTAGATAAAGATCGCATCTTGAAGGTCTAGGAACCGCGTTTTCCAAACGAAACGGGTGTCGCGGTCCTTCAATCTTGGCAAGGCGATCAAGGCCATTCACGGTAGGTGACTTTCTCATGAAAGCGATTGCTTTTCTTAACACGATCGTTCTGGCGCTGAATGTGAGTTCGGTATCTGCTGACCAAGACAATCCGCTTGAAAACATTAGCAAGTTTGTCGGACTCTCATTACACAAATGCATGGATTCTGAAGACAATGTATATTTGTGTTTCGAAACCGTTATGTCTGAATGCAATGCACATGTCGCTGGCTTTGCGCATAATGCATACCCTTGTTCAACGAATACGCGCTTTGCATTTCGCAAACTTGTGGCAGACAGGATCGAAGCCTCTTTTCCCGATAATCTATCCTTTGAGATGTTTCAGGAAACGCTGGAGGCTGGGTATGGTTTTTGCCGGGGTTTGGATCAGCTTGGGGTTGGGTTAGGTCGATCTGGGCTAAGTCTGGAAAATGAAAGTTGCCTCAACCAGATGACAATTATTGCTGTCGCCAAAGTCTGGGACATTTTCTAATTTTGAACATCAAGGGTGTTTGCTTGTCGTTGAAACACTAAAGTATTGTTGCCCATTCCGACCTAATAGCGGTGAATTCATGCGGTAATCACCGGTTTTTCCCAAAATGGAACCAATCCCGGCACAATTCTGCCTCATAAAATTAAGAATAGTTAACGTAACCTTGAGGGGGGTAACCAATTTCATGGGCGAAAGCCCGGAGGGCGTAACATGACACTTAAACGTATCGCAGGCATTGCAGCACTGGCTTTGACACTTGCTGGGTGTTCAACCGTCGACACCGTATCCCGAAACGCACCCCTAAATGCACCCGGATTGGAAACCGCAATCCCAGAGGTCGCCATCGAACGGTCCTATGACGTGCGTGACATTCGCGTCGCGTTTCCATCCAATCTGACCGTGTCAGAATCCAACGGATATTACCCGATTGCGGATATCGTTTGGCGGGGGGACCCACTTGGGGATCGTCGTCAGCAAATTGGCGAAATCTTTACCGCGTCGTTTCGCGATGGCACATCTGACTTGCATGGCGATATCCCTGTTGTCGCCACCATCCGCGTATTGCGGTTCCATTCACTGACCGAACGGACCCGGTATACTGTTGGCGGCGTGCATTCGATCAAATTTGAACTGGCCGTGCATCACGCCCAAACCGGCGCCGTTGTTGAATCCCCCCGGATCATCATCGCTGATTTACCGGCCTTGGGCGGGCAGGCGGCTGTGATGGCTGAAACCCGCGGCGAAGGCCAGAAGGTGCGCATCATGACCCATCTTGCACAGGTGGCGCTGCAGGAACTGGGCCCGCAAAACCCCCCCATTCTGGCATCTGCGCCTGCACGCTGATCTATCCCCCCTTTCGCTGGGACGACAAAGTCTTTAGAGGACGCGTATGAATGCGTCCTCTTTGCCCGTCATCCGCCTGAAACCCAAATCCGAAGCCCGCGCAATTCGCCACGGCTTTCCTTGGGTTTACTCAAATGAAATTGTCACCGATCGCCGCACCAAAGCGATCGAGCCCGGCGCGCTGGCCGTGTTGGAGGACCCCGAACGTCAGAAAATGGGCGTGGTTGCGGTCAATCCAAATTCGCGGATTTTTGCGCGGATGCTGGATCGGGACGAAAACGCGGTCATTGATCAGGCTTGGCTGGCCGGGCGTATTGCCCGCGCGCTGAAGCATCGTGAACGGTTGTATGATGCCCCGTTTTATCGGCTGGTTCACGCAGAAACCGACGGTTTGCCGGGGGTGATTATCGACCGATTTGGCGATCTGGCCGTGATCCAACCCAACGCCGCCTGGGCCGAAGTGCTGATTGAACCGCTGGCCGCCGCATTGGCCGACGTGACTGGCGTGACCACCATCATCAAAAACGGCACTGGCCGGTCGCGAAGCCTAGAAGGCCTGACCGAAGAAACCACCGTGATGCGGGGCAATGCCCCTGATGGCCCATTGCCCGTGCCGATGAATGGCGCGACCTATATGGCCGATGTCATGGGCGGGCAAAAAACCGGTCTGTTTTTTGACCAACGTCCTAACCATGCCTTTGCGGCACAACTGGCCAAAGGCGGGTCGGTTCTGGACGTATTTTCCCATGTGGGGGGCTTTGGGCTGGCCTGTCTGGCCAATGGTGCCACATCCGCATTGGCGGTGGATGGGTCTGCCCCTGCGCTGGCATTGGCTGAACAAGGCGCCATCGCAACCGGTGTCGCAGATCAGTTTTCAACCCGTCAGGGCGACGCCTTTGATGTGTTGACCAAGCTGGGCGAAGAGGGTGCAAAATTTGACGTGGTGATCTGTGATCCACCGGCCTTTGCCCCATCTCGCAAAGCGTTGGAACCGGGGTTGCGCGCCTATGAACGTGTGGCCCGACTGGCGGCTCCTTTGGTGGCCGAAGGCGGCTATCTGGGCCTGTGTTCCTGTTCACATGCGGCGGATTTGTCGAAATTCCGCAACGCATCTGCACGCGGCATTGGCCGGGGCGGACGCCGTGGTCAGCTGATCTATACCGGATCGGCGGGACCGGATCATCCGCTGCTGCCACAACTGGCCGAAAGCGGCTACCTAAAATCCCTGTTCTTCCGTCTATAGGGCCATGCGGGTCCTGATCGACGCTTGTGTTCTGTACCCGACGGTGATGCGGGAAATTGTGTTGGGCTGCGCCCGCGCACGGTTGTTTGAACCAAGGTGGAGCGCACGTATCTGCGAAGAATGGGCCCGCGCCGCGGCCCGTTTGGGCGCGGATGGGGAAACCTATGCGCGCGGTGAAATTGCGCGTTTGAACATCGAATTTCCCCGCGCTGTGATTGCGCATAATGGGGCGTTGGATCAGCAGCTATGGTTGCCGGACAAAAATGACATTCACGTTTTTTCGTCTGCTGTTTCAGGGTTTTGTGATGCGATCCTCACATCAAACGCAAAGGATTTTCCGCGTAACATTTTAGCGGAACAGGACCTGCAACGCCTCGATCCGGACGGGTTTTTGATGTCACTGTTTGTCGATCATGACACAGTTGTTGAACAGGTCGCCAACACCGTGCTGACCGAAGCGATCCGCCTGTCCGGGCAGGAATGGACCATGCGCAAACTGCTCCGAAAGGCCCGTCTGCCACGCCTTGGCAAAGCTTTGGATCACTGAAACCTGCCATTTACAGGGGCAAATCCCTAAAATCAGGTCGATTTGAAATGCTTGGACAGTTTGAGCCCCTGACCTTGATAATTGGACTTTATTTCGCGTCCATACAGGGCTTTGGGCTCTGCGCTCATGCGTTCATAAACCAAACGCCCCACAACTTGGCCATGTTCCAGCACAAATGGCGCCTCATGGCACCGGACCTCTAACACGCCGCGCGAACCGGCCCCACCGGCGCCATCCCAGCCAAATCCGGGGTCGAAGAACCCGGCATAATGCACGCGAAATTCGCCAACCATCGCCAGATAAGGGGCCATTTCAGCGGCGCAATCGGGCGGGATACAGATCGCTTCGCGGCTGACGAGAATGTAAAACGCGCCGGGGTCCAGAATGATGCGGCCTTGGGACGTGCGCACCTCTTCCCAGTAATCGGCAGGGTCATAATGATCCAGATTGGCCAGATCGACCACACCTGTGTGACGTTTGGCGCGGTAGCCGACCAAATCGCCGGAACGGGGCTGTAGATCGACTGAAAATCCCAGCCCGTCGGAAATCACCGGGTCCCCGGACACAATCGGGGATCGGGCATGCACAGCGCGCAGTTCATCATCACTGAGTAGGGTTTTACCCTGTCGGAAAATGATCTGGTTCAACAATTGACCGGGCTGGGCCACGACGGAAAAGCTTTGCGGGCAGATTTCAGCATAAAGCGGGCCGTCATATCCGTCGGGAATACGGTCAAATTCAACCCCGTGATCGGTGATCACCCGGGTCATCAGATCAAGCCGCCCCGTCGAGGATTTGGCAGAGGCCGCAGCGGTCATACCGTCGGGCAGGGACAGGTATTCCATCAAGGGAATCACATAAACACAGCCCTTTTCCAGCACCGCGCCACCGGTCAGGGCGATTTTATGCATGGTCAGTTCATCCAACCGATCCGCCACGGTACGCCCGTGACCTGCCAAAAACGACGCCCGCACACGGTACGCAATCGCGCCCAGCCGTAAATCCAGAGATGCCGGTTGAATTTGTTCGTTCAAAATCGGGGAAGAGGCCGAAATTCCGCCCGACGCGATCAGGGTTTCGATCTGATGATCCGCCAACACTCCGGTGTCGATTTGCGCGTTATCTGCGTTCATGATCGTTCCCCCTTTTGGTTCCCCATAACATGTTTGTTCATGATACAAAAACACCCGCTGCGCAAATCGCGAAGCGGGTGTTTTTGAGTATCGGTAACGTCGTTTAATGGTCGGGCTAGCAGGACTCGAACCTGCGACCTTCCGTCCCCCAGACGGACGCGCTACCAGGCTGCGCCATAGCCCGACATTGGGTCTTAATAGCGTTTTGGGCGGGGCGGGCAAGCGGAAAAATGCGCGATTTGGATTGAATTTCCAATTCCGATCAGGCGGATTTCATCCGTGTGTGCAAATCTTTTAGGCGGGCCAGAAGCGGCGCATAGGTGGCGGCATCCGCATGTAACGCACCGGGCTTTTTCTGGATCAAATCATGCAGAACGCTGGGGGCTAGATCTGGCTCCATAACGTCCAGCGAAATATCCACACGCCGTTTTTGCGGCGTCGGTTCACCCTCTTGTTCGGGGTGGGGGTCAGCTGTGCTCTGATCAATATCGGTTTTGGTGTCCGAACTTGGGCGTTTTGACAAAAACGACGGAAGCGCAGCTGGCTCGGATGGGACATCCGTTTTGACCGGCTGTGCGTCGGGAATGTGGGGGGGCGTGTCCGCTTCGATCTTTGACGATTCGGTGATCGCACCGGCGATCACTTCCATCGGGGTTTGGCTAGGTGTGGTCGGTTTGGTGTCGACCGCCGCATCTGGCTGGTCAGCAACCGCCGCCGCATCATCCACATCTGAAACGACACCAGAATCCGCCTGTTCTGCTAGCGCAACCACTGGTTTGGCCATTTCGGGTTTTGCGGTTCTGGGCTGTTCGGGGGGCAACACCACACGGGCCTGCACCAAATCGCCCGTATCCTGATCTGCCGGGCCTTCGCCGGGCAGGGGGGCGGACATGGCGGAAACGGCTTTGACGCCTTTTTCACGCAGGGTTTTCTGCGCGCCTTTGATGGTCATCCCATCATCATGCAGCAACGTTTTGATGCCGCCCAACAGCCGCATATCCTGAGGCCGGTAATAGCGTCGCCCACCCGCGCGTTTGACGGGTTTCACTTGTGGAAACTTGCTTTCCCAAAATCGCAGAACATGGGCCGGGGAATCCAGCCATTCTGCGACTTCGGAAATGGTGCGGAATGCGTCGCGGGATTTGCTCATCCGCGCGCCTCCTTTCAGCTTTTGTTGCCAGCTGCCACGCGGTCTTTCATCAGATGCGAGGGCCGGAAAGTGAGAACGCGGCGAGGGTGAATTGGCACTTCTTCCCCGGTTTTGGGGTTACGTCCAACGCGCGCCGCTTTGTCGCGAATTGAAAAAGTTCCGAATGAGGAAATTTTGACCGTTTCCCCAGAGACCAGCGCATCAGAAACGTGTGACAGCACGCTTTCAACCAATTGAGCGCTGTCGTTGCGTGACAGGCCAACTTCTTCGTGTACGGCCTCTGCCAAATCCATGCGTGTAAGTGTCTTATCTACCATCCCTATCCCTCCGTTTGGTTAAGTCTAGGCAGAACCGAAATTCAGAGTCAATAACAGGGACTTGCGAGAAGCCGTTCAGGCGGAATTCTGTGTGTATTTTGTGGGATTTGGCGGAAAGTGACGCGAAATTACCAGCGCAGAACAACCGCGCCCCATGCCAAACCGCCGCCGATGGCCTCAGCAACCAGCAGATCACCCGGTTTGATCTGACCGTTTTGCACACCCACAGACAGGGCCAGCGGGATCGATGCGGCTGATGTGTTGCCGTGGTCCTGAACGGTCACCACCACTTTGTCCATGCTCACGCCCAGTTTGCGGGCCGTGCCTTGGATGATGCGGATATTGGCCTGATGGGGCACAATCCAGTCCACATCATCGTGACCCAGCCCGGATTTCACCAAGGCAGAATCAGCGGTTGAGGCCAGTTTTTCCACGGCCTGACGGAACAGGGCATTGCCCTGCATCACGATAAACCCGGTTTGCTGGCTGACCATGCCGCCATCCACATACAGCAGATCACGGTAACGCCCGTCAGAATTCAGATCACAGCCCAGAATGCCCCGGTCATCAGATGTGCCATCGCCCATCTGCGCCTCAAGGATCACAGCGCCAGCCCCGTCGCCAAACAGCACACAGGTGGACCGATCGGTGAAATCAAGGATGCGGCTAAAGGTTTCGGCCCCAATCACCAGCACCCGTTTGGCCTGACCGGATAGAATCATCCCATTGGCATTGGTCAGGGCATAGACAAACCCAGCGCAGACCGCCTGAATGTCATAGGCAAACCCTTGGGTCATGCCCAGTTTCTGCTGCACCATGGTGGCTGCGGATGGAAATGTCATATCCGGGGTGGATGTGGCGACAATCACCGCGTCGATGTCGTCAGCCTGCAATCCGGCATGATCCAGCGCGGCTTGGGCGGCTTTGGCCCCCAGATCAGAGGTAAATTCATCCTCGGCGGCAAAGTGGCGCCGTTCAATCCCTGATCGCGTGCGAATCCATTCGTCACTGGTTTCCAGTGTGGCCTCAAAGTGTGTGTTTGGCACAACCCGCTCAGGCAGGTAATGCCCCACTCCTCGGACCACGGCGCGCAGAGTTTGGGATGGTGTCATGTGTTTATTTACTGCCTGTGGCGGACGCGCCGGATGCGGCGGCGTCAATTTCCTTAACGTCATCTTGGGCGAGGGATGCCGCAGATGCAACCCGTGCCGCAAGTTTGTCGGTGAAACCGGATTGCGCCAATTGATGTGCCAATTGCAGCGCCGCTTTGACCCCGGTCGAATCGGCGGATCCGTGGCTTTTCACGACTGTGCCATTCAGCCCCAGAAACACGCCGCCATTGACGCGGCGCGGGTCCATCCGTTTGCTGAGCCGTTTCAGCGATGTCATCGCCAACAGGGCCGCAATGCGCGATAGGGGCGTCTTCTTAAAGGCTTCGCGCAGGAATTGGCTGATCAGGCTGGCCGTGCCTTCGCCGGTTTTCAGCGCGACATTGCCGGTGAACCCATCGGTCACAATCACGTCAACGCGATCGCCGGGAATATCGCCACCTTCGACAAAACCGACATAGTCGAATTCAGCCAATGGCGCCATGCGGGCGATCATTTCATGGGCCACCTTTAATTCGGCGCGGCCTTTGTGTTCTTCGGTGCCGACATTCAGCAGGCCAATACGCGGGCGGGGCATGTTCATGCCATTGCGCGCATAGGACGCCCCCATCAGGGCATAGGTCAGCAAATCATCCTGATCGGCGCGAATATCAGCGCCCACATCCAGCATCACGTTGAACCCGGACGGGTTGCGCGATGGCCACAGACAGGCAATGGCGGGGCGATTGACGCCCTCGGCTTTGCGAAGGCGGATCATGGCCACCGCCATCAAGGCGCCGGTATTGCCGCAACTGACACAGACATCGGCCTGTTTGTCACGCACAGCTTCGATGGCGGACCACATGGACGTGTCTTTGCCGTGGCGCATCACTTGGCTGGGTTTGTCTGACATCGACACCACACCGTCGGCATGATGGATGGTCACGCGATCCGCGATGCCGCGTTTGGTCAGCATCGGTTTCAGCGTTTCCTCTGGCCCATGCAAAATCGCGCGGGCGCCGGGGGTCGTTTTCAGAAAACGCGCAAGGCCCGCAACAATGGTTGCAGGCCCTTGATCGCCGCCCATGGCGTCGACAGATAGAACAACGTCTTTAGGCATAGCCGCACCCCGGTCTTGATCCTTCAAAATCTGGGTCATAGCGGCCGCCTAAATCAGTTTATGCCGCGTCGTCGTCCAGATCCACGTCCGCAACCTGTGCGATCACTTCACGGTCCGCATAGGTGCCACAAGAGGGGCAAATGTGATGTGGGCGCTTCAGCTCACCACATGATGGGCATTCATTTGGGTTTGCACCAGAAAGAGCGTGGTGCGAGCGACGGTTGTTCCGACGCGACTTGGAGATCTTATTCTGTGGGACAGCCATGTCTCAACCTCGGTTTAAGGGGCCATATCGTGGGCCCGTCGTTTATCTAAATTCAGTCCGGTTTCGCGGGGTCATATGCGATTGTACGGCCCCTGTCGAGACGTATCTGACAGGCGGGTGAACATAGTTTCGTTCCCACAAAACGCAAGTGGTTTTCGATCACCCGGTTTATGCGTCGTTTTCGCCGTTCTTGTCCAAGCTGTTACGCAAGGCAGCCAACCCTGCAAAGGGGCGCGCATCTTCGTCTGTCATTGGGGTTTGGCCGGGTTCTGTGAACACAGCCGACCCAATTTCGGCCCCATCTTTGCGTGGATAGGGGGGCAGATGCAGCGCCAGCGCTTCGATCATCACTTGGGCGACGTCCAATACTTCGGGCAGTGATTCCAGATTTTCCTCGTCGGTCATTTCAACCTCGGAATCGTCAGGCTCCACATAGCCGGTCACATATTGGCGTTCGACCTTTTCGTCGATTCGTGTGGTCACCGGATCCAGCGTCACCACACATTCCTGCACCACAGTCGCCCCGATATCGGCAACAAGCCGCCAATCCCTGGACCCCATCGGATCCAGCCGTCCCGAGAACCGCAATTTGCGCAGCCCGAGCAGGTCCAGATCAACCCCTATGGCGTTTCGGCCCTCTGCGTCGGGTTCAATAACAAAGTCCAGACCGGCCCGATTGGGCAGATCCGCGATGCGAATGAGGTGTTCGGGCAAAGAGGCCATTGTGCTTCCATTCTTGAAGTTTCAGGTCCGCTTGATGTAAGCGGGGATACGGGCCGTCAAGGCCAAACAAATGAGGTCGACATGCGTAAAGCACCAAAATCCGCAGCCAAGACACTGCGCGCTGCAATTTGTATCGCAGGATTGGGCGCTATGGTCGCGTGTTCGCCGATCTATCGCAACCATGGTTTTATCCCGCCAGAACAGGACCTGTCCGAATTGTTGGTTGGGATTGATACCCGCGACAGTGTTGAGGACGTGGTTGGGCCGCCCACCGCCGGGGGTGTTACGGATTCCAGCGGCTATTATTATGTCCAAAGCCGGTTCCGCAAATTTGGCCCGTTTGAACCCCAAGAGGTCGAGCGCGAAGTTCTGGCCATCACCTTTGATGCGGATGGGGTTGTTCAGAATATCGAACGTTTTGGCCTAGAGGATGGTCAGGTTGTGACCCTGTCGCGCCGTGTGACGGATGATAATATTCAGGACACCACGTTTATCCGCCAGTTGATGGGCAGCTTTGGCCGCGTGGACGCCGAAGGTCTGCTGGGCGCGCCGGGCTAAGGTTTCGGGCAAAAACCCAATCAAATCAGGGCTTTTCGGCCTGCTCTTGAAGTGCGATGGCAAGGTCGCCATAGCCGGTTTTTCGATGTTCAAACGCCAGTCCCATCCGGTCGGCATGTCCCCGCGCCAATTCGACCAGCGCCGGGTCATCGATCTGTGATTGATAGACCAACGTGGTGTAATTGCCGAAATACATGTCCAGCAATTGCGGATGACGATCCAGCCCCAGCGGTTTCCAGACAAAGGCGTCAAACTGGCGTGCCAGGAAATCTGTCAGATAAAAACAGGTGACTTCGCCTTGGGCAGCAAAGGCGTCATTGCCTTCGTAAAATGAATAGCAATGCGGGCCTTTGATCATTTCAACGCCCATGTCATCACAGGCTGATTTCAATTGCCCACCTGTGCCGCAATCCGCATAGGCCACAAAAATGCGGGTGTATTGATCCCGTCTTTGGGCGACCGCGTCTTTGACGGCATCGGTGATGCGATCTGGGTGATTGTGCAGAATTGCGGGCAGGCAATGCAGGTCCAGATGGTGCCAGTTATTGCCACGGATCAGGGCCAGAATTTCACGCGCCAGTGCACCGCAGGCCAGAATCAACACCCGTTCGGTCCCAAGATCAGTGTTGGATCCAGATAAATCCAACCCCTGTTCTGTCAGTTCCACGTCAGAAACCGATTGGGATATGTCCAGTGGGGGGGCGGGCTTTTTCACGCAGGCAGACCTAACATTGACGCAACAGGCGGATTGCCCATCAACATATCCTGATGGTTCCATCCCGCCCGATCCGGTGCAAGCCCAAAAACGGCACGCTCAAACGCGGTTGCGCCTTTGGCGGGAAGGGGCGCTAATCCTCAAAGTTGAGCAGCAGATTTGTCTCATAGGGTTTGATGGTTTGACGCGCGGTTGCCCCGTAATGCAGGCCTTTATCAATGGCCAGTTCCGGGAACAGCGCCAACAATTCGTCCCTTGTATCCTGCGCCACATTGTCGAGCGTGAATTCACCGGGGTGAAAGCTCTCAGAGGGGCAATTTTCGGCATAGATAATTTCATGCGTGTCAAACATCAGGTGGTAATAGGTCACCATCCCGCCCTCTTTGGGGCGAATCGTCAGGTCATTCACCAGATGTTTCGCCGGGATCAGCACCTCGGCTACGCCAAACAGCATTTCGCATTGCGGCCCATAATACAGCATCCGGTGCTGCGGCGAGACCAGCAAATCGCTGTCATTGTCTAATGCGCCTTTCTGGATCAGGATCGGGGCGAATGCGCCCTCAGCTTGGACCTGGCAGGTCCCAATCCAGCGAATTTCCTGAAACCCGTGATCCATCGTCAGGATTTTATCACCAACAGAGAGGGTTTCGATGGGTTTTTGACCTGATTGTGTCGTGATCCGGGTGCCGGATGTAAAACAAGTGATAAAGGTCGGGTCCATCCGGTCGACGTTCAGGCCATATGCGTAATTGGAATTTAGGGAATCAAATGTCACCGATTGAATGGGGGCAGATTGCATCGTTGCATGATCGGTATTGTCGGAATATTCGGGCACCCAATAGGTGTTGCCATCGGTATCTTGGGCAACCACTGCGGTGACATTGGCGGTGGACCCATCGATAAATGTTACCGTCGCATTGTAAACGGCCGTCCCGTCAAATTCCTGCGCCACGCCGCTGTCATTGATTTCAAACGTATCCCCGGGATATGCCATGTCGTAAAATGTGTCCCAGACACTGACCGCGTCCCAAGTTTGGGCGTGATCCACCAGAGAATCCCCGGGGCCACCAAAGGTGAGGCCGACCAGATCCCCTGCGCTTTCGGAGTAATCATTCCCTTCCACTGAATCGATGTCCGATTGGACACCTAAATAGAATACATTAAATGACGATGGCATTGTTTTTCACCCGTTTTATTCCCACGTCCTCAGCATGGGGGTGGATGATTTCCAATCGCTTAAAAATCTTGGCTAATAGCCTCAATTTTAACGAGTATTGACGAAAAAAGGCCCGGAAAATCCGAGCCTTTGTCATAGATTTTAATCAGGTTTGAACGTTAACCAGCCGCCAGCTGGTTATGTTTACGCGCCATGTATTCCTTGGCGGTTTCAACGGCCACGGCCGCGTCCCGGCAATAGGCGTCTGCGCCGATCGCTTTGCCGAACTCTTCGTTCAAGGGCGCGCCGCCGACCAACACGGTGTAATCGTCGCGGATGCCTTTTTCGACCATCGTGTCGATCACAACCTTCATGTAAGGCATGGTTGTGGTCAGCAGGGCGGACATGCCCAGAATGTCGGGCTTTTCGGATTCCAAAGCTTCCAGATAGGCTTCGACGGCGTTGTTAATGCCCAGATCAACAACCTCAAATCCTGCGCCTTCCATCATCATGCCAACCAGGTTTTTGCCGATATCATGAATGTCGCCTTTGACGGTGCCGATCACCATTTTGCCCATACGGGGCGCGCCGGTTTCCGCCAGCAATGGTTTGAGGATGAACATGCCACCCTTCATCGCGCCCGCGGCCAGCAGAACCTCTGGCACAAACAGAATACCATCCCGGAAATCGTTGCCCACAATGGTCATACCACCCACCAGAGCTTCGGTCAGAATCCGATAAGGTTCCCAGCCGCGTTCCAACAAGATGTTGACCGCTTCTTCGATTTCTTCCTTCAGACCATCATACAGGTCGTCAAACATCTGCAGAACCAGCTCTTCGTCATTGAGCTCGCTGAGGATGATGTCATCTTGGTCGTCAGACATGGGTGGCTTCCCTATGGCTAGTATGTCGAAATTGTTAACGTGTTCATTCCAAATGCGCTGAAATCACGCAGCAGGTCTGGACCGATTGCGACATGGAGTGCCTCGACAACGACGCAAGAGCAAATGAATAATCCGCAGGATTATAGTGAGGAGGCTTCACGCGTTCGCGTTTTGTTCTTATAGTGGCAAAATGAGCAAACCCGCAGAACAATCCCGCAGGCTGGGCCGCGCCGCCCAGAGCAACATAACCAACCGGTTTGAAAGGCTTCGCACCGAAACGGTGGAGGATGGCTGGTTTGTGGATGAATTGCCGGTTTTGCGCACCGAAGTGACACAGGAAACCCCGCGCAAAGTGCTGAGCTATAATGCGTCACCGGACCTGCCATTTGACCGCGCGATTAACCCTTATCGGGGGTGTGAACATGGCTGTATCTACTGTTTTGCCCGCCCCAGTCACGCCTATTTGGGCCTGTCTCCGGGGCTGGATTTCGAAACCAAGTTAATTGCCCGCCCCAAAGCGGCAGAGATTTTGGCGGGTGAACTGCGTAAACCGGGCTATCGCGTCGCACAGATTGCCATTGGCACCAACACCGATGCCTATCAACCGATTGAGAAAACCCAAACCGTGATGCGCGATATCCTAAAGGTGCTGCAGGCGTTCAACCATCCCGTGGCCATCACCACCAAAGGCACGCTGATAGAGCGTGACATCGATATTCTGTCGGATATGGCCCGCAATGGGCTGGTGCAGGTCGGGGTGTCCGTGACCAGTTTGGATGCACAGATTACGCGTGCCATGGAGCCCCGCGTCCCATCCCCTGCGCGCCGGTTGGCGTTGATCAAAACGCTGTCAGATGCAGGTATTCCGACCCGGGTGATGGTCGCGCCGTTGATCCCGGCTTTGACGGATCATGAATTGGAACCGATCCTCTGTGCCGGGGCCGAAAACGGGGCGCGTGCGGCGACGTTTATCATGCTGCGACTGCCGCGCGAAGTGTCAGAGCTGTTTCAGGATTGGCTGCAACAGCATTTTCCAGATCGGGCCAAACGGGTCATGGGCCGCGTGCGGGAATTGCATGGCGGGAGTGATTATGATCCCGATTTTGGACGTCGCATGACCGGGCAGGGGATTTGGGCTGAATTGATCCAGAAACGTTTTCACGTGGCGTTAAAGCGGTCTGGCCTGTCGAAATCCCTGCCGCCTTTGCGCACGGATTTGTTCTGTCCACCCTTAGCGCATGGTGGACAGATGTCGCTGTTTGACTAGAAATTTGTAGGGATCGTCCCTTGCGCTGTGACACGGTCCCGCATCATGGGATCGCGTCACATCACACTAGGGCAGGTTTAGCCGCGACGGCGGGATCGCCGTGTGGTGCGCGTGGGCGTGTCGTTTTCACCGGTGCCGTCATTGGCGGATGAATAGCCGCCCAGTTTTTCGGCAATCAATTCCAGCGACGGGCGATCCCCCCGTGGGGTGTTTTCCAACGCAGCGCGCATCGCGACCAGATGTTCCGGCGTTGTGCCACAGCAGCCGCCGATGATGGTTGCGCCGCAATCCCGGGCCAGAACGGCATATTCGCCCATCAATTCGGGCGTACCGTCATAGTGAATGTGGCCGTCAACATATTTGGGGATGCCGGCATTGCCTTTGGCGATCAACGGCAATTCGGGACCCGCCGCGGCAAATCCCATGATTGTGCGCAGCAAATCAGACGCGCCAACCCCGCAATTGGCACCAAAACCCAACGGCTGATAGCCCAGTTTGCCGACCATTTTGACCATATCGGCGGATGTCAGCCCCATCATGGTGCGCCCAGCTGTGTCAAAGCTCATGGTGCCACACCATGGCATATCGGCCTTTTCAAATGCTTCGGCGGCGGCGGCATATTCTTCGGGGGCAGAAATCGTTTCAACCCAGAGCACATCCACGCCCCCGGCCTTTAGGCCTTCGGCCTGTTCGTGGAACATTTCCACGGCGATTTCGTGGGTCAGATTGCCCATCGGCGCCATGATTTCACCTGTTGGACCAACAGATCCGGCCACGATCACGTCGCGACCTGATGCATCTGCAACGTCACGCGCAATTTCAGCCGCGGCGCGGTTCAATTCCCCGACGCGATCAGCTGCGTCATGCAGTTTCAAACGCGATGCATTGCCGCCAAAGGAATTGGTCAGGAAAATATCGGACCCAGCATTCACTGCACCGGCATATAGCGCTTTGATCTTTGCTGGTTCGTCCTGGTTCCACATTTCCGGGGCATCCCCGGATTGCAGGCCCATATTGAACAGGTTCGTGCCTGTTGCCCCATCAGCCAACAGCCAATCGCGGGTTTCAAGGAGACGGGAAAGAGCGTTTGTCATCAGGGGCACCTGTAGCAGCATGAGCATCACCAGTTCGGACCGGTAACATTTGGGTCTGTCGCGGCAGGTCGCATGTCGCGGGACCAAGATCAAACCCAAAATTTGCATCTTCATCATGAGTAGGCTGCATATTGCCCGCATTTGGATGATGAATTTGCCTGAAAATGAACCACATAGCGGTCGGGATCTGCCAAAAACGGGGGGTCGCCAGAAAAAGCGGTTGCCAGCGAGGGGCAAAGCTTTGTTTGAACTGCGCCAAACCGCAAGCGAGATGTTTGCGCAAAAAGGCCCATCGATCCGGCAAGGTTGGGATCGCAGCCAATGACACCGTTGTGGCGCCAGCGGCAATCGCTGCATTAATCCCGGCATGGATCAGCGCATACATTGTGCCGTCCGGTGCGCATTGATCCGCGCGCATCAGGTCCAGCACCCATTTGTCGGCGGTGGCGTGAAAGCTGACAAAAGCAACCAATTTGCCATCCACATGGGCGGTGAAAAACACCTGCCCATGGGTGTTTCCGGCCACATAGCGGCCCATGGAAAATCCGCGTTGTCCCCCATGGCGATCGGCCCAATTGTCAGCAACACGCGTCATATCATCCCAACATGGGGCATTTAACATTGGGCGGATTTCGACACCGGCCTTTTGGGATTTGCGCAGTTTCCGACGCAAGCCGCGACGTTGAGGAATGTCTAAATTCCAATGGTTTAGATCAATCACTGCGTCCGATGCGATGCGGATCACCGACCAGCCGATACTTTGCGCAGCAATCGCTGTGGCGGCGCTGCATTTATACAGCGCCGGTTTCAGGTTCCGCGCCTGTGCAAAGTTCTGAAGTTTGTCCAACGCACGCGCGGACACGCTGTTTGAGCGCAGGACAGTAGGGTGGCCATGAAAGGCAGGGCCAATCGCCGCCATCACCGGACCGGCCACATCCACACGCCAGCCCTGTTCGCCATGCTGATCCAGCAGGATATGCCCGGATTGTTGCACCAACCCCCATTCCGGACAGGGCGGGTTGCCTAAAATGCGGCGCGTTTCCCAGTTGGTGGCCAAATGCAGGTCGGTTTTGGCCTGATCGCGCACATAGATCAGCCCGGGAACCGCAACCAAGGCGGGCAGGGCGTAATAGGCCAGTCGATACGCAAGGATCGCGGCCAATAAATCAGGGGCGGGAATGGCGGGCAACAACGCCATCAAGGTCAGCTCAAACGCGCCCAATCCCCCCGGAGCATTGGAAAGGAGCCCACAGCCCAAAGCGACCAAATAGGCGCTGAACAAGGTCATCGGGTCCACTTGTCCCCACAGGAACACCCCCAAAACGATTGCGGCAAATCCGGTATCCAACAGCGCCCAAAGCACCAGTTGACCCAAATCCGACGTGTCCAACTGGCCTAAAATGGCGCGCAGACGCGGAATGCGATGACGCATCAATGGCAGGGCCAGACCGATGGCCGCCGCAGCGGTCGCCCCCGCCAAAAGAGCTGGCTTTGCAGGTAAATCAACCCTGCCAAGCCACAGGATCAGGGCTGCAACGATCGACCATGCCGCCAAAAAGGACACCGATACCAGCACGGATAGATGCACCGCCCGGATTGCGGTCAATTCAGGCAGACAGCGCCACCGGACCAACGCGGATGTCAGGCTGCCAAAGCCCAGCACTTGGCTAAGGGCGATGGCGCGCATCCCGGAAATACGGGCGCGACGGGCCGAAATCCCAGTGCGCAGGGCGCGGTGAATCACCGCATCATATTGTCCCAACGCCAAAAAACTGGCCGCAGAGGCCAAAATCGCCAATCCCCATTGCAGCGGATGCATGGACCAAACCACATTCCAGATTTGTGAAATGTCAAATCCGCGCATCCGGTCAAACAGCAAAACCCCGCAAATGATCAATGCAACGGGTGGCAACAAATGCCCCCAGCGAAACGACAGCGCAAATGCATCACGCGACGCCGCTGTGTTTGAGTGCGGGGCCGTTTGGGCTGAAACTGAGTTTTGATCGTCACGCATAACAAGATCCGAAAAACGCCGAATACACTCGGCTGGTCTTGTTAGGGCTAGCTGGCGGGCGGTGAACCATGCGTTAATTTCAGGTGAGGAACTGCCTCAATGGTTAACGGCGCGCCCTGAATGATCCAAAGCGCGCCGTTACAAAATTTAGGGGCCTTACTGTCGTAAGGCTTTGATTAATCAGCTTCTTTTAGAAGCGACTCTTTCGCGACTTTCAGGTTTTCCGCCATTTGCGCACGGATTGTCTGTTCATCAGCAACGCCGTTCAGGTCCGCGGCCAATTTGCGATAGACATCTTCGTGGCCGGCTTCTTCGAAGTCGGATTTCACAACTTCTACGGCATAAGCTTCGGCATCGGCGCCGGTTTTACCCAGCAGGCCAGCGGCCCAAAGACCGGTCAATTTGTTGCCGCGCGCATCAGCTTTGAACTGCATTTCTGCGTCATGGGCGAATTTGTTTTCAAACGCGCTTTCGCGATCGTCGAATGTGGACATGGGATGATCCCCCCGTATTGAATGAACCTTGTCCTTCATATGCCTGTCGGGACGCTTGCCCGCAAGGGGGCGCTGGCGTATGAGGTCGTTTATCAAAGCGGCCAAGCGCCGCATTTCGCCCATTCGGCCCTTTGATTGGCCCGGTTCACCCGGTTTGATCAACCACCACGGGGCAGACAGGAGAGCACATGGCACGCGGCAAAAAGATTTATGAAGGCAAAGCGAAGGTTCTGTACGAAGGCCCTGAGCAAGGCACGTTGGTACAATATTTCAAAGACGATGCCACCGCGTTTAACGCTGAAAAGAAAGCCGTGATCGACGGAAAAGGTGTGTTAAATAACCGCCTTAGCGAGTTTTTCATGACCGGGCTGCACAATATCGGTATCCCGACGCATTTCCTGAAACGGCTCAACATGCGCGAACAATTGATCCGCGCCGCAGAGATCGTGCCGCTCGAAGTGATCGTGCGCAACTATGCCGCCGGGTCGATGGCCAAACGTTTGGGGATGGAAGAGGGCACACAATTGCCCCGTCCCATCATCGAATTTTCCTACAAAGATGATTCCCTCGGTGATCCGCTGGTCCCCGAAGAATACATCATCGCCTTTGGCTGGGCATCACAGCAGGATCTGGACGACATCGTGGCCATGGCGCTGCGGGTCAATGATTTCTTGTCTGGGGTCATGTTTGGCGTCGGCATCAAATTGATCGATTTCAAAATCGAATTTGGCCGCGTCTACGAAGGTGATTTTCAGCGTCTGATCCTGGCCGATGAAATCAGCCCGGACAGTTGCCGCCTATGGGATATCGAAACCGGCGAAAAGCTGGACAAAGACGTGTTTCGCCGCGATCTGGGCAATCTCACGGATGCCTATACCGAAGTGGCCAAACGGCTGGGCGTGATGCCGTCTAATCCGTCGCAAATGCCCAAACCTACTCTGATCAACTAAGCTAAGGACGTATCCGATATGAAAGCCCGCGTATTTGTCAGCCTGAAAAACGGCGTTCTGGACCCCCAAGGCGAAGCTGTGCGTCACGCACTGGGTGCGTTGGGATTTGACGGCGTGAACGGCGTGCGTCAAGGCAAGCTGATTGAACTGGACCTAGCGGATGGCACAACCGAAGCCACGGTCACTGAGATGTGCGAAAAGCTGTTGGCGAACACTGTGATCGAAAGCTATTCGATCGAGTTGGTCTAAGCCAAATCGTCCCCATTCGGGGCGTATTCAAAAAGAAAGGCGACCCGGTTGGGTCGCCTTTTGTCGTTGTGGTTGCTGAGGTTTTGGATGAAACGCTCAGGCTTGGGCAGCGCGGCGTTTCTGACGTCTCGCGATGGCGCCAAATGCGATCAGACCAGCCGCCGTCAATGGCAAAGATCCGGGTACGGGAACCGCAGGCAGCGCAGCGCTGATGTCGAAAACAAAGGTGTGGATGGGATCAGCGCCAATTGCGATATCAACAAAATCAATCCCGATTGTGGAATCTGTAAAAGAAATGTTGACCACTTCTGAAGCGATACCAGAGACCAGAGCAACGGATGTGATAACGCTGTCGAAACCTGAAAACGCAAATGTGGTCGGCGCGCCAACATTAGCGAAACCAGAGAGATCATAGGTGATCGTCAGCGACGAGGCGGTAAAATCCACGGGGATCGGATTGATTGTCGGAGCCATAAACTCAACTCCGGGATCGGTGATTGTCGCGTCACCTGAGAAAAAAATAGGCCCCCCAGTGATACCAAATTCGTAATGAATTTCATCACCAATCAGGGAAACGGGAATTGCATGTGCTGCAACTGCGGACAATGCAAAGGCTGCTGCTGTCGTGAGTGTTTTGAAAAAGTTCATCTGACATCCAAGAAATATTTCGACTGGGTGCTCGGAGCGAGCTCTGAACTTATGTGCTAAATATTGATTAAAAATCTAATCAAATCGTGTCTTTGCTCCAGACAAGAAACAAATGTTGCAGGTTCGCCATCTGAATATTGACAGGTTTATGGATGCAAAAGGGGCAACGCCCGTGCGGCCCCATGTCGAACGTGTCAGATCAACTTTGCGCGGATTTGCGGCGTTTTTTACGCATTCCGGCCCATCCCAACGCCAACACACCTGCAGACAAAGGCAAGGAACCGGGCAAGGGAACCACCGGCATTGGCACCGAAGCCGTGACATCAAACACAAATGTTTGGGTCGGATCAGACCACGCCAATGGGTTATGCATATTCAGTGTGATCGTATCATCGGTAAAGAAAATACCGGCAACATCTGCCGCATTTCCAGCGGCCAACGTCACAGACGTGATGATATTATCAAAGTCCGAAAAGAAAAACGTGGTCGGTACCCCGATTTGTCCGGCGACCCCAGGATTGAAGGACAGCGAAATACTATTCGCATCAATATCAACCGGAAGCTGAGGGAAAAGCGGGATAACAAATTCTACACCCGGGTCGCTAATGACCGCGTCGGCGTTGAGAAATCCCCCAAAACCAGTTTGCCCAAAGTCCAGATTAATGGTGTCCCCAATCAACGACACGGGCAATGCATGAACAGAGCTGGACATAAACACCAGAAGGGCAGCCATTGACGTCGTCTTGAAAAGGGTCATATTTTATACATCAATTCTATAGGTTTATGCCGGACATTTGGTGTAGCATTCGGATTTGGATATCGGGCTCGTTAGGTCAAACTACCCAGACACACCCTTTTCGCCAAGAAAATTTTAACTTTGATTAAAAAATGCGTCACCAAATGATCTGACGAGGTTTGGGATTGATCCGAAACCCCACCAGACGTTCGCGTATAAATTGTTTTGGGTTCAAAAACTGCATATCCAGTTGATCTTTAAATACATGTTTAAAGAATTTGGCGTCATGTGGTATTCAAGCTATGCGCGAAGACACGTTATGTTGCCTTTGGAATATGCTTTTTAATGGAGAAGGCCTTCGGGAGTTTAGAAGGGTACGTATGGTAGCGGTAACAGAGTTGATGCTGAATGCAGGGGATGTCCTGTATCGCGAAGGTGACCCCAATGATTGTGGGTTCATCGTCGAATCTGGTGAATTTATCCTCTATCATCAACAAGAAGGGCAGCGTGTCGATTGCGAACGCCGCGGCCCCGGATCGATCATCGGTGAATTGTCGATCCTAACCGGGCAACCCCGAACGGTGACGGTTCAAGCGTTGGAAAAATGCTGTGTTTTCAGGGTGTCCGCCGATGAAATTCTGGATCGCTTTGAAAAGCTGGATCCGATTTTACGTGCCTGTATTGAAACATCCATAAATTTCGCAGCCACCCTAAACCGACCGGCCCATCACCAAGATGCAATTGCCGATCTCGCGCCAAATACGTTGCGGAATGCAGACGACCTGATTGAAAAATTCAAGTTTGAAAACGACATCCTCAAAGGGTTGACGCGCAAAGAGTTTTTCATGGTTTATCAGCCGATTGTTCGGCTCATGGATGGGCAAATTGTTGGGTTTGAGGCATTGATGCGGTGGGAACATCCCCAATTGGGGTCGGTGCCTCCGTCCCAGTTCATCGAAGTCGCTGAAACGATTGATGCGATATCTGATTTGACGGAATTTGCCCTGACGCAAGCCTGTGCAACGCTGGCGCAAATTCAAAACCAGTCGGCTGACCACTGGGACATGTTTATGTCCATTAACGTGTCTGGATCCGATATCGGGCGGTATGATTTTGTCGATCAACTGGACCATGTTTTGAATATGAACGGGGTGCAGCCCCAAAACATTAAGCTGGAAGTGACCGAAACGGCTTTGATCCCAACCTCTGACGTTTCGGAACGGAATTTGGCGCGGCTGCGCTCTTTGGGATATGGCATTTCGATTGATGATTTTGGCACCGGCTATTCCAATCTGGCCTATCTGAAAACGCTGCCGCTTACGGCGCTTAAAATCGACCGGGCCTTTGCCGGGGATGCCCGCAACAGTGATGTATCGCGCAGCATCGTCAAATTTCTGGTGTCGCTTGGGGGCGAATTGAACGTTGATATCGTCGCCGAAGGGATCGAATCTATCGAAGATGTAGCGGTTTTGCGCGACTTGGGATGCCGGTTTGCACAGGGCTATTATTTTCATCGACCCAGTTCAAAGTCGGACATCCTGAAATTGGTCACCCAAGACAGCCTCACCATGTTGCCCAATGAAAGCCGCCTATCGGGGTGATGGGCCTTCTCAGTCATCCCAATTCCCCGGAAATATGGCGTTTGGCCATTGTGATAAAACCGGGTGGTGAATCCGGGGCAATTCTGCATCCCAGAACTTGCGTCTTGCCTCTTTTCTTAGGGCGGGCTTTGCGCTAAAGCCCCTGCAACCAAAGGAGTCTGCCCATGAAAGCCGCCGTCATCGTTTTCCCCGGATCCAATTGTGATCGTGACATGGCCGTTGCGCTGGAAAAGGCGGGGGCGGATGTCAGCATGGTCTGGCACAAAGATGCAGGCCTGCCCGATGGGGTTGACCTGGTGGCGATTCCCGGCGGATTTTCGTTTGGCGACTATCTGCGCTGTGGGGCAATTGCGGCGCAAAGCCCGGTTTGCAACGCCTTGGTCGATCACGTTCAGCGCGGCGGATATGCGTTGGGGGTGTGTAACGGATTTCAGGTGTTGACCGAAACGGGGCTGTTGCCCGGTGTTTTGATGCGCAATGCCGGGATCAAATTTGTCTGCAAATCCGTCAACCTGAACATTGCAACGCGCAATTCGGCCTTTACCAACGCCTATGGATCGGCCACGTCGATCGACATCCCGGTTGCCCATCACGACGGCAATTATTTTGTGGATGAGGCGACATTGGCCAAATTGCAGGCCGAAGATCGGATCGCCTTTACCTATCAGGGCAATCCAAACGGTTCGATTGCAGATATCGCCGGCGTCCTGAGCGAAAACCGCCGTGTGCTGGGCATGATGCCCCATCCGGAACGTGCTGTCGAAGACGTGCATGGATCGACCGATGGGCAGGCGCTTTTCCGCGGATTGTTGGCGGAATTGGTTACCGCCTAAGGCCTTCGCTTGCCCCGGATCGGGGCGGGGCGTAAACTGTGGCTATGTCCCAGACGAGTGATCCTTCTCACAAAACGGCGACCAATGCTGGCACCGACGAGCCTAATCGGCCCGCGCGGATGCGTTGGGCGTTTTTGGTCTTGGTGGTTGTGGCGATTGGGGTGATTTACGTCACCAACAACCTGCTGACCCAACGGTTCACAGAAACCACCCGCAACCGCGCCGAAGTGCGCGGCACACTATATGCGGGCAACCTGATTTCTGAATTGCAACGCGCATCCATTGTGCCACAATTGCTGGCGCGCGACCCTGCCTTGATCGGGGCGTTGAATTCGTCGGACTTTTCCAATTCGACCCAACGGTTGCTGTCATTTGTAGATGAAATTGGCGCGGCGTCGCTGATGTTGCTGGATGTGGACGGCCGCGTTGTGGCGGCGACGGATCGCAACCAATTGGGCACAACCTATCGCACCAGCGGCTATTTTGTGGATGCGATCCGGTCCAATGACACGGTGTTTACGGTCGAGGAACGTGAAACCGGCGGCATTGGGTTTACCTATTCCCGCCGGGTTGAGGACGGGATTGGCGCGCTTGGCGTGATTGCGGTGGATGTGGATGTGGCCAAGCTGGAACGCAGCTGGGCGGGGATTTCGGATGCGGTTCTGGTCACCGATAGCGAAGGGACCATCATCCTGTCGACCGAACCGCGCTGGCGGGGGTTACAGGAATCTGATGCGTTGGAACGGCGATCTGCGCCGTCGGCCATCGAACGCGCCATTCGCGCCACACAAGATTGGACCGCGCTGCCGATTGACGCCTATCTGCGTGGCGAGGCCGTGCTGCGCATGGAAAGCCGCATTCCGTTCCAGGGCTGGCACATGGTCACCTACACCACTTATGCCAGCGTGCGCGAAAAGGTGAACGGGGTTCTGGCGCTGGAAATCATGGGATTCGCGATCCTTTTGGCGTCTGTGTTCTGGTTCATGTCCCGTAAAACCGCGTCGCGGCTGGTGTTTTTCCAACGGGAATCGGCAGAGCTTCGCCAGTTGAACCTGCGCCTGCAGCGGGAAATTGCCGAACGCGAAAAGGTCGAAAAGACCCTAGAAGTGGCCGAACAAAGTCTGGCGCAAAGTTCCAAATTGGCGGTGCTGGGCGAAATGTCCGCTGCCGTTAGTCACGAGCTGAACCAGCCGCTGGCGGCGATGAAAACCTATCTGGCGGGCGCACGTCTGTTGCTGACACGGCGCCGCCCAGAAGAGGCCCAAGCCGCGTTCCAACGCATCGATGATCTGATCGAACGGATGGGTGCGATCACCAAACAGTTGAAATCTTATGCGCGCAAAGGCTCAGAAGCGTTTGAACCTGTAGATACAAGGGCCGCAGTGTCATCTGCGCTGGCGATGATGGAGCCGCAGCTAAAGGTGCGCAAAGTGTCGATTACCCGCACTTTGCCCTCCGAAGAGGTGCTGATTTTGGGCGACAGATTGCGGTTGGAACAGGTGATCATCAACCTGTTGCGCAACGCGCTGGACGCCACCAAAACCGCACCGGACCCCCAGATCGAAGTGTTGCTGGCCGCTGGCGAAACCGTGCGTCTGACGGTGCGTGATAACGGGCAGGGGATCGATGATCTGGATGCGCTATTTGAACCGTTTTACACCACCAAACAGCCCGGTGACGGCGTTGGGTTGGGGCTTGCCATCTCATCTGGGATCGTAAACGAGTTGGGCGGACGGCTGACAGCACGCAACGCCATTGACGGCGGGGCTGTATTTGAACTTCAGCTTCCTATCTTAAAAGAAGACGGCGACAGCATCGCCGCAGCGGAATGAAAAGGCACAGAACATGACACAGGCCATGAAGATCGCGATCGTCGATGACGAAAAAGACATGCGCCAATCCATCGGCCAATGGCTGGCTTTGTCGGGGTTTGACACCGAAACATTTGCCAGCGCCGAAGAGGCACTGAGCCAGCTAAACGGTGATTATCCGGGCATTGTGGTCAGCGATATCAAAATGCCGGGCATGGATGGGATGCAATTCCTGCGCAAGCTCAAAGGCGTGGACAGCGCCCTGCCGGTGATCATGATCACAGGGCATGGCGATGTGCCCATGGCCGTCGAAGCAATGCGGATCGGCGCGTTTGATTTTCTGGAAAAACCGTTTAGCCCGGATCGCATGACCGAACTGGCCAAAAAGGCCACCCAAGCGCGCCGGTTGACCCTGGATGCACGTGTGTTGCGCAAGGAATTGTCGGACGGGTCGGCGTTGATGAACAAACTGATCGGGTCCAGCCCGGTGATGGAACGCCTAAAAGAAGACATTCTGGATCTGGGGCAGGCCGATGGGCATGTGTTGATCGAAGGGGAAACCGGCACCGGGAAAACCCTGATTGCCCATGCGCTGCACGCTGTTGGTGCCCGCGCGAGCAAAAAGTTTGTGCTGATTTCCTGCGCGGCCTATGACGAAGACGCGCTGGCGCGACGTCTGTTTGGCCCATCTGAACAAGACGAACCCATTCCCGCCATGGAAGAGGCGCGCGGCGGCACCTTGGTGTTGGAAGATATCGAAGCTCTGAGCACCACATTGCAGGCGCGTCTGCTGACTGCGATCAACGAACAGGGCAACCCGTCCGAAACCCGCATTATTGCGATCTGTAATCTACAGGACGAGGGCAAAACCTGCGAAAGCGAGCTGCGCGCCGATCTGTTTTACCGTCTGGCCGCGTTGCGCATCACGGTCCCACCTTTGCGCCAACGGGGCGAGGACATCCTGACGCTGTTTACCCGCCTGTCCGAACAGTTTTCCGATGAATATGGCTGTGACGCGCCACAGATTTCCGCCCAAGAAGCCGCGCAATTGTTGCAGGCCCCGTGGCCGGGCAATGTGCGTCAGCTGATCAATATCGCCGAACGCGCCGTGTTGCAGAACCGGCGCGGAACGGGCACGATCACGTCGCTGTTGATGGCTGATACCGAAGAAACCGAACCGGCCATGACCACCGAAGGCAAGCCGCTAAAAGAATTTGTCGAAGCGTTTGAACGCATGCTGATCGACAACACGATGCGCCGCCACAAAGGGTCCATTGTCAGTGTGATGGATGAATTGTGCCTGCCGCGTCGGACGCTGAACGAAAAAATGGCCAAATACGGGCTTAGCCGGTCGGATTATCTGTCCTAATGGGGCTGGCCTATGCGCTGATCGCGCTGTTCATGTATGGCGTGCCATTGCTGGGCCTGTTTGTGCTGTGGCTATTTGTGCGCTTTGCCATGAAAGGCGTGCCATTGCGCGGGGTTTTGGCGTTGGGGATTGTGGCAGTGGTGGCCGCGATCCCGATCCTAAAGGAACAATATGAGTTACGCCGGGATCTGGCGGTTTTGGAAATGTGGGAAATGCGCCCCACCCAATTGTCCCCTTTGCCCGGATCATTGCTGACAATAGACTCTTATGCAGGTGGGTGCCGATATGTGTGTCCCGACCTAACAGAGGCCAGTTTTGTCACATCGGTCACCCATGCCAAAGGTGGATCGATGCTAGAGCCCAGCTATGAACCGATCACAGAAGGGGATTTGTGGACGGTGCTGGATGATCCGGATCGGTCCCAGCCGTTCCCATATGATTATGTGTTGTTGATGGTGCCCGCTTTTGTGCTGCCTGAGGTGATCCCCTATTCAGATTATCGCGTCCCCGGTTGGCCGGATGGGGTGAACACTGCGGTGGTACTGGTACGCGCCCCTGTGGATGGAATTCTGGATTTGAGAGAGTCGGACATTCTGTACAAGCGGTTGGAGTTACAGCGGGATATGACCCAATACCCGTTCTGGCCCTATGCGACGGATACCCGGTGGACCCCAAGTGTCGTGTCTTTGATCGAAGAAATAATCGCGCTGTCACACCTATAGGTTGCAATTGGAATTCGCATATTCGTGCAATTTGCTGCGCCCAATCGCGATTAGTCATTGTGTTTATCCACAGATATCCCATATGACTAAAGGACGGATGGCTGGCATGAAGGTTTGCGCAGTCAACGGGATATTCTCTGATCCGCGATGAGGGCTAATCGCCGCCGCAATCAGACCGACAATTTCGACCCTTGGTTTGATCCTTGGGTCGCACGAATGGGACCCTTTGGGGTCGTATGAACAGCCCGCGGGCGCTGATGGACATACCAAAGCGCCGGGCCATGAATGGGCGTGAGGTCGAACGACCCGCGTCAGAGAAGGAACGCGATGAGGCGCGCGACGAGAGTAAGCGAGAGAGCAGGGACCCAATTGGGCCTCGCCATCGCTTTGCGCGCACCAGTCGCCATAATCAATCATGACAACGCTTTGATCGGACCCAATAGGGCTCCGCCGGGGCGCATTTGTCATGGGGAAAGCAAAAATGGCAAAAAAGATGCTGATCGATGCCACACACGCGGAAGAAACCCGCGTTGTTGTGGTGGATGGAAACAAGGTCGAGGAGTTCGACTTTGAGAGCCAGGCCAAGCGCCAACTCGCCGGAAACATATACCTTGCAAAAGTAACCCGTGTGGAGCCGTCTCTGCAGGCGGCGTTCATCGATTACGGTGGCAATCGCCATGGGTTTCTGGCGTTTTCTGAAATTCACCCAGATTATTACCGTATTCCAATCGCTGATCGCGAAGCGCTGATCGCCGAGGAACGCGCCTATGCCGAAAGCCTGAAAGCCGAAGCAGAGGCCGAAGAAGAGAAATCCGCGCCCAAACGTCGGCGCCGGTCTCGGTCGCGGTCCAAAGCGGCGGAAACCAAAACCAACGATCCAGTGGTGACCGAAGAGGTCAAAACAGACGATGTGAACGGCACAGATGCCCCTGCACAGATTGCGGGCATGGAAGTGGTCGATCTGGATGCGCCCGCACCGGACGCGATGGCAGACCCCCAAGAGGGGCTGAGCCATATGGAACTGGTGGCCGAAACCCCAGTGGAAGAGCCAAAAGCCGCAGAAGAAACGGTGGAAACCCCTGTTGCAGAAGCGACACCAGAGGCGGATGAAACTGCCCCTGTTGCAGAGTCCACAGCACCAGATGCGGCTGCTGACGACGCTGAGAAATCTGCCGATGCGGCCGACGTTGTAGAAGATGACGCCGAAGCCGAACCAAAGAAATCGCGCGATGCCACATCCAAGGATGCGGGCATCGAATCTGTCGCCGACGAAGACGACAGCGAAGATGTGCGCCCCGTGCGCAAACCACGCCCCAAGCGTTACAAAATCCAAGAAGTGGTCAAAACCGGTCAGATCCTGCTGGTTCAGGTCGTCAAAGAAGAGCGCGGCAACAAAGGCGCTGCCCTGACCACGTATCTGTCGCTGGCGGGTCGCTATTGTGTCTTGATGCCCAACACTGCACGTGGCGGTGGCATCAGCCGCAAGATCACCAACGTCTCGGACCGCAAAAAACTGAAAGAAATCGCCAATGAAATGGATGTCCCGGATGGGGCAGGCCTGATCATTCGCACCGCCGGGTCCCAACGGACCAAAACAGAAATCAAACGCGACTATGAATATCTGCAACGTTTGTGGGAACAAATCCGCGAACTGACGCTGAAATCTGTCGCGCCCGCCCCAATCTATGAAGAGGGCAACCTGATCAAACGGTCGATCCGGGATCTTTATTCCAAAGAGATCGACGAAGTGATTGTCGAAGGCGATACCGGTTACCGCACCGCCAAAGACTTCATGAAAATGATCATGCCAAGCCACGCCAAAAATGTGAAACCCTATAACGATGCATTGCCATTGTTTGCCCGGTTCCAAGTGGAAAGCTATCTGTCGGGCATGTTCAATCCGACGGTGCAATTGCCATCTGGTGGCTATATCGTGATCGGCATCACCGAAGCGTTGGTGGCCGTTGACGTTAATTCAGGGCGTGCGACCAAAGAAGGGTCGATTGAACAAACAGCCGTGAAAACCAACCTAGAAGCGGCCGATGAAGTGGCCCGTCAATTGCGCCTGCGTGATTTGGCCGGTTTGATCGTCATCGATTTCATCGACATGGATGAACGCAAAAACAACGCCGCCGTTGAAAAGCGGATGAAAGACAAGCTGAAAACCGATCGCGCCCGTATTCAGGTCGGCCGGATTTCGGGCTTTGGCCTGATGGAAATGTCGCGTCAGCGTCTGCGCCCCGGTATGTTAGAGGCAACAACTCAGCCCTGCGCCCATTGTCACGGCACAGGTTTGTTGCGTTCGGACGACAACACTGCGTTGATGATCCTGCGCCAACTTGAAGAAGAAGGCGTGCGTGGCCGGTCCAAAGAGGTGCTGGTGCGGGCCCCGATTGGCATCGCCAACTTTATCATGAACCAAAAACGCGATCACGTGGCCCAGATCGAGGCCCGGTATGGCCTGTCTGTGCGCATCGAGGCAGACCCGCATATGGTTGCGCCCGATTACGCGATTGAGAAGTTTAAAACCGCGACCCGCGTTGTGGCCGAGGTGGCAACACCTGTGATTTCATCCGACAGTTCGGTCATTGAAACGGCCGAAGAAGAGGTCGAAGAGGCCGTTGTTGTGGATGCAACTGCCGAAGAGGGCCAAGAGGAGAAACCCAAAAAACGCCGTCGTCGTCGTCGTCGTCGCCGCAATGGTGGTGAGAATGAGAATTCGGGTGAAAATTCTGTAGACGCAGCGGATGACAATGCCAGCGAAACCTCGACTGAAACCTCAACTGAAACTTCGACTGACAGCGCGCCAAATGGCGAAGGTCAGACCGCCGAAACAGCACCCGTAGACGCGGCTGACGCAGCTAGCGCGAAATCTGATGCCGGTGAAGGCGACAACACGGTAGAGGGCGACGCCCCCGCGAAACCTAAACGCGCCCGCCGGTCCCGGTCACGCAAAAAGGCCGAGCCAGAAGTCGCCGCAGATGTCAGTGCTGAAGGCGAAGCGGCACCCGCTGCTGACGCACCGGCTGTTGAGGCACAAGCACCTGCTGTTGACGCGGAGGGTGACAAACCGGCCAAGCCGAAACGCACCCGCACACGTCGCAAAACTAAGGCCCAACTGGCCGCTGAGGCAGAAGCGGCAGCAGCAGAGGCGGCATCAAGTGACGCAGAATCTGTTGCGGAAGCGGCCCCTGCCGCGCCAGCAGCCGAACCAACTGAAACAGTTGCTGAAACGGCTGAAGTCGCTGCCGAAGTGGCCGCGCCAGCGGTTGAACCTGCAGCAGTGCCAGCAGCTGAACCTGTGGCGGAGCCAACACCGGAGCCTGTTGCCGAAACGGTCGCAGCACCGGTGGTTGAAGCGGCCCCAGTGGCAGCGCCGGAACCCGCAAAACCCAAACGTCGGGGTTGGTGGTCGATGGGTGGCCGCTAAGCCAACCGGATAAGAAACTGAAGACGCCGCGCAATCCTTGTGCGGCGTTTTTTGTTGAGACGATGAACCCAGCGGAATGCCTG
The DNA here is from genome assembly GCF_040932005.1 of Aestuariibius sp. HNIBRBA575. Classification (NCBI taxonomy): domain Bacteria; kingdom Pseudomonadati; phylum Pseudomonadota; class Alphaproteobacteria; order Rhodobacterales; family Paracoccaceae; genus Aestuariibius; species Aestuariibius sp. HNIBRBA575. The sequence goes on from NZ_CP162414.1 coordinate 1,468,967, forward strand.
CGGCATGCTTGATAAGCCATCCAAGACAATGTCTTGGAGGCCGATTGGCGCGCAAGACGGAAGGTTACGCTTTGCGGATGGAATAGGTTTGATAGGCGCCCGTTTCGACGACACCCAGAAAGGTATGACCGGCCTCGGTGCAGAAATGTGGGATATCGATGATCGCGGCCGGATCATCGGCCAGAACGGTCAGGACCGCACCCGAATCCATCGCCATCAAACGTTTGCGCGCCTTGAGCACGGGCAGGGGGCATAGCAGCCCAATTGCGTCACATTCCTGATCCATAATGCTCAGATAAGCGGGATGTTACAATCTGTCCACTAGGTTGTGACCGCACATGACGTGACCTTTGGTTTGGGCTGATCTAAGAGGGGGTATGGATGCTTCTCTTTTGCTTGATGCCTCGTTTGCCGTTGCCATGCTGATTGCTATGGTCGCTGGTCTGTTGTCTTTCCTCAGCCCCTGCGTTTTGCCAGTGGCGTTGCCGTATCTGGCCTATATGGGCGGGGTCAGCGTGACGGATATGGACCAAGACGGGGCCGCGCGCCGCCGCGTTGTTGTTACGGCGTTGTTCTTTGTGCTGGGCCTGTCGACTGTGTTTTTGATCCTTGGGGCGGCGGCATCGGCGTTGGGACGGGTGTTTTTGCAGGCCCAAGACTGGTTCCTAATGGGGGCCGGGATCATTGTGATCGCATTTGGTCTGCATTTTATCGGGCTTTACCGGATCAAATTTCTGGACCAAGAGGCCCGCATTGATGCAGGGGATCGTGGCGGATCGGCCTTTGGCGCTTATGTGCTGGGGCTGGCCTTTGCTTTTGGCTGGACGCCGTGTTTGGGGCCGATTTTGGGCGCGATCCTAGGACTGGCCAGTTCCGAGGCAGATCTGGGCAAAGGCATTGCATTGCTGGCAATCTATGCGATGGGGCTGGGCATTCCATTTTTGCTGCTGGCCGCGTTTTTCCCGCGATTAAAGGGCTTTATGGCGTGGATGAAACGCCATCTGCGCAGTGTTGAACGTGTGTCGGGCCTGTTGCTGGTGTTGGTCGGTGTGCTGATGCTGACCGGGCAATTCACCGCGATATCGTTCTGGCTGTTGGACACATTCCCGTTTTTACAAAACATCGGGTGATGGCTTAATTTTGCCCGGATTTCACACTAACCTTCCTGACAAAGAGGGTGTTATGTCTGAGTCTGTTTCCAAAAGTACCGTTAAAACGCGCCGGGTGTTTTACATTCCCGGCTATGATCCCATTCACCCGCGCCGCTACCGCGAGCTTTATCGCAAAGAAGGCGCCGCACAGGCGCAGATTAGCGGCTATGAGATCAGCCTTGCGGCCAAACAGGGCGGGGATCGTTATGGCTGGCAGGTGAATGGTCAGATTGACGGCGCGCAGGTCGCCGCCGAATTCGAAGTGCTGGTCTGGTCCGACATCGTTCGCGACAGCATGGCCACATCCATCCCGGCCACCTATCTGCAAATGGCACGCACCGCCTGGACCTACATCGCGTCGGGCGCGCTGCGCCGGTTGATGTGGCTGCGCAAAGGCCCGGTGATTGCCGCGCTTTATCCGGTGGGCATGTTGATCCTGCAATTGCTGTTGGCGCTTCTGATTGGCCATTGGGCCGGTTTGGGCCTGTCGAAATTGGTCGCCCTAATCCCCGCAGGCACAGAGGGGCTGTGGTCCACGATCAAATCCCTGCTTAGCACCGGATTATACTGGGGGATCGCCGCCATCGTGTTTGTCACATTAATGCGTTGGTTCAAAAAACAGGACGGCAAATTTTTCGCCTATTACCTGATGCACGATTATGCTTATTCAGCGGCCTCTAACGGGGCCAACCCGCCCGAGTTAGAAACCCGATTGGCCGAATTCGGCGATGTGATCGCGGATGCGTTAAACACAGGCGTGGATGAGGTTCTGATCGTGGGGCATTCATCGGGCGCGCATCTGGGTGTGACGATTTTGGCCGATCTGATCCGGGCCGGGCGCGTGCCTGTGCATGGACCGGAATTGTCGTTCCTGACCTTGGGCCAAGTGGTGCCAATGGTGTCGTTCCTGCCAAAGGCGGACCGTCTGCGTGGCGATCTGGCCTATCTTTGCACTCGGGATGAATTGGCCTGGGTCGATGTCACCGCCCCCGGCGATGGCTGCGCCTTTGCCCTTTGTGATCCGGTCGCCGTGTCAGGCGTGGCCCCAGCAGACAAACAATGGCCGCTGGTGTTTTCAGCCGCCTTTACCCAGACCCTCAGCCCTGCACGTTGGAAAGAATTGCGTTGGCGGTTCTTTCGGCTGCATTTTCAGTATCTTTGCGCCTTTGATCGGCCACGGGATTACGATTATTTCCAAATCACCGCAGGCCCCAAAACCCTGTGGGACCGATATCAGGATCGCAATCCATCCAATTCACGCATTGACATTGCCGCGTCGAAATACACTTCTGTAACCCATGGATACGCCCCCAAATAACGCGCCCAGAATTCCGCCAAAACCGGCGGCGCGGCCAGATAATACCACCCTGTGGCGCTATCTGAAACTGTTTCGGGCTGATATTCTATCAGCCCAGCCGGCCAAATTGTACCGCGCGTGGATGGCTGAATTTCGCACGCCGTTTTTTCGCTCTTATCTGGCCAATGACCCCAAGCTGGTGAAAACCGTGCTAAAGGAACGCCCCGATGATTTTCCGAAATCGGATCGGGTGGGGGCAGGTCTGCGCCCCTTGCTGGGCAACAGCGTGTTTTTGACCAATGGCGACACGTGGAAACGGCAACGCCGCATCATCGACCCGGCCTTTGAGGGCGGGCGGCTGCGCGATACATTCCCTGCCATGTGGGCCGCGGGCGAAGCAGCGGTGGAACGTCTGCGCCCCATTGCAGATGGGCGCGATTTTGAGATCGAGGCCGAAACCAGCCACGCCGCAGCGGATGTGATTTTTCGCACGCTGTTTTCGATCCCAATCGAACATGACGTGGCCACGCAGGTCTTTGACAAATTTCGCACTTATCAACGTAGTCAACCGATCCTGAACTTGGCCGCCTTTATTCCTGGCCCCAAATGGATGCCCCGGTTTTTCCGACACGAAACCAAACGGACCGCTCGCGACATCCGCGCATTGATCGAACAATTGACCACGGCGCGCATGGCAGACATCGCCGCCGGGACCGCGCCTGATGATCTGGCGACCAAAATCATGACGACTGTCGACCCAGATACCGGCGACACATTCAGCGCCGAAGAAATGGTGGATCAGGTTGCGATCTTTTTCTTGGCGGGGCACGAAACCAGCGCTTCTGCTTTGGCGTGGACGTTATATTTGCTGGCGCTGTATCCCGACTGGCAGGACAAATTGGCGGCAGAGGCGGCAGAGTTAACGCCAGATTTCGCATCCGTGTCCAAGCTGCGCCAAACCCGTGATGTGTTCCGCGAAGCGTTGCGGCTTTATCCGCCGGTGCCGATGATGGTGCGCGAAGCAGGCTGTCCGGTGGAATTTCGGGGCCGGGACGTGGCCAAAGGATCGCAGGTGGTTCTGTCGCCCTGGCATTTGCATCGACACGAACGCCTGTGGGATCGCCCGGATGAATTTGACCCGGATCGTTGGGCCACAGAAAACGGTAAAACCTGCATACGGGATGCGTTTATCCCATTTTCTGCTGGGTCGCGCGTCTGTACCGGGGCGGGTTTTGCCATGGTTGAGGGGCCGCTTTTGTTGGCGCAAATGCTGCGTGCCTATCGGTTTGAGGTGTTAACCAATAAACCGCCCGTGCCCGTGGCCTATTTAACCGTTCGATCGCGCGATGGCATCTGGTTGCGACTCACCCCGCGGGCCTGAGTCGCCACAATCATTTTCAACGATCTTTGAAAACACCTAGGCACTGTTTCCACAGCGGCTTCAATAAACGTGTTTTGGTTAACCTCAGCTTAACAAAATGGCGAGAGTATGACTAAACAAATAACGTCTAAAATTATTTGGAATTTATTAGTTATCAATGGGTTAAGGCTGGTTTGTTAACGATTTCCTCAAGATTTTGGCACAAATGAGGCATTCATTTTGGCAAAGTAAAGGCGCATATTAGCTTTGTAGTAACCGAAGTGACGAAGATTAGGAGTGTCAGACATGGCATATGGCATGGGAATGGAAGAGATCCGGGGCGAGTCCAAAGGCAAAGGCCTGACGCAGACCCTGCAGACCATCATGTCGGTCGTGCGTCAATCACGCGACGGCGAGGCAGATGTTCAACCTGAACGTAAGCTAAGCGATGGTGAATTGCGCAGCCTGTTCAAACAGGACCTTCGCGGCACCAAACAGGAAACGCAGGAATCTGTGGATCTGACGCGCATCCGTTCAGCGCTTTATGGCGACTGAAAATAGCGCAAAACAAACACGCGCATCGCTGAGGCCAGCCCGACATCGGGCGCCCGCGCTGCGTCAATTTCTGAGGCCAGACCGTTAATCGTCTGGCCTTTTGCTTTGGCGATGTCCTGAAAGGCCTGCCAAAATTCGGGTTCCAATGACACAGATGTTCGGTGCTGTTTCAGGGTCAGCGAATGTTTCACGGGTCGCATTTGCGGCAGGGCCTGTAACAATTCAGGCAGGGTCGGGTGCTCACTCATCTTCAAACTTTAACTGATCAAGCCGTTTTGAGGCCTGTTCGGCACGGGCTGTTTCGGCCAATCGTTCGGCTTTGGTGCGGCCAAATCGGACAGCATTTTGGTCTGCACGGGCCTTATCTTGGGCCCGTGCACGTGTTTTCCTGACTTTGTTCAGGTTGATCGGCTTCATTTAGGGCCGATCATCTGTTCGGGACGCACGACCGCGTCAAACGTTGCCTCATCCACAAAGCCGAGGGCGATTGCCTCTTCTTTCAAGGTTGTCCCGTTTTTATGGGCGGTTTTGGCGACTTTGGTGGCGTTGTCATAGCCAATGGTTGGGGCCAGCGCGGTCACCAACATCAGGCTTTCTTTCATCAATTTGTCGATGCGCGGCTCATTCGCCTGAATGCCGTTCAGCATCCGTTCGGTAAAGCTATCGGCCACATCCCCCAAAAGTTGCATGCTTTGCAACAGGTTATAAGACATCATTGGGTTATAGACGTTCAGCTCAAAATGGCCCTGGGACCCGGCAAAGGCGATGGCGGCGTCGTTGCCCAGGATATGTGCGCAGACCTGTGTCATGGCTTCGGCTTGGGTCGGGTTGACCTTGCCGGGCATGATGGACGATCCGGGTTCGTTTTCTGGCAGGATCAATTCGCCCAGACCAGAGCGCGGACCAGAGCCAAGGAACCGGATGTCGGATGCGATTTTATAGGCGGCCATGGCGGTGGTTTTGATCGCGCCGGACATAAACACCATGGCGTCATGGGCGGCCAAAGCTTCGAATTTATTGGGCGCAGTCACAAAGGGCAGGCCGGTGATTTCGGCCATATTGGCGGCCACGGTGGTGTCCCAACCAGGGGATGTGTTCAACCCGGTGCCAACGGCTGTGCCGCCTTGGGCCAGTTCGTAAATGCCGGGCAGGGCCAGTTTGATCCGGTCAATCCCGTTGCGGATTTGTGCGGCGTAACCGGAAAATTCCTGCCCCAAAGTCAGCGGCGTCGCGTCCTGTGTATGGGTGCGGCCGATTTTGATAATGTCTTTGAATTCAACGGCTTTGGCTTCTAGACCGGCCTGAAATTTTTCCAGACCCGGTAGCAGCACGTCACGCACAGTCATCGCCGCAGCAATATGCATCGCCGTCGGGAACGTGTCGTTGGACGATTGGCCCATATTGCAGTGATCGTTGGGGTGCACCGGATCTTTGGATCCGATCACGCCGCCCAGAATTTCGATGGCGCGGTTGGCGATCACTTCGTTGGAATTCATGTTGGATTGTGTGCCCGACCCGGTTTGCCACACCACCAAGGGGAAATGATCGTCCAATTTGCCATCGACCACTTCGCCCGCAGCGGTGATCATCGCATCGGCCAAAGTCGCGTCAAGTTTGCCGCTGGCTTTGTTGGCTTGGGCGCAGGCTTTTTTGATCACGCCCAGGGCGCGCACGATGGCGACGGGCTGTTTTTCCCAACCGATGGGAAAGTTCATGATCGAACGTTGCGTTTGCGCGCCCCAATATTTGTCGGAAGGGACTTCTAGGGGGCCAAAGCTGTCGGTTTCTGTGCGGGTCTGGGCCATGGGATGCTCCTGTGTATGCAATTGTATGCCGCAATAAAGCAGGGCGCATGACTTGGCAATTGCCCCTTTGGGCGCACCCTAACCTGCGGGGCAAGCTAGGGAAACCACCCCAAGCGGGGAAACCTACACAGAATAGGTCGCGTTTGCGCTAAACTTTCGATTGGCGAAATGTGTAGACCCGTGCAGGCGGCAGATTGCCCCAGATTTTGCGCGACACGTCCCATCTCAGGCCAAGGTTTTTGCGCAAAGCTTCGTTGATGGGGGGCACCGGGCCATAGGTGAACTGAATGAAAACACCGCCACGGCCCATCATCTGAAACGCACCTCCAACAATAGCGTCCTGAATGTGGTTTGGCATCGATAATAAAGGCAGTCCCGACACAACAGCGCGCACCGGTTCGTCCATATGATCCACGGCGTTTTGCGCGCCGGTGATGTGAATATGGGTTTCTGGGAACGTGTCACGTAAATGGCTGGCGAAATCTGGGTTCAGTTCAAACAAATGCAAATCAGAGGCGGCAATGCCCCGACCCAACAAAGCGCGGGTGATTTTGCCGGTTCCGGGACCCAGTTCGACAACGGCGCCAGACCCATCCGGCACGGCCTGCACCATATGCTGGGCCAAAGCCGCAGAAGAGGGCGCCAAAGCGACGACTTGGCCGGGTTTACGTAGCAATTGCCCAAGAAATAAAGGGATGTCCGACGCCATTGGAATGCTCCTGATCTGATAGGTCTAAGATCAGGATCAAAGCGCGATAGGTCAACGCATAGGCGTGAGATTTCACAAAACCTTCAACAGGTTGCCCGTGAATGTGTCTGTGCAAATGACTGTGCAAATGATTGTGATTTTGCCGGGGCAAAGGGGGCTATTTGCGGAACGAATCCAGCGACACCACTTCGGCCTCTTTGACGGGTTCGTCAGCGGCGACTTCGTGATCTTCGACATGGGTCATCGGCGCGGGCATGATTTCGGCGTCTTCTTCTTCGCCATCCTCACCGTCCTGCGTTTCAAACCGCAGGCCAAATTCCACGGACGGATCGACAAAGGTCTGCAGCGCATCAAACGGAATATAGAGCGGTTCGGGGTTGTTGCCAAAGTTCAGCGTGATCGAAAAACCGTCATCTGTGATGTCCAGATTGTCGAACCAGTGCTGGACCACAACCGTCATTTCGCCGGGATACCGGTCGGACAGCCAATCGGCGATTTCAACATCGGGATGATTGGTGTCAAACGTGATAAAGAAATGGTGGTTGCCCGGAAGCCCGTTTTTTGCAACGTTTTCAAGGACCTGCTTGATCAGTCCACGCATGGCGTGATGCATGAGATTGCCATAGTCGATCGTATCGCTCACCGGGGGGCTCCTTTGATAGTGCGGCCAGCATAAAAGATTCTACGCCAGTGAAAAGGGGGCAAACGAGGTTTGCGACCCCAAGTCCCAGGCCAAGGACCGCCATGATCGCCAGGACCAGCACCATATCCCACTTTAATCGCAGCAAAAGCAGGGCTGCAAAGGCCGCTAAAATCGCTGCGATGGGTTGGAATGTGGTGATCTGCGGCAGGATGAAGGATAAAAATCCGGTGTCAATTTTGGTGATGTCACCAAAGAAAACATGGGCCGCGAACCAAATTGACAGATTCGCGATGACGCCAACAACAGCGGCGGTAATCGCATGCAACGCGCCCGATATTCGCGGTTGGTGTTCCAGCCAATCAATAAGCGGCGCGCCAGCGAAAATCCATATAAAACAAGGGACAAACGTCACCCACAATGACATCAACCCAGCCAGAACAAACTGACCCTGGGCATTGCCAGCCAAATGTCCGACAAATTGAGTGACCAAAATCAGCGGCCCCGGTGTTGTCTCTGCCAACCCCAGCGCGTCCATCATTTGATCTGTGCTCAGCCAGTTAAAGCCTGTCACGACCTCTTGGGTCATGTAGGCCAGCACTGAATAGGCGCCGCCAAAGGTCACAACTGCCAATTTGGAGAAAAACAGCCCCAAAGACAAAAGAAACTCTTGTCCCAACAGGGCCGCCAGCGCCAAAGGGGCCGCCCAAATGACACCGCCGATTGCCAAAATCCGCAAGGTGCGTCCCAGTGATAATACCGGTTTTTGTCCGTCTGTCGGGCGAGCACGTGTCGCCAACGCCCCATAAAGCGCTGCCGCTGCGATCAATAGCGGAAAAGGCGTGTTAAAGAAGAAAAGCGCAACAAAAGACACGATCGCGATGCCGATATCGGACCGCGCTTTCAACGCTTTTTTGGCAACCTTTAGAATGGCTTGCAGCACGATCACCACCACGGTTGCCTTCACCCCGAGGAAAATGGCCTGCACCAATGGAACACCGCCAAAATGGGCATAAATCCAAGCCAGCGCAAAGATCACAATGGCACCGGGCAGGACAAACAACCCCCCGGCGATCAAACCGCCGGGGATGCCGCGCAATCGCCAGCCTGAATAGGTCGCCAATTGCATGGCTTCGGGGCCGGGCAACATCATGCAAAAGCTGAGCGCGCGCAAAAATTGGGCTTCTGTGAGCCAAGGTCGGGTTTCGACCAATTCACGGTGCATCAACGCGATTTGCGCCGCGGGTCCACCAAACGAAAACAGGCCAATGCGGCCAAAAACTTGGGTGAGTTCACGCAAAGATGTCATCGCGCCACCGGCCAGTCATGGGTTTCGTTCACGCCGTCCCGTGCCCAGCGATACAGCGCGTCATACAGCGTCATGCCCGCCTGCAATTGTTCGATGTCATCTTTGTAGAGTTTTGACAATCCAACAGAAATAGCAAGCAAACCAGCGGCTTGTGGTGCATTGTTATTGTTGTTTGTATCAGCCGCGCGCACAATCAAAGCCAGATTTTTCAGCGCGTCATGGGACAGATTGAACCGTTTGATCATGGTATCAAAGGTGCATTTATCCCCTTCATGGGACCAAGGGACGTCTTCGACATCAAAGGGAACTGCGCCAAATTTTTCAGCAACGCCTTGAACCTGCGCAGGTGGCACAAACAAAAACTGTGCCGCGGGGTCAACAAAACGGCGGATCAACCACGGGCAGGCGATCCGGTCAATTTTGGGGCGGTGACGCGTCACCCAAAGCGTGCCACCTTGTTGCAAACCTGCGACGGCTTGTGCGGGAATGCGCGGTAATTTGGCATCCCGCCAGCCATAATTGCCCCCCTGTAAAACCTGCGCCTCAAACCCCGCCGCCCGCAAATGCGCAGCGACGCCATGCGACAATTTCAGGCCTTTTTGACAGACAACAACAATGGGACCGTTGCCCAGCCGTTCTTTCAAATCCTGTAACGCGGTGTGATTGTGCCGAAAGGCCGTCGGAATAAGAAACGGATCCTCGTTGAAATCTTCGTCGGTGATGACGTCCACGATTTGCGGCGCTGTTGGTCCGCCGATCAAACGCATCAATTGAGTAGGGGATATTTCAGTAAAGCCAGCCACAAAGCATCCTTTCCTGGCAAGGCTCAGAACGATTCTGAGCCGGTCAAAATGGATGCGACCTTGGCCTTAGCCTCACGGGAGGAACGCGGTTCCCATGCTCTTTGGGTAGGTCAGTGGCTGGGTCCGGTCAAGGGGTATGGGGCGCGTTAACCAAATATTCGTGCCACTTCGCGCAAAATTTTCCGACGGATTGCGTCAGGATATTCACGATGGCCGCGTGCGGTGATGACAAACCCGTCGCGTGTGATGATGGATCGGTGAAAATAGACGGTGATCGTCAGGCCCATACCTTCTATGGCGATGCCATTGACCGTCACCCCCATGCGTTCTGCGCGTGTGCGTAACGGTCTGACATCAATGCCAGAATTGGCTGTGCCGTCGCCCGACACATCGATAATTTTCCGGTGGCAGTCCGGGGCGTTTTCCATCTGATCCAATGCCAAAGACAACGCATTCCCCGGCGCAGTGTCCGACAGGGCAAAGGCCCGCGGTGTGGTGCGTGCGATCAGGGCAAATTCGCGAACCTGGTCGCCATTGGTTAAAATCGTCCAGGGTTGCGTGATCATTTGGCGGTCTTGGCCGGACCATTGCATGACCGACATGGCGACCTGACCGGCAATGATTTCATCCATGATTTCCGGATCCAGCAACGCATCGGCCAAACCGTCAGTTTGCAAACGGTATTCGCCTTCGTCAATTGAATTGGACACATCGATCATCAACAGCAACGCCGTTGAACAGGCCTGCGCCATTGACGTTACAAAACAAAAGAGGATCGAAATCGCTAATTTGAACATGTTTTGAGTTGAGGCGATTTTGTCAAAAAACTCAAGAGGTATGGAATTCCATACTATGCAGATGCACATCAGAAGGCGAGATAGGGGGCCACCTTCGGATCATTTTGATCAAGTTGTTTTGTGGGGGTAATGAGTTTGGGCCGTCCTTCGGGGCGGTCTTTTTCTGTTTAAAAACATCGTTTTCAATGTGGGAAAGCGCAGGTTTCTGTTGCCAGGTACCTGCAAACCCCGCCTTACGCTGCTAGGCGCAAGGGCTTAATTTTCAATGTTTCGCACAGCTTACGCTGCGAGAGCCATTGGAGCTTTGTTGTCATTTGCAACTACTCTAAGTGTACCGATAACGGTGGTAACTCACCGAAACAAAGCTAACCCCTTTAGACGTTCGTCGATCCTATTTCGTCCCCATGATCCCCAAATGAAGGATTTTGGTGGAGACGCCGGGTACCGCCCCCGGGTCCGATCCGCTTATTACGAGCGCGTTTATGTCCATAGTCCCGAAGGACATTCCAAACATAAGGTCTTGTTATCAGGATTGAAAGGGGGCCAAGGCAAAATGATCCATTCCGCCCGTGTTTCGTCTATGGGTCGGATAGGGGCCTGCTGTGATACATCGACCGTTTTCCTATGCGCAAATCTAACCTTTTTGGGAATGTTCCGCGCGGTGGCGGCCCAATTCTGCGGTGTAATTGGCCAGTTCGATCAGCGCGCTATCGGCGGCGCTTGCGCTTCTTGCTTCGATCCCATCGGCAATCGCAATATGAAGCGCAACAATCCGTTCGCGGCTGCGCGCCGTAAAGGTGATCATGTTCATCAATGGCTGCATCGCCTCAACCGCGCCGGCCAGTTGATAGGACAGAACCGGGTTGCCGGCCCCATCGACCAAAGCCCGGTGAAATGCCACATCTGAGGCGCAAAAAGCCTCATCCGTCAGGCCGGATTGTTGTTGGCGAAAAATTTCGGCACGCATGGTTGCCAGCTGATCGGCATTGCGCCGCTGCGCTGACAATGGGGCACAGGCGCGTTCCAATGAAAACCGCGCCTCGCAGGCAATTTCAAAGCTGATCGCGTTCATCGATAACAACAAAGTCGACGTTGTAACCTGTTGAGAATACGCGTCTTCGTAAGAAAGCCGATTAACAAACGCACCGCCAGTTGCCCCGCGCTGCGTGCGGATCAGGCTTTGGGCAGCCAGACGTTTTAGCGCCTCGCGCACCGTGCTGCGTGACACCGAAAACTGTTCGGATAATTCAGCTTCGGATGGCAATCTGGCATCCACGATCAGGTCGCCAGAAACGATCGCTTCTCGGATCGAATTTGCGATTTGCGCAGAGAGGTCGGTGGTCTTTTCGGTGGTTTTTTTCATATGTCTGACATTTCCTAATTGCCAGAATTTTAAATGTCTGACATTAATTTCACAAGACCTGAGTCGCACTCGAAATCGCAAAAGGCCCCAAAGATGAGAGACGTGATCAATCTGCGCGCCGTTTTGTGGCTTAGCTTCTTTGCCAGCATCCTAGTGGCTTGGGGGGCGGTTTTTGGCATGATCCGGGCCAGTGGGCTGGATTATTCTGGCCGCAGTTTTTGGGATTTGTGTTTGTCATCCGAGGCCGGGTTTGGCGGATTGACGATCATGTGGATGATCATGATGGCCGCGATGATGTTGCCGACCATGGTGCCAACATTGAAGGTCTATGATGATCTGATCACCCGTGGCGCGGGCAGCCGGGGCGGCTGGATTGGTGTTTTGGCGGGATATGCGGTGGTCTGGGCTTTGGCGTCAATCGGGTTTGCGGGATTGCAGGTTGCATTGGCGCGGGCAGGGATCACCGATGATCTGGGGCGCGCCCAATCTATCTGGTTTGCGGTGACATTGCTGATTGTCGCAGGGGCCTATCAACTGAGCCAAACCAAGGCGGCCTGTCAGGATGTATGCCGCACGCCGACCATGTACTTTTTGGGTCACTGGCGGGCAGGTGCCACCGGGGGGTTGCGCATGGGCGCAGAGCTGGGATTGGTCTGCGTTGGATGCTGCTGGGCGATCATGGGTTTGGCCTTTGTCGGGGGCGCCATGAGCCTGATCTGGATGGGGTTGGCGACGGTTTTTATGGTGATTGAAAAACTACCGGATGTTGGGCGCTTTGCGCGACAACCTGTTGGTTTTGGACTGATTTTTGTAGGTGTGCTGGTCGCGGCTTTGCACATCACTGAGCACATAATAGGAGGATAACATGTGTGGAGCTGATATCGTAGAGGCGCATCCAATGCGTCGAACCGCAACGCCAACGGATTGGGCGATCAAGGGCGAGCTGTTTTTGAATTGTTCCTGCACCGTGTTTTGCCCCTGCGTTGTGTCGCTTGGCCAACACCCCCCAACCGAAGGCTATTGTCAGGCTTGGATGGCCATCGCGATCGACGAAGGTCATTTTGAGGGCGAAAGCCTGTCAGGTCTGAATGTCGGGCTGATGGTCGATATTCCGGGTCGCATGTCCGAAGGCAATTGGAAAGTCGCCGCTTATGTCGACAATCGCGCCAGTGACGTGGCCTATGATGGGATTCTAAAAATCTTTAGTGGCCAAGCTGGGGGAACGACGGGTCTGTTTACCATGCTGGTGTCAGAAATCATCGGTGCTGAACGTGAACAGGTGGAAATCGTGCGCGAAGGCACCAAACGTGGGCTGTATATCGGGCGCAAAATTCAGGGCGAGATTGAAATGATCCCCGGCGCGGATCCTGACAAACCCGTCACAATGACCAACACCCAATACTGGATGGGCCCTGATGTGATTGCAGCACGTGGGGTGAAATCCAAGGTGCGTGATTATGGACGGATTTGGGATTTTGGCGGTAAGTCAGGCGAAATCTGTTCCATTGATTGGAGCGGCGGCAAAAAATGATAACGCCCGAATATTGCGTGACTATGGCGTCCTATAATGCGTGGCAAAACAATCTGTTATGTGGCGCAGTTGATGAATTGTCAGCTGAGGAGCTGAAGGCCGATCGCGGTGCGTTTTTTGGCTCTATCTGGGCGACGCTGAACCATTTGATCTGGGTGGATCATCTGTGGATTTCACGCTTTGACGGGGGCAGCGCACCCATTGGTGGCATCAAAGAGGGGCTGAACTACGCCACTGATGCGGCCGATTGGCGGATCAAACGGCGCGACATGGATGCACGGATTTCGGATTGGGCCAATCAGGTGACTTTGGCGGGTTTGACGGGGGATCTGGTGACTCAGTCTAAAATAATGGGCCGTGACATCACAAAATCCAAGGCGCTGTGCGTCACGCATTTCTTTAATCACCAGACCCATCACCGGGGGCAAATCCACGCCATGATGACCCAAACCGGTCAGGATGGGGCACCATCTGATTTGTTTTTCATGGCAGAGCTATCTTGATTCAGCGTTTTTATCCAAGGGATTAACGCGTGAATCTAAAGTAAATCCACATAAGGAGAACATCAATGTTCAAAGCATTGTTGGTAGAAAAGAACGACGACGGAAAAACGCAGGCTTCGGTTCAGGACATCGACGAAAGCGCACTGCCCGAAGGCGACGTTTTGGTAAATGTCGAATATTCGACTGTGAACTACAAAGACGGGTTATGCATCGGGCCGGGCGGCGGGTTGGTGCGCAATTATCCCCATATTCCGGGCATTGATTTTGCCGGGACCGTCGATACTTCGGATGATCCACGTTACAAACCCGGCGACAAGGTCGTCCTGACGGGCTGGCGCGTCGGAGAAGCCCATTGGGGCGGCTATGGACAAAAAGCGCGCGTCAAAGCCGATTGGCTGGTACCATTGCCGGCGGGGTTGGACACACGGTCTGCAATGGCAGTTGGCACGGCTGGTTTCACGGCGATGTTGGCTGTTATGGCACTCGAAGATCATGGGCTAACCCCCGAAAAAGGAGAGGTTTTAGTGACCGGTGCGGCCGGTGGCGTTGGCTCGGTTGCCACCGCTATATTGGCGCATTTGGGCTATCAGGTTGCCGGTGTTACGGGCCGTCCGGAACAGGGTGAATATTTGACCCAATTGGGTGCAAGCCGTGTTGTTGCGCGTGAGGAATTGAACGAAACCACCAAACGTCCACTAGAGGCGGAAACCTGGGCGGGCTGCGTTGATGCGGTTGGCGGGGCGATGTTGGCGCGGGTTTTGGGCCAGATGAAATATGGCGCATCCGTTTCGGCCGTTGGTTTGGCTGGGGGCGCTGGCCTACCTGCCACGGTCATTCCGTTCCTGCTGCGTGGGGTCAATTTGTTGGGCATCGACAGCGTGATGCAACCATATGACAACCGTTTGCGGGCGTGGGAACGCATTGCGTCGGACCTGCCCATGGACAAATTGGAGGCAATGATCGTGCCGGCAACATTGGCTGATCTGCCCAAACTGGGTGCGGATATTTTGCAGGGCCAAGTGCGCGGTCGGGTTGTTGTAAACGTCGCAGACGCCTAAAAATAATCAGGCCCCATGGGGACATGTATGTGGCGCATGGGGCCTGATTTCCTATCCTTTTGAACAAACATGACCATTCTCATTCCAAAAAATTCGCCCGCGTAGGATATATTGGCAGGGCAGCCCGCCTGTGAACAATGGGCGTGTGCGAGGTAGAATTGGGAGGTCAGAAATGGTCCTGTATTCAACCCGTCGGCAGGCCAATCTGCCGCGATATTTTGGTCAGGTGTTCGACATTTGCAAACAGATGCAACACGGGCAATTGGACTTTGTTTTGCCAGACGGTCGACGGTTTCGCGCGGCTGGAAAACAGCCGGGCCACCATGCGGCGTTGCTTGTTCATGACCCGGATATTTTTGCACGATTGATTCGCGAAGGCGATTTGGGATTTTGCGAAGCCTATGTTGATGGGGGCTGGTCATCGCCCGATTTGATGGCGTTTCACGATTTACTGCATCAGGACAATCAGGCCGTTTATGATGGTTTTCCGGGGCAGGCTGTGTTGCGGTGCTACGAAAGGTTGCGCCACGCATTGAGGTCAAATTCCAAATCCCAAGCGCGCAAAAACATCCATCATCACTATGATCTGGGCAACGCGTTTTATGAGCTTTGGCTGGATCGATCGATGACCTATTCCAGTGCCCTATTCAAAAGAAAAAGCGACAGTTTAGAAACCGCTCAGAGGCGTAAATATGCATCGATTGTGGATCAGATGGGGGTGCAACCGGGGGATCATATACTTGAAATCGGCTGTGGTTGGGGTGGCTTTGCGGAATACGCCGTCAAAGAACGCGGGTTACGTGTTACCGCATTAACCATCAGTCAGGAACAGTTTAACTTCGCCATGGAACGCTTTGAAAAAAATAACTTATTGGGGGCGGTTGAGGTGAAAATGCGGGACTATCGCGATGAAACCGGGCTGTATGACGGGGTCGCAAGCATCGAAATGTTCGAAGCGGTCGGTCAAAAATACTGGCCCGTTTATTTCCAAAGCGTTCGGGATCGGTTGAAGCCCGGTGCAAAAGGCACGTTTCAGATCATCACTATAGAAGACAAGCGTTGGGACCTTTATCAAAAGGGGGTGGATTTCATCCAGAAATACATCTTTCCTGGGGGGATGTTGGTGTCACCTATGGCACTGCGCCGCGAAATCGAACGGGCAGGCTTAAATGTCGCGCAATCCATCGAATTCGGCGAAAGTTACAGCCGCACATTGCGCCATTGGCACGCGGTTTTTAACGCCCGTTGGGAAGACGTGGCGCAAATGGGATTTGATGAACGGTTCCGCCGCATGTGGAACTTTTACCTCTGCTCTTGCGCGGGGGCGTTTCATGGCGGAAACTGTGACGTGACACAGATCACGGTGCAAAAACCCATCCAATAGGGCGCATCATCCAAGGAGCAGTGAGATGCCAACATTTGCCAGATTGATGGCTGCAATCCTATTTGCAGCCCTTGCCGCGTATGTTTCCGAGTTGACCAAACCCCTGTACCCACCAGAACGTCAGTTGAATTTCTATACTGAATTCAACGCGTTCTGCGGTTTGATAGTCGGTTGGCGCGTCGCAGGAAGCCGCGCTGGCATCGGGATTTCCGGCGCGATTGGCTATGGGTTAACGGCGGCGGTCGCCGTGTTTATCACCGCGTTGTTTTTCCAGTGCGCCTATGAAATGGTCATGCGATCCCTGCAAAAACAATATGACACCGCCCCAGAAGCCGTGATCGGCGTGTTTGAGCTGATGTATGAATACGGGATCTTCCTTTCGACGGTTCAGGTCTGGGCTGTGACGCTGGTTGGTGGTATTCTGGCCGGGATTTTAACCGAGCTTGTCTCACGGCGTTTCGATTGACCTTATGACCCCTTTGTTTATTTACGGCACCCTGTGCCATCTTCCGTTGCTGCATGTCGTTTTGGGCCGCACAGATGTCAAAACCCGCGCCGATACATTGCCTGATCATGGGGTGTATTGGGTCAAAGACGAAGCGTTCCCCATGATTGAGCGTGACGTGAACAAGTCCGCGCAAGGTCTTGTTTTGCATGACTTATCAGAGACAGACATCGCCCGGCTCAATTTCTATGAATCTGGGTTTGACTATGATTTGAAACATGTCGACCTTGCGGATGGGACGGCGGTTCAGGTCTATTTCCCGCAAAAGTTGGATTATCCCAAAGGGGCCGATTGGAACATTTCAGACTGGGCCAAAATTCATGGGGATTTGGTGGTGGAAACGGCGCAATTGGTCATGGGATATTTCAACAAAGTTGGTGAAAAATACATGTCCGAAAACAATCAGAACGGCATCACACAGAGCCGGGCTTGGAACCGCATTCTGGCGCGTGATACGGCGCCAACCGATCTGCGCCGCAACGTGCCCGAGGCTGATATGACAATCACACCGCGGGACGGGGGCTTTGACGGTTTTTTTCAATTGAAACCGGTGACGTTGAAACATCGCAAGCTGAACGGCGACTGGAGCCCGGAAATGCCGCGCGAAGTGTTCATCGGCTATGATGCCGCGCTGGTTTTGCCTTATGATCCGGTGCGTGACCAAGTGTTGATGGTTGAACAATTGCGGCTTGCGCCAAAATTGCGCGGGGATCTGGGGGTCAGTTTGCTGGAACCCATCGCTGGTATGGTTGACGCATCCGAAGCGCCAGAAACCGCCGCGCGCCGCGAAGCAGAAGAAGAGGCGGGATTGACGCTAACGGATCTGGAATTGATCACCCGCAGCTATCCCGCGCCGGGCTATGTGACCGAATTTCACCATTGTTATCTGGCACTTGCATCCCTTGAGGGGCGCGATGGTCATATTGGCGGCGCGGTTGAGGAAAACGAAGACATCCGGGTTCATGTTCTATCATTTGACCGCGCCATGCAGCTCTGTGACAGTGGCGAAATCAACGTCGGCCCGCTGTTTATGATGCTGATGTGGCTGGCACGACATCGTGATCGTTTGCGCGCAACCGCTTGAGTTCGCAGCCATCCGCACCTACACCTAGTGAACCACATCAAAAGGTCGCAACAATGTCCATAAAATCCGATTTGGCCGATACAATCGGCAACACCCCTTTGATCCAGCTGCGCGCAGCATCCGAGGCCACCGGCTGTACCATTTTGGGCAAAGCGGAATTTATGAATCCGGGCCAATCGGTCAAAGACCGCGCCGCGCTTTATATCATCAAAGACGCGGTTGAACGCGGCGACTTGAAACCCGGCGGCACCATCGTCGAAGGCACGGCCGGCAATACCGGCATCGGGCTGGCCTTGGTTGGGGCGTCGATGGGGTTCAAAACCGTGATTGTGATCCCCGAAACCCAGTCCCAAGAGAAAAAGGATATGATCCGCTTGGCCGGGGCTGAATTGGTTCAGGTGCCCGCAGCGCCCTATTCCAACCCGAACAATTACGTACGCTATTCCGGCCGTTTGGCGGAAAAACTGGCGCGCGAATCCAACAAAGGCGTGATCTGGGCCAACCAGTTTGACAATATCGCCAACCGTCAGGCGCATATCGAAACCACAGGTCCCGAAATCTGGGAACAAACCGACGGCAAGGTCGATGGGTTTGTCTGCGCGGTTGGATCGGGCGGGACCTTGGCCGGTGTTGGCGCCGCGTTGCAGCCCAAAGGCGTTAAAGTGGCGCTGGCCGATCCAGAAGGCTCTGGCATGTACAAATTGTACACCGGTGACGAAAACCCCGGCAATTCCATCACCGAAGGCATCGGGCAGGGGCGGATCACCGCCAACCTAGAAGGGTTTACGCCGGATATGAAATTCCGCATTCCCGACGCAGAAAGCCTGCCGGTGGTGTTTGATCTGTTAAAGGATGAAGGCCTGTGTTTGGGCGGATCATCCGGTGTGAACGTCGCAGGCGCGATCCGCATGGCGCGTGAAATGGGGCCGGGCCACACGATTGTCACGGTGCTGTGCGACTATGGCACCCGGTATCAATCCAAGCTGTTCAACCCCGACTTCTTGCGCAGCAAAGAACTCCCGGTGCCAAGCTGGCTGGAAACCGGTCCTCAGAGCATCCCGGGCGTGTTTGAAGACGTATGATCCGTTTTGCCCTGTTGATTGCAGTGTTCTGGACCGCGCTTACGGGCGCGGTTCACGCACAAGATGAACCAGATTACGATGCCTGGTCGACCTTGGCGATCCGGGCCGAAATGGCGCTGGAGGCAGGGCGCGCATCGGATTACATATTTGAGGATATGCGCGCAGAGATAGCCCTTTGGCGCGATATTTTTGCCAATGCGGATGGCGCACAGGCGGATCGGCTGGCTACAATTCAGGCGCAATTGGATGCTTTGTCTGCCTTGCCCGACACCGAGTTGCCCGAAGATGAGCGCATCACCGCCCGGCGCATTTTCCTAGAAGATCAACAAGCCAGATTACAAGCGCCCGTGTCGCTGGCGTCAGAGGCATATGCACGTGCAAATGGGCTGATTGGTGAAATCGATATTCTGTTTCGCACCCGCCAGCTGGACGCCCGTACAAAACGTGGTCCCACCCCGCTAAATCCCGCGAATTGGGGGGCCGGGGCCACCCAAATCCCCGCAGCGTTGCGCCAGCTAAATTCGGAATTTACCAACAAAATCAACGCTGATGTCTGGCAACAAAATGCCGGATCCGTTTTACCAGTGGCCGGATTGCTGTCGCTGCTGGGCTTTGTTCTGGTGTTGCGCGGGCAGCGTTGGACGCTCAGATTACAACGCGGCGCAACCGCGGTCACACGGCGCGGCAAAGGGGTTGCGCGGTTTGTGGTGTCTCTGGGGCAGATCCTGTTGCCAGCCATCGGGCTGATGCTGCTATTTGCCGGGATCATTTATGCGAATGTGCTGGATTTTCGCGGTGTCGCATTTGCTGAATCCATTTTCAGCGGGGCGCTGGTTGTCGTGCTGGCCCGGTGGCTGGCCTATCATTTTTGCCCCGTGGGGCCTGAATTATCCGGGCCGTTATCCCTGACCGAAGTCGCGCGTAAACAAGGGCGGCTTTTGGTGATCGCTTTGGGCTGGGTTCTGGCATTGCGCGATATTGGCATGGGGTTGTTTCAACTGACCTCTGCCACGGCCGAAGGTGAATCTGTTCTGACCTTTCTGTTGCATGTCTTTGCAGCGTTTCTGTTGTTTCGCCTTGGCGGATTGTTGGCGCCCACACTGGAAGAAGACCAAGACGTGCATGACGCCACCAGTTTTCGCCAACGTCTGACGCGGGTGGTGGGGCGCAGCATTCAGATCGTGGCCGTGGTTGCGCCGCTTATCTCTGCTGCGGGCTATATTTCCGGGGCCAGCCTGATCCTCTATGCCACAATCATGAGCCTGGGCCTGTTTGGCATTGTGGGTCTGCTGATGGTGCTGGTGTTTGATGTCTACGCCTTGGCGCTTGGCAATGATCCCGAAAACAACACCACAGCCCTGACGCCGGTTCTGATCAGCTTTGGCTTGGCCTTTTTTGCCATGCCGGTTTTGATGTTGATCTGGGGCGCGCGGGTTTCGGACCTAACCGAAGTCTGGGCGTGGTTCCGTGAAGGGTTCAGCCTTGGTGATACCAAAATCTCTCCGACGGATTTTCTAACGTTTTTGTTGGTCTTTGCTGCTGGTTATGTATTGACCCGCCTGATCCAGAGCGCGCTGAAATCCACCATTTTGCCGCGCACCAAACTGGATTTGGGCGGACGCAACGCCATCGTGTCTGGCGTGGGCTATATCGGGATTTTCATCGCGTCTTTGGTGGCGATCACCATGGCTGGGATTGATTTATCCAACATCGCCTTGGTCGCCGGTGCGTTGTCGGTTGGCATCGGTTTTGGCCTGCAAAATATCGTGTCGAACTTTGTTTCGGGGATCATCCTGTTGATCGAACGCCCTATTTCGCAGGGCGACTGGATCGAGGTCGGCAGCCAGATGGGCTATGTGCGCGATATTTCTGTGCGATCGACCCGGATCGAAACCTTTGATCGGACCGATGTGATTGTGCCCAACTCGGATCTGGTGTCGGGGCTGGTGACCAACTGGACGCGTGGCAATTCCGTGGGACGGGTGATTGTGCCCGTTGGGGTTGCCTATGGCACGGATACGGATCGCGTCGCACAAATCCTGCAGGAAATCGCAGAAAGCCACCCGATGGTGCTGTTGAACCCTGCGCCATCAGTGGTGTTTCAGGGCTTTGGGGCGGATAGTCTGGATTTCGAAATTCGCGCGATATTGCGGGACGTGAATTGGGTGCTGAGTGTGAAATCCGAAATGAACCACGCCATTGCGCGCCGGTTCACCGAGGAAAACATCGAAATCCCATTTGCCCAGCGTGATATCTGGCTGCGCAACCCAGAAGCGTTGTCGCCCAAGACCGCGCCACCTGCCAACTCGGCGGCGCCCGAAACGTCGCAAATTGACGATCACAACGATGCTGATCCAGATGCCCAAGGAGACAAGCCATGACCCTGCCACTGTTTCGCGATGACGCCTATCTGCGTGATGCTGTCGGAACTGTCACCACATTGACCGAAGAGGGGGGGATCGTGTTGGATCAAAGCATTTTCTACCCAACCAGTGGCGGTCAACCCGGCGATTCAGGGCGGCTGATATGGGATGGCGGGGCGATCGAAATCGCCACCAGTGTCAAAGGCGACGGGGATCAGATTGTGCTGGTTCCGGCAGAACCTTCTGCTTTGCCCCCCGAAGGAACCCAAGTGACCCAAACCCTGAATTGGGAACGCCGCCACCGGCATATGCGGGTCCATACGGCGTTGCATTTGCTGTCGGTGGTTATTCCATTGCCCGTTACCGGTGGGTCGATCAGTGCCGAAAAGGGGCGGTTGGATTTTGACATGCCCGACGCCCCCAGTGCCAAAGAAGAGCTGGAAGTGGCCATCAATCAGTTGATTTCCATGAACCTGCCAATCAGTGACAGCTGGATCACCGACGCCGAACTGGACGCCAATCCCGGTCTGGTTAAAACCATGTCGGTGCAACCGCCGCGCGGGTCGGGTCGTATCCGGTTGGTACAAATCGGAGAAGGGGCCAATGTCGCCGATCTACAGCCCTGTGGCGGCACCCATGTGGCGCGCACGCTGGAAATCGGTCAGGTCCGCATCGGCAAGATTGAGAAAAAAGGCAAACAGAACCGCCGGGTTTATCTGCACCTTGCCTGAGGGCGACCACGAAAAGGCATTATGATATGCGGCTGACGGATCAGAAACGGCAATCCATTTTGGACGCGGCGATTGGAGAATTTCAGGACAATGGATTTGGCGCGGCCCGGATCACCAAAATTGCTGCGCGCGCCAATGTGTCGACCCGCACGCTTTATAATCATTTTGACAGCAAAGAGGCGCTGTTTGAAGCGATCATCGACGTGGTTTTCGCCCAAAATGCGGCCATTCAGATCACCGATTTTGATCCTGAACTGCCCGTGCGTGATCAACTGATCACCGCGATCAATATCTATATTGCGGGCACCACAACCGAGCAGCATTTGGGTCTGAACCGCATCGTCATGGCTGAATTTCTGCGCGACACTGCGCTGGCCAAACGGGCCTTTGCCCATGTTCAGGCCCATGACAACCCGGTGGAACATTTGATTGCGCAGGCGATGAATGCGGGCAAACTGCGCGCGGATGATCCGAAATTTGCGGCGCGAAAACTGGTTTCCATGGTCAAAACATTTTTCTTTACGCCGTTGTTTTTGTTTGGGGAATCTGCGCCATTGCCGCGATCCGACGACGCCGTTATCGCCGAATGTGTCGATATGTTTTTGGGGGCATACGCACCCTGACGGACAGGGGATCGGTCTGGAATACCCGCATTGCCCCAGCGTCACACCGCTGTCACGCTCTCCCTGCATCTTAACATGCAGGAGGACACCATGCCCCAGTTTACCCATTCGATTGCCCGGATCGCCGTTTGGAATTTGGCCGGTTTTCAATTCCGCAACTTCAATGATCCCAATTGGGTGCCCAAACCAATGTCGGAGGAACGCACCGCGCGTCAGGCCGAAGGTTTGGCCCTGCTGGACGCCGAATTGGTCACCTTGGTCGAAGTGAACCCGCTGGATCATATCCAACGTTTGGCGGACGTCCTGCTGGCCGAGTATGGCGTACAATACCATGTGTCGATCCTGAAACAGCCTGATGCGGACCTGAATATCGGGTTCCTGCACAAACCGGGCGTGGACGTGTCTGACATTGCCTTTATTCCCGGCTCCAACGGTGCCTATCAAAACGGCCGCCAAGCCATCAAAGCACAGGTGCGCATTGGCAAATTCAAGGCCATCATCGTGGGCGTGCATCTGAAATCTGGCCGCGACAAAGGTGATCAGAACATCCGTGACAGCCAATGCAAGGTGATCGGCGACTATCTGACCCATGTGCGCGAAACGCCGGGTCTAGGGCATCATACGTTGATGCTGATGGGGGATTTCAACATGATCCCGGGGCAGGATGTCAGCAATTTCCACCATTTGGGCGGCGAAGATGTGATGGACTTTGTGTCCTGTTGGGATTTGCAGGATCGGTATAGTCACATTCTGGATGCAGGGCGGGCAAACCTGCTGGATGGCTTTGCGGTGTCACGCACGTGGTCTGGCGATTATATCCGCGGATCTTTGCGCCTGTTTCCAATGCATTGGACGATGACACGCAACGGCGAACCGGGAATGGGGCGCGAGAAATTCAAAGAAGAAGTGTCCGATCATCTGCCCTTTGTCGCCTCTGTCAGAATTTTCTAAAAAGGCCCTTGCACTTCCTCCCTTCTATTGAGTAAACCCCCGCCTACGGACAGGTGGCCGAGTGGTCGAAGGCGCACGCCTGGAAAGTGTGTAGGCGGGAGACCGTCTCCAGGGTTCGAATCCCTGTCTGTCCGCCATTACCCCCTCAATCGATGATAGTGATAGATACTTGCTGCCTGGGAATGATCCAGATTGCCCTTGGGCGTGGCAATCTGGTGTTTTATGATCAGATTGAGTTAACCAACACAACCTTGCCGACGACCCCGCCTTTTTCCAACAGCAGATGGGCCTTTGCGGCGTCATGCATCGGGATTTTTGCGGCGATGGCAGGGTGTAAATGGCCGTTGGCCGCTTGGGTCAAAAGGTCCGTCAAAGTATCGCGATACCAATCGAGGTTGCGTGCCGGATAGCTCAGCATACTGGGCGACATTGGCAGTTTTAAACCATTGGGCCACAGCGCAATAAGGCCCAAGGTTAAAATACTGAGCGGGATCATCTTCACGCCAGATGTCTTTGTGGACGCCATCCCCAGCATCATCAGTCGCCCGCCACGTCTAAGACTGCGGGCGGAACGCATCAATTGTCGTGGACCGCCAACCACATCGATCACGATATCAACGCCATTTTTGGTCAGATTACGGATGCGGCGCACGACGTTTTCGGTCTGATAATTGATTGCGGTTGCGCCGTTTTCCTGAACAAAGCCGACGTTCTTTGTGCTGGCGGTCCCGTATAGTTCCAGACCGGCCAAACGCCCAAGTTGCAAAAGAGCAGAGCCAACACCCCCCGATGCGCCATGGATCAGAACCCGTTCGCCGGGCTGGGCGCATACGGTTTTTTCAAGCGTAAGCGCCGCAGTGAGGTAATTGGTGATGATCGCAGCCGCCACCACCGGGTCAAGCCCATCGGGCACAGCAACCAGCGTTTCAGCCGGACGATTAACCATTTGCGAATAGCCTTTGCCTTGGCCAAAGGTCCAAGAGGCGACCCTTTGGCCAACTTTGAATGCGCTCACGCCTTGTCCGACCGCATCGACAATCCCCACCAGATCTTCGCCCGGCGTATAGGGCGTTTTGGGAAACCCAAAGAACCAATGTTTGCGCAACATCAAATCGTAGCCAGACACACCGGCGGCTTCGACGCGAATACGAACATGGCCCGCTGCCGGGGGCTGGATCTGGCTGGGGGTCCATGTCAAGACGTCCGGCGCGCCGCGACGCGGGACAACAATGCGATGATTGGGAACGGAATTCACGTTAACTCTCCTGTTGTGGTGGGGGTCGAAAAAAGACGGAGTCATGGCGTCTGTTAAACGCAAAGCCAATTTTTGGGCGTTATTGGGAAAGAAGGTCGGAAATCAGATCAAAAACCAATCGGATGCGCCGGCTGGTGTGTAATTCCCGATGGGCAACCAGCCAGTTAGGGACCGTAAACGGGGCGATTTCGGTCAATACGGGTTCAAATTCGGGGAATTTTGATGCAATCCGGTCCGTCATGATCGCAATGCCGTGTCCTTGGCGTGCGATTTCCCATTCCACGATCTGAGATTGCGACACATATTTGAAGTTTTGTTTGGTCAATTTAAGCCCAAGCGGCACCAAGTAGCCCAGCATTCCTTCGACGTCATTAAAGCTGACAAATTGGTGTTTTGAATGGTCGTCCTCTAGCGTGGGACGCCCGTAAACATCGATGTATTTCGCAACGGCATAGAACCGCATTGGATCTTCGCAGACGAGTTTTGCAACCAGATCAGGCTGTTCGGGGCGAATATGGCGGATGGCTATGTCCGCCTCGCGCATCAGTAAATCACTGACACGGTTATCCGATACAATTTCCAGCTCTAGCTGCGGTGCGATCCGTTTTAACTGATCCAGCAGGGCCGGCAGAACATAGGCGGCGGTCATGTCTGACGCGGTGACGCATACCAGCCCGTCAATGGTTTGCGATTGCCCCGAGGCGGCGAGCGACATCAGATTTGCCCCATTCGCCATGACGCGCACATGATCGAGCAGGTTAACCCCAATCGGAGTGAGCGTCACAGACCGGCCGGATCGCTCAAACAGGACCACTTCCAGGTCTTTTTCCAGCGCAGCGATTTGTCGGGTGATGGTCGGTTGCGTCACACCCAACGCTTTTGCGGCGGCAGAGAGCGAATGCTCTTGTGCGACGGCCAGAAAAGCACGGGCTTGGTTCCAGTCAAATGAGAGTGTGTTCCAGTTCATGACCTCAATATACCAACAATAATTGCATATAATACCAACGTTTTTTCGCAGTATACCTGCGATAAACGTATAGATTATTGAGAGGCAGGGCCGGTTTGAGAGGAAAATATCCGCGCCCGGGGGGGGATAGGTTAACCGTAGCGCTGCACCACGGTTTCCATCACCGCAAATGAGTTGGTTTGGTTGATGCCGGGCAATTTGTTGATGTGATCCCCCAGCACGTTCCGGAAATGCAGAATGTCGCGTGTGCGCACGGTCAGCAGATAGTCAAAGGATCCGGTGACCATCAGACAGCTTTCGACCTCTGGGATGTTTTTGACGGCAAGGTTAAACGCATCTAGCGAATTGTCCCCCCCCGTGGCCGCCAGCGACACCTGCACAATGGTGACATGTCCCAGTCCCAGCTTTTCTTGGTTCAAAATGGCCTGATAGCCGCAAATAAACCCATCGCGTTCCAGTCGTTTCACCCGTTCAGAGCAGGGGGTGTTGGTCAGGTTAACGCGGGTTGCAAGCTCCACAATAGAGAGCCGACCGTTTGATTCCAGCTCTTCCAGGATCCGTCGATCAATCTTATCTAAATCCCTTATCATCAGTGATTTTACCTGTTTAACTGCCGTATCTGGGGAATATCACCCCCAAGATGCCCTATTTAATTCAGCATTGCTAGTGATAATCACTGATAATGTGATTCAGGTTAATGAGAAATATATTGTTCATTATTTCCATGCCTAGGCTGGGGGTTATTGGCTCTTGGCGCACAAAAAGAACCAATTAGGGAGTAAGAGAATGACGGTTAAAATTGTCATTGGACTAGATGGGACAGGGACCGGTGAACGGGCGCTCAGTTTTGCCAAAGATTTGGCATCCAAGATTGAGAGCTGCGAGTTGCTGGTGGTGTATGTGATTGAATGGTCGCCATTCACGTTCCAAACCGCCGAGGAAAACGCGCAGCGTCATAAACGGCGCGAAGAGGAAATCAATCTGGCGACTTCGCGGATTGTGGAACCTGCTGTGAACGCGTTGAAGGATGCGGGCTTTAACGCCAGCGGTTTGGTGCGGCATGGGGATGTGGCAGAAACGCTGAACAAAATCACAGTAGAAAATGACGGAGCGCAAATCATCGTTGGGCGCGCCTCTGCGGATGGTTTTGCCAAGCGGATCTTTGGCAGTTCAACGCAGAACCTTGTGATGCATGCAGACGTGCCTGTCACGGTTGTGGGGTAAGGGAACACCATGAAAAATTTAGCAAAATATACGCTTGCCGGCGTGGCAGCGACCGTTGCCGCGAATGCAGCACAGGCCCAAGAAGCCCAAGAAGCCATGGGCATTGATGACAAAGTGAACGAAGTGTTCGCGAATTTGACCGGCCCGTTTGTCGGGACGATCTTTGCACCCTTTCCGGGCACGGATTTCCCGTGGATTGTGATGTGGTTGGTGATCGCCGCCACGATTTTCACATTGTATTTTGGGTTTGTTCAGTTTCGGTTTTTCAAACACGCCATTCAATTGGTCAAAGGGGATTATTCCGACCCCAATGATGCGGGCGAAGTCAGCCATTTCCAAGCCTTGGCAACGGCACTGTCCGGCACCGTGGGTCTGGGCAACATCGCCGGCGTTGCGGTGGCCGTGGGCATTGGTGGACCGGGGGCGACATTCTGGATGATCCTTGCTGGCCTGTTGGGCATGGCATCGAAATTCACCGAATGTACGCTGGGTGTGAAATACCGGAATGAATATGCAGACGGCACCGTGTCCGGTGGTCCGATGTATTATATTTCCAAGGGTTTCAACGAGTTGGGCCTGCCGGGTGGTAAAATCCTCGCTGTGGTGTTTTCGATCTTTTGTATCTTGGGTGCGCTAGGCGGCGGTAACATGTTCCAAGCCAACCAAGCCCATGCACAGATTTCCGGCATCGTTGGTGACTATCCGGGCTGGATCACAGGTATCGTTTTTGCGGCTGTGGTGTTTGCCGTGATCGTTGGTGGGATCAAATCCATCGCAAACGTGACCGAAAAAGTGGTTCCTTTCATGGGCTTGCTTTATGTGGGTGCGGCTGCGATCATCCTGATTGTAAACTATGACCAAATCGGTTGGGCTTTTGGCCAGATCTTTGCCGGGGCCTTTACCGGTCTGGGCGTTGCTGGCGGCATGGTTGGTGCGCTGATCCAAGGTTTCAAACGTGCAGCGTTTTCGAACGAAGCCGGCGTTGGTTCGGCGGCGATTGCGCATTCGGCGGTGAAAACCAAAGAACCGATCACCGAAGGGTTTGTGTCCTTGCTGGAACCCCTGATTGATACGGTTGTGATCTGTACCATGACCGCGTTGGTCATCGTGATTTCCCAACAATTGATCACAGATCCTGAAACGGGGTTCTATGTGATGAATGAAGCTGGCAGCGCGATTGCGACTGTGGATGGCAATTCGGGCGTGTCGTTGACATCGGCGGCCTTTGCATCCGGGATCAGCTGGTTCCCCTATGTTCTGGCAATCGCGGTTGTGTTGTTTGCCTTCTCAACCATGATTTCCTGGAGCTATTACGGATTGAAAGCTTGGACTTACCTGTTTGGCGAAGGCCAGACATCTGAGCTGGTGTTCAAAGTGATCTTTTGCATCTTTATCGTGATCGGTGCGGCGGCGTCGCTTGGTCCGGTTATCGACTTCTCTGATGCGGCGATCTTTGCTATGGCTGTGGTGAATATCTTCTGCCTCTATTTCTTGATGAAACTGGTCAAAGAAGAACTGTCTTCTTATGCGTCCCGTTTGCAATCAGGCGAAATCAAGAAGTTCGATCACTAAACAATCGAACCTGAAACTGACACGCCCCGACGCATTGATTTGCGTCGGGGTCTTTTTTGTTTATGCCTTTTTGACTGGCCCGCAGAATAAGGCGGGAGGTCCGCGTCGGGTAGGGGGGCTCGGTTTTAACTTGCAATGTCATTTCGATAAATCTAGTTTTATCGTATGATTGATTCCAAAACAAATCCCCAAGAACGCGAAGCGCTGGCTGCTTTGATGTTGTCTGCATTAGGTGGCGAAAGCCGTTTGCGTATTTACCGTTTGCTTGTGCGGGCAGGTGAGGGCGGGTTGTCCGTCGGTGTGATCCAAGACCAGCTCGGCATCGCCGCATCAACCTTGTCACATCATATTGCCGCGCTGAAAATGGCGGGTCTGATTGTGCAACGCCGCGACGGGCGCACGATATTTAACACGGCCAATTATGAAAACATGAACGCGCTTCTGGCCTATCTGACCGAAGAATGCTGCGCTGATCAGCAACAGGAGACACCCAATGACAATGGCTGATATGAGCGCCCACAGTTTGAGCGTGGCAAAGAATATGGACCGCGTGTTTCTTTTCATTCTGGCCGTCATCGTTGGGCTGGCATTGGTGGATATCACCCAAGTGATCCCCAGTCTGACATTTACCAAAAACGCAATCCTAAATACTGCCCCCTATATGGCATTGGCGATTGGCGCGATCGGATTTCTAAAAGCAACGGGCGCGGAAAAACTGGTTGCCAGCGCGTTTCAGGGCAACGAAGCCCGGATGATCCTGTTGGCATCGTTGGTTGGGGGATTGTCGCCGTTTTGCAGCTGCGAAATCATTCCGTTTATCGCGGCCTTGCTGGCAATTGGCACGCCTTTATCTGCGGTGATGGCGCTGTGGCTGACTTCTCCGATTATGGATCCTGCGATATTTCTGATCACGTCAGGCGAACTGGGCTGGACCTTTGCTTTGGCCAAAACGATCTTTGCGGTGGCGTTGGGATTGTCTGGTGGTTTCATCAGCCATTTCGCCGTGCGTGCCGGATATTTTGGCAACGTTCTGTTACAAAAATCTGAGCCAGCCAGCTGTGGATGTGGGCCACAAAAACCATTCCAAGGCAAACCGGTCTGGGATTTTTGGACCGACGATGCCCGCAGAGCGACCTTTTGGTATGAAATACGTAGCAATGGTTGGTTTTTGTTAAAATGGTTGTCGCTGGCCTATCTGTTTGAAAGCTTGATGATCCGGTACATTCCCGCGGAAACTATTGCTGGCATTGTTGGCGGAACCGGCCTGCAACCCATCTTTGTTAGCGCGTTTGTCGGCGCGCCTGCCTATCTAAACGGTTACGCGGCCCCAGCTTTGGTTTCTGGTTTAATCGAACAAGGCATGAGCGCGGGCGCAGCGATGACATTCATGATCGCAGGCGGGGTGACGTCCATTCCGGCTATGACGGCGGTGTTTGCCTTGGTTAAAAAACCCATTTTTGCAGCCTATATCGGGCTGGGTATGGGCGGAGCAATCGTGTCGGGATTGGTGTTTAATGCCTATATGTCCCTGATTTGATATGGTTTTTTCTGGAAATAATAATGGTCATAACCCCATATGCGTTATGACACAGATTGCATGTGATGTGTTTGTGGACAAGCGGCGGTCATCTCCGCTTGTCCAATTTGTATTACAGCTGGGCCTTCAGATAGGTGACAATCACATCTGACAATTCCCGATGAATGGCCGCGCGTGACCGCCCACCGGCATCATCGCAAAGCGGGTCCAACTCATCTTCGTTTTCCAAAATGCGCGCCCCGTCAGGTTTGCATTCGGCCAGAAAACTAAAATGGGTCGCATCCGGAATGGCGCGATATTCGGCCTGTGCGATCAATTCCGCAGCAGGGCGCGCATAAACGCCTGCGGGCACGTCAGGTTCCACACCAAGGTTGAGCACCATCATCGGGATATCGATGGATGACAGGCTGTCAGCGGTGAGGGTTTCGACGATCCCCGGATCCACAACAATGGTCGCACGGATGCGATCATCTGATAAATCCGCCGCGGCGGGCGATAAATCAAAGTCATGCAAATTGACCCCGAAATGGGCCAAAAACGCGCAATCGGACATGCCATGATCCGTGTCGTCACAAAACCGCTGCAACAGGTCGGGATCAACCCGCGCGCCCGACACGGCCATCGCGGTATAGCCCCCCGCCGAAAATCCCAGCGTCCCAATGCGTGTGGGATCAATATAAGGGTATTGGTCTGGATTTTCGGTGATTTCATCCAGAACCGCCGAAATATCAGCCGGCCGTTCCCACACCCGCACAGCCGCCTGCGCCGAAGCATTGCCCGTTGTGGTGCCGGGGTGATTGGGCAGGACAACAACAAACCCCGCATGGGCCAATTGCGATGCAATCCACCCAAATTGCCCGGAATTTCCCCCCGCACCATGAGACATAATCACCATCGGAAACCGACCCTCTAGGTGGGGGGCATTGCGCCCGGCCGCTGTGCTGTAAAACACGCCATTGCCCCCAACATTGACGGTTTTTCCACCGGGTTGGGCTGGATACCAGATATCAAATTTCACGGACCTGTCGCGGATTGGCGCATAGGCGGAGCCCGAACTGATCCCAGCGCCCCCCGTATAGGCGGGGCGGGTTATTTCATAGGCGGCCCATCCCGACAAACCCAACAATGACAGGGCAAATGTGGATTTGAGAGCCGTTTTGGCGAAGGACTTGAAACGTGACATCGGAAACTCCGTTTGGGTGGTGATCTGGATTAGAGGATGGGGGATGTGCAAAAAACCATCGTCCTAAATCACGTTTGAGGTCGTCTCAGATCGCGATTGAGGATAAGAAAACCCAATCCAAACCACGCAGAGCCCGATTTATGTTATTTGTTCCTTTGCCGTTATTTGCGACCCTGTTTCTGGGGCTGTTATGTGGTCGGTTCATTTGGGTGCGCGACATGGCGCTGCGCAGTCATCAACTGTTTGCGGCGTTGTTGGGGCTTTATGCGCTGCAATCCCTGTTTAGCACGTTGCGATGGGGATATGACGTGACATGGGCGGCGGGGCTGATGGCGATGTTGGCGCCGATTTTGCCGGTGATCGCCTATTTGGCCTATCGCGGGCTAACCAGACGGCAAATCGGGTGGGGCTATTGGCCCCTTGGGGTGATCGGCCTGAATTGGGCGGTGTTTTTTACACTGCCAGATTTGGCGGATGCGTTGATCCTAATGACATATCTTGGCTTTGGCGGGATGTTGCTGCGATTGACCGCGCATGGCCCTGATCAAATGATATTTTCCCCGTTTAACAATGCGCGTGACATCGTTTTTGCCATGGGGCTGACGGGGCTTGCGTTGATTGCGTCGGGGCTGACGGATGTCTACCTGATTTACGATTTTATCCAAAATCAGGGGCGAAATGCGGGGCTGGTTCTGACATTTGTGCAAACGGGATTTGTCTTGGTGATCGGCGGCGCTGCGCTCTTTGCGCGCTCGGGCGGGCAGTCGGAAACAGAAACCAACGATCCTGTCGACATCGACGCGGCACAAAATACACCAACCGATCAGGATGTGACGATAATCGCCAAACTCGAAACGTTGTTTGCACAGGACGGATTGCACAAAACCGAAGACCTGAGCCTGCGCCGATTGTCACGCCGGTTGGGGGTTCCTGATCGTCAGGTGTCCAACGCGATCAACCGTGCCCGTGGCATCAGTGTGTCGCAATTTGTAAACAACCATCGCATTCAGGATGCCTGCGAGATGCTGATAAAGACCGAAAAATCCGTCATCGACATTTCATTGGCGGCGGGGTTTGCGTCAAAATCCAATTTCAATCGGGAATTTCTGAGGGTCACCCAAACCACACCTTCGCGCTGGCGCAGCCAAAACCGTGCGCAAAACATGGATAAATGATTAACGGAATTCGCGATATCATTGCTTGCGTCAGTTTGGACTTCGCCCTACACAGCGCTTGCAGACGTTTTTCTTTTTCGACCACTGTCTCCCTAATCCGGCGTTCAGTCTTTTCGATCCAGACCGACCACGCCAAGCTGTCGCATAATGCGGGCAGCGCATTTTTAGGAGATTACGGATATGGCTAATGGCACCGTAAAATGGTTCAACGCAACTAAAGGTTTTGGTTTTATCGCACCCGAAGGCGGCAGCAAAGATGTGTTTGTACACATTTCTGCAGTTGAGCGTTCCGGCCTGACTGGTCTGGCTGACGATCAAAAAGTGACTTTTGACGTCGAAGCTGGCCGTGACGGTCGTGAATCTGCGGTTAATATCGAACTGGCATAAGCCAACGATATTCCAAGATTTGAAGCGCGGTTCCCGTAATGGGGGCCGCGTTTTTTGTTGCGTGATCCCGATTATTACCCCGGCAGAAAACAAAAATATCTTGCCTTTGGGTGGGATACGCGCCAATCGAAATCATGCGTTTTTTGCCAAAACTTCTGACATTGCTGCTGGCCATCGCAATTGCGGCGGGCATTTTCCGCGTGTCTCACAGCTATTTCGTATCCGAAGAACTGGCCAAAGCAGAGGGCCGTCTGTCGCTGTTTCGCGCGGCTGTGGACGCGGAATTTAACCGCTTTTCGCATCTGACCTTTGTGTTGTCACGCGACCCGATTGTGATCGACACGGCCATGGGGCAGGACACGGATGCGTTGAATATGCGCCTGCGCGGATTTGCCGATCAGGCCGGATTAGAAGCGATCTATCTGATGGATCAGAACGGTTTGACCATCGCGGCCTCTAATCATCATCTGCCTTCCAGCTTTGTTGGGCAGAATTATTCGTTTCGCCCCTATTTCAGTCAGGCCATGGCCGGGCAACAGGGCCGGTTTTATGCGATTGGCACCACCACAGGGCTACCGGGATATTTTATCACCGATGCGGTGCGCGATGGGGCCGGGGACATTCGCGGGGTGATCGCGATCAAAATTGGCTTTGCACAACTGGAACAAAGCTGGCGGGGATCTGGCGAACAGGTGTTGCTATCCAATGCCGATGGGGTGGTGTTGCTGTCATCCGATCCGGCGTGGCGTTACCGGATGTTGCAGGACCTAACCCCCAACCAACGCGCCCGTATCCAAGCATCCCGCCAATTTCCCGGTCAGGAACTGGCGCCGCTGGATTGGGCGATGTTGCCAGATCAGCGGGCCGAAATCGCGGGTGCGGAACACATGCATCTGACGGCGACCACACAGCCGCATGGCTGGAATATCCACTATTTTGCCAGCGATGACCGTGCTGATGCGCGGGCTTCTTTGGTGACGGCGCTCGCGGTATTGCTGGCCGGTGTGGGGTTGGTCATCGTGCAAATCCAGCGCAACAACAGAGTTGCCGCCGCCCTGCGCCGGTCCGAAATGGAAGAGTTGAAACTGCGCAAGGCCAATGAACGTCTGGCCGTGGAAATCACCGAACGCACCACCGCCGAACGCCGTTTGCAGCGCACGCAACAGGAATTGCAACGGGCCAGTCGATTGGCCGCATTGGGTCAATTATCAGCCTCTGTCACACATGAGCTGGGTCAACCGATTGCCGCCATGCGCAACCATCTGACCGCCGCCGAATTTCGCGCGCAGGGGCAGGGGCAGGGGGACACGCCCCAGACCAAGCTGACCCAGACCATTTTTGGTCTGGTGGACCGTATGGAAGGCATCACCCGGCAGCTCAAATTCTTTGCGCGTACAGGCCAAGAAGAGTTTAACGATGTTGATCTATGCGGGTCCCTGCGCGCCGCGCTGGCCTTGGTGGAACCAAATGTCGACGCGTTTCATGTTGATGTGCGGGTGGATTTGCCGGATCATCCGGTTTGGGTGCGGGGCAGCAATCTGCGCATAGAGCAAGTCATGACCAATCTGTTGCGCAACGCCGTGGATGCGGTCGAAGACAGTGATGCCCCCCAGATCCATGTGCGGGTTGGGGTTTCGGATCAAAATCACTGGTTTGATATTCGGGACAATGGCCATGGTCTGGGCCAGGCAACCCTGGCGGATTTGCAGGAACCGTTTGTCACCACCCGCGAAAGTGGGCGTGGCATGGGGCTGGGGCTTGCGATTTCATCGAGCATCGTCAGCGATCATGGCGGCACGATGGTGGCCGAAAATGTTGACACGGGGGGAGCAATTTTTACGGTGACATTCCCGATCAGCGATGGCGACACAGTTTAGAGCGAGGCAAATCACATGAGCGCGGCACATTCGTTTAGCATTCTGATTGTGGATGATGACAAATCCATGCGGGCCTCTTTGGTGGAATTGTTAGAAGCTGCAGGCTGGCGGGCGCAATCCGTGTCGCGCGCCACCAAAGTTGCCGACATTTTAACCGGATTCATGCCCGATGTGATCCTGTCAGATGTGCGGATGCCGGGCATGTCGGGACTGGAATTGCTATCATCGCTGGATGTCAATTTGGCGCCGCCATTGGTGTTGATTTCGGCGCATGGTGACATCCCGATGGCGGTGCAGGCCATTCAGGACGGAGCTTATAGTTTCGTTGAAAAACCCTGTGAACCCCGTCGGTTACTGACCATTCTGCGCCACGCCGCAGAACAAAACCGGATGAAACATAGCAATTCCCGCCTAAAGGAACGGCTTTATAATCTGTCCGGTCTGGACCGGGTTTTATTGGGTCAAAGCCAATCGGTCGTGGATTTGCGGCGCGATATTCTGGATCTGGCCGAAACAGAAGCCGCCGTTTTGGTCGAAGGTGAAACCGGCACTGGCAAAGAGCTGGTTGCGCGCGCCTTGCACGATCTCAGCGCCAGCCCGGATGCGCCTTTTCTGGCTATCAACTGCGCCGCGCTGTCGCCTGAAACCTTTGAGGTTGATATGTTTGGCAGCGTGGATGGCGGCGATGGACGTCTGTTGGCCGCATCAGGCGGGACGTTGTTTCTGGATGAAATCTGTTCCTGCCCACCGGCTGTTCAGGCCAAATTGCTGCGCGTCATTGAGGATAAAACAATTCTGCCCGTTGGAGGCAATCAGCCGGTTCCCATAGACATCCGCATCGTGTCGGCCACCAACGAAGACGTGGATCAGGCCGTGCGTGACAATCGACTGCGGCAGGATTTGTTGTTTCGCATCAACACGGTCATCCTGACAATCCCGGCCCTGCGGCAACGTCGCCAAGATCTGACATTGCTGGCGGCGCATTTTTTGCAGGAATATGCGCGGATTTATGAAATTGCCGTGCCCGAAATCAGTCAGGACGATCTGGCCGCTTTGGTGGCCCATGATTGGCCCGGCAATGTGCGTGAATTGCGCAATGTCTGCGAACGTCGGGTTCTGGCGGCGCGTCGTGGGGGCGGGTCGATGGGGGCTGCCATCCGCAGCGATCAGCAATTGGACGATGTGCCAGATACATTACGTGCTGCTGTGGCCGCGTTTGAACGCGAATTGATCGCCAAAGCCGTGCGCGCGCATCAGGGCCGAATGGATGCCACCGCCGAAGCCTTGGGCATTGGGCGGCGCACGCTAAACGAAAAAATCGTTAAGCTCAGCCTCGACAAAGATGCGCTGATTTAGCTCTGCGGAAATCCGCAGGGCAGGGTGCGGGGCTTGGGCAATTTCCTTCATAGGCAAAGCGGGAAATCTGTCCGATGATGCGGCATCAATTTGCATGCATCTGGGAGGAAACACCATGCGCAAGTATCTGAACCGCACCGCGATAGCCGCCGTCACACTGGCCTTTGCATCCCAAGCTTTGGCCACGGAATGGAACGTATCCGTTTGGGGCCAACGCCGCGCGTTTACTGAACATGTTGAACGTCTGGCCGAACTGGTCAGCGAAAAAACCAACGGCGAGTTTACCTTGGTTGTCAATTATGGTGGCCTGTCCAACAACAAAGAAAACCTGGACGGCATTTCCATCGGCGCGTTTGAAATGGCGCAGTTCTGTGCAGGCTATCACCGCGACAAAAACCCATCGATCACCGTGTTGGAATTGCCGTTTCTGGGCGTGACTTCGCTGGAACAAGAGGTGGAATTGTCCATGGCTGTATATCAGCACCCCGCCGTCCAAGAAGATCTGGGCCGCTGGAACGCCACATTGCTGATGCCATCGCCATTGCCACAGTACAACTTGGTTGGGTCCGGTGATGCGCCGTCGACTTTGGACGATTTCGCAGGTCTGAGCGTGCGGGCAACCGGCGGTATCGGTGCTGCGATGGAAACCATCGGCGCTGTGCCCACATCCATGTCCGCCACCGAAGTGCGCCAAGCCATGGATAGCGGCATCGTTAAGGCCGTGAGCTTTGCGCCACATGCGCATATGTCGTTTGGCACAATCGAAAACGGCACATGGTGGACCACCAACCTGAACCCCGGCACAGTGAATTGCCCGGTTGTGGTGAATTCCGATGCGTTGGCGGATCTGTCTGATGAACATCGCGAAGCTCTGCTGGGATCAGTTGACGAAGCGTTGGATCATTATGTTGATTTCTATTCCAACAACACGATGAACGCCTGGGGTCCTGCATTGGAAGAGCGCGGTATCGAAAGTGTCACCTTCACTGATGCTGAAATCGCATCCTTCAAAGAAGCCGCCGCAGCCCCGGCCGCCGCTGCTTGGATCGAAGACAACACAGCACGGGGCCTGCCTGCGCAGGAACTATATGACCTCGTCACCGGTATGATCGCAGACGCAAACTAAGCGCGACATCCAAAAAAAACCGCCCCGCATTTGTCGACCAGATGCGGGGCGCATTGCATTTTCACCGGAAAGGAGATCCGCCATGGCTGGATCATCTCTGGTTCTGTCTGACGACAGTGTTCTTAGTAAAATTGACAGACATTTATACCGCATCGAAGGCGTCATGGCCCTGATGTCGGGGTTGGCGGTGTTTTCGCTGATGATTTTGGCGGTAGTATCTGTGGGCGGGCGCAACCTGTTAGGAAGCCCGCTGCCGGGATATGTGGACTGGATCGAACAGGCCATGCCGTTGATCGCGTTTATGGGCATCGCCTTTACCCAGCGTGACGGGGGGCATATTCGTATGGATATGGTTGTCGGCGCGCTGCGCGGGCGCACATTATGGCTGGTCGAATTGATCACAACCTTGGCGATTTTGCTGCTGATGGTGCTGCTGGTCTGGGGCAGCTGGGCGCATTTTGCCCGCAGCTTTGATTTTTCTGCCCCCTTGTGGAGCCGCGACAGTTCGATGGATATCGCATTGCCGCTATGGCCGGCCAAATTACTGGCGCCGGTTGCGTTTGGCGTGTTGTGCCTGCGACTGGTCCTACAGGTTTGGGCCTATGGGCGCGCGTTTATCCGCAACGAAGAAACCCCCGTGGCCGTGCCGATGATCGCCAATGCCGCAAAACAAGCCGCAATGGAAGCCGAGCAAGTCTCGGGCCATGATTCTTAGGGTGAATGAATATGGAACCGATTGAAATTGGCCTGATTGTTTCGGGTGGGTTGCTGGTCTTTGTGGTGCTGGGGATGCGTGTGGCCTTTGCTGCGGGCATGGCAGGCATGATCGGCCTGATCTGGATTTTCTGGGCAAAATTTGGCTATGATCCGGGCCGCTTTGGCAAAGCTGTGACCGTGGCGGTGAAAACCGCAGGGCAGGTGCCACATTCCAAGGTATCGTCCCAAGCGCTCAGCCTGATCCCGACCTTTATCCTGATCGGGTATCTGGCCTATTACGCGGGCCTGACCAAAGCCCTGTTTGAAGCCGCCAAACGTTGGCTGGCTTGGGTGCCGGGCGGGTTGGCTGTGTCCACGGTGTTTGCCACGGCTGGATTTGCGGCCGTGTCTGGCGCATCTGTGGCCACATCTGCGGTGTTTGCACGGATCGCGATCCCGGAAATGCTGGCGCTGGGATATGACAAACGTTTTGCGGCAGGTGTTGTCGCGGCGGGGGGGACATTGGCGTCGCTGATCCCGCCGTCGGCGATCTTGGTGATCTATGCGATTATCGTGGAACAGGATGTGGGCAAATTGCTGTTGGCTGGGTTTATTCCCGGCGCCTTTTCCGCGCTGATCTATGGGCTGTTGATCATCGGAATGGCCATGACAATCAAAGGCTTCGGCCCGCCCGTATCCGGGTTTACGTGGCGCGAACGGTTTATGTCTTTGCCCCCCGCATTGCCGATTGTGTTTGTTGTCGTGACGATCATTTTCTTTGTCTACAACCCATTTGGCGGCGATGCATGGGGCACGCCCACCGAAGGCGGCGCAATCGGGGCCTTTGTCGTATTCTTGATGGCGCTATATCAAGGGATGCGTTGGAAACAGCTGCGCGATGCCTTGCTGGAAACCGCCAAGCTGAGCGTGATGATTTTCACCATCATTTGGGGCGTGCTGATCTATGTTCGGTTCCTTGGCTTTGCGCAATTACCCGCCGCGTTTTCCGATTGGATCACGTCCCTGACCATGTCGCCCATGTTGATCCTGATCTGCATCCTGTTGGCCTATGCGGTGCTGGGTATGTTCATGGATGCGATTGGCATGCTGTTGCTGACATTGCCGGTGGTGTATCCGGCGGTCATGGCGCTAAATGGCGGCGCTGATGTGGCGGCGATCGATTCCACCTTTGGGATGTCGGGGCCGATGTGTGCAATCTGGTTTGGGATTCTGGTGGTGAAAATGGCGGAATTCTGTCTGATCACACCACCCATTGGGTTGAACTGCTTTGTGGTGGCGGGCGTGCGCGATGACCTAAGCGTGCAGGACGTGTTCAAAGGCGTGACGCCGTTTTTCATCGCAGATGCCATCACCATCGGGTTGCTGGTCGCGTTCCCGGCGATTGTGTTGTGGTTGCCATCCCAAGTCTGACAAAACGAACAGACCGATAGAACCGAAACGGCGTGAACTGGCAGGTTTGCGCCGTTTTTCTGTATCAATTCAATATGTTTGCGCAGGTGGGTTTTCGAATGACCCCAGCATCCTTATCTAATGGTCCAGTATTTAAAGGAGCAAAACATGAATTGTCACGAAGTTGATTTTGAAATTTTTGGCGACGATATGCAGATCGTCGAGGTTGAACTGGACCCCAGCGAAACCGTGATCGCCGAAGCGGGCGCGATGAATTACATGGAAGACGGCATCGCCTTTGAGAGCAAAATGGGCGATGGCACCACCCCAACCAAAGGCGTGATGGGCGCGTTGATGAATGTGGGCAAACGGGTGCTGACCGGCGAAAGCATTTTCCTCACCCATTTTAGCAATCAGGGGCAGGGCAAAAAACGTGTCGCGTTTGCAGCCCCTTATCCGGGCAAAATTATCCCGATTGATATGGCCGAAATGGGCGGCGAACTGATCTGTCAAAAGGATGCGTTTTTATGTGCGGCCTTTGGCACGCGCACGGATATTGCCTTTCAGAAAAAGCTCGGCGCTGGGTTTTTTGGCGGCGAAGGGTTCATCCTGCAACGCCTGCGCGGTGACGGCATGGCCTTTGTGCATGTGGGCGGCACGGTGATCCGGCGTGAATTGCGCGCAGGCGAAACCCTGCGTGTTGATACGGGCTGTATCGCGGCGTTCACCGCAGGCGTGGATTATGACATCGAACGCGCGGGCAATCTGAAATCCATGGTGTTTGGCGGCGAAGGCCTGTTTCTGGCGACGTTGCGCGGCCCCGGCACCGTGTATCTTCAAAGCTTGCCATTTTCGCGTCTGGCCAACCGCGTGCTACAAGCAGGCAGCATCGGAGGCAGCAAAGGCGAAGGGTCTGTTCTGGGCGGGCTGGGGGATCTGTTCGGGGACAATTAACCGACAATTCGATCCTAACTGATCCTGACAGGGCTTTAAAACACGCTGGACTTGGGGGGCATTTCCGCTTCAACTCGGCACATGATATTGGCCCTGTCACATCCCATTTTTAGGTGCCTTTTTGCTGCGCAAATCTTGGCGTTGCTCGGCACGGGGCTGGCCAGTGTCGCGCTGGCCCTGATGGCGTTTGATTTGGCACCTGACCGGGCCGCGCGTGTATTGGCGACGGTCCTGACGATCAAAATGCTGGCCTATGTCTTTGTCGCGCCCTTGGCCCAAGGGGTGTTGGGGCATCTGCCACGGCGACAGGTTTTGATCGCGCTGGATATCATGCGTGCCCTGGCCGTCGCGGGGCTGTTTTTTGCCACAGATACATGGCAAATCTACGGGCTGATATTTTTGATGCAGGCCGCATCAGCGGGATTCACCCCAACGTTTCAGGCCACAATCCCCGATATTCTAACCGACGAAGACACCTATACCCAAGCCCTATCCCTGTCGCGATTGGCCTATGATCTAGAAAGCCTGATCAGCCCGGTTCTGGCAGCTATGCTGTTGTTTTTACTACCACCTGTTGGGTTGTTTATCCTCACGGGGGTTGGGTTTATCGCCTCGGC
Organism: Aestuariibius sp. HNIBRBA575; assembly: GCF_040932005.1. Classification (NCBI taxonomy): domain Bacteria; kingdom Pseudomonadati; phylum Pseudomonadota; class Alphaproteobacteria; order Rhodobacterales; family Paracoccaceae; genus Aestuariibius; species Aestuariibius sp. HNIBRBA575. The sequence goes on from NZ_CP162414.1 coordinate 1,509,907, forward strand.
CCTGCTGATAAAATCGGTGAGCATTCCCAGTATCGCAACACAGCCTGCTCGATCATTTAAGGACCGGCTGACACGTGGTTCGCGAATTTATCTGGCGACCCCGCGGTTGCGGGGCCTATTGGCCCTGAACCTGTCCATCGCTGCGATTGCCGCAATGGTTCTGGTTAATACCGTTGTGTTGGTTCAGCAGGATTTGCATCTGTCCCAGCAACATGTCGCATTTGCCATCGCTGCATTTGGCGGGGGATCAATGCTGATTGCGCTGATCCTGCCGATGGGCTTGCGTCATTGGGCCGACCGCAATGTCATGATCTGGGGCGCGGTCGGGGCTTTGTGCTCACTTGTGATGTTGCTGATATCGTCATTTGTGAGCGGTCTGACTTGGGGCTATCTATTGATCAGTTGGGCCGGAATTGGAATGGGGTTTTCAGCCGTCATGACCCCATCTGGCCGGTTGCTGCGCCGGTCCGCCCATATCGAAGATCGCAGCGCTGTTTTTGCCGCGCAATTTGCACTGTCGCATATGTGTTGGCTGATCACCTATCCGCTGGCGGGCGTTTTGATGACCGGGCTTGGAACCTCAGCCGCATTGATCGGATTGGCATGTGTCGGGGCAATCGGGATTGGCATCGCCCTGATGGTTTGGCATGGAAATTTGGATCAAAGCCCGGCCCATGCTCATCCGGAATTGGCGCCTGATCACCCACATTTACAGGGGGCAGGGCCGCATCACCATCCGATAGTCATAGATGATCTGCACCACCATTGGCCGCGCATGCCCTAAATGACCACATTGGCATTTCAATCCGCAGGCACATGCTGTTACGCGGTTCCAATGTCCAACTGAACAGCATGCCCCCGCGTTATGCCTTTTGCGCTTGGTGCCACAGCTCAAATTCTTCGCTATGTTTGCGTTCAAATTTGGCTAAGGTTTTCGCAGAAAGCGGTGTGTCCATTTTCGGCGACACATTGCGCTGCGGCAGAGAAATGGACATTTCCAGTCGATCCTCAAGAAAAGCAATCAATTTGTCCATCTGTTCGTATTGAAACAGATGATCGACGCCCAAATTGCCGTCTTTATCAGTCAAAAACCGGGTTTGGGACCCTATATCTGCATAAGGTGGGCGGTTACCGCGGCAATAGGCATCCACAAATTCATCAAAATTGACCCCTTTGGTCGAATTGGGATGCCCGTCCAGATCGTCGCGGTGGCGATATCGGTACCAGGAACTCAACCGGCTAACCGGATCGCGAATGACCGCCAAAGTTTCCGGATCCAGACCACCGGCCTGTTTGAAAAACGGCTTTAGGAATCGCCGGTATCGATACACGGGCGAATGTTTCAGATGGGGCGGATTGCGCAAAACCATTGCGGCTTTGTGTTCCAGCGCGGCCATTAATGCGGTTGTTCCTGTTTTAGGAATCGACAATATCACCAGCTTTTGATCCCAAAAAACCAACATATTATGCAGCGCCTTTCGTAGGTTAGGGGCGTTTTCAATATGTAAACTACTCTTTAACCATGTTTGGGGGAAGCTAATTGAGGAAAAATTAACTTGAAATGTTCTCGTTTTGATCTCATAACAATTGAGAACAATCGCAGAACAAAGCGGCGATTGCTGCCCCCGTCGGGGTGTGGGATAAGGAAGCGAACATGGCAACGGCAGAGCTTTTCAATATGAAAGATAAAGCAGGCGCAGACAAACAGAAGGCCCTCGATTCGGCCCTGGCGCAAATTGAACGTCAATTTGGTAAAGGCTCGATTATGAAGCTGGGCGGCGAAAACGCCTTGCAGGAAATCGAAGCGACCTCAACCGGATCTTTGGGGCTGGATATCGCTCTGGGGATTGGCGGCATTCCCAAAGGGCGAATTGTTGAAATTTACGGTCCAGAAAGTTCCGGTAAAACCACGCTGACATTGCATTGTCTGGCAGAGGAACAGAAAAAAGGCGGCGTTTGCGCCTTTGTGGATGCGGAACATGCGCTGGACCCGCAATACGCCAAAAAGCTGGGTGTGAACCTGGACGAGTTGCTGATTTCGCAGCCCGACACCGGTGAACAAGCGCTTGAAATCGTGGACACTTTGGTGCGTTCCGGCGCCGTTTCAATGGTGATCGTCGATTCCGTGGCTGCGCTGACGCCAAAATCCGAACTCGAAGGTGATATGGGCGACAGCTCGGTCGGGGTGCATGCCCGTCTGATGTCGCAAGCGATGCGTAAATTGACCGGGTCGATCAACCGCACCAATTGCACCGTGGTCTTTATCAACCAAATTCGGATGAAAATCGGTGTGATGTTTGGCTCGCCCGAAACCACCACCGGGGGCAACGCGCTGAAATTCTACAGCTCGGTGCGTTTGGATATCCGCCGCATCGGTGCCCTAAAGGATCGCGACGAAGTTGTGGGCAACCAAACCCGCGTGAAAGTCGTGAAAAACAAGGTTGCGCCGCCGTTCAAACAGGTGGAATTCGACATCATGTATGGCGAAGGCATTTCCAAAATGGGTGAATTGCTGGATCTGGGCGTCAAAGCTGGCGTCGTCGAAAAGGCGGGATCGTGGTTCAGCTATGGCGATGAACGGATCGGGCAGGGGCGTGAAAACGCCAAAACTTTCCTGCGCGAAAACAAACAGATGGCCTATGAAATCGAAGATCAGATCCGTGCGGCGCATGGGTTGGACTTTGATGCGCCGCCAATCGGTGAAGGTGACGACGTCGTCGAAGCGTAACCCACCGTTGAATAATCAACAAAATGACGTGAAAGGCCGGGGTTTTCCCGGCCTTTTGCCGTTCTGGCTGGACGATGGGCGGACGGGGGGCTAAATTTGTAGAAACGCCAGATTTCTGGCCAGTCTTTGCCCATATCGCCCAAATGGACGCCGTTCCCAAAGGACCCTCATGACCAGCCTTGCAGATATCCGCACAACCTTTTTGAATTACTTTGAAAAAAACGGCCATCAGATCGTTGATTCATCGCCTTTGGTGCCGCGCAACGATCCCACGTTGATGTTCACCAATTCGGGTATGGTACAGTTCAAAAACCTGTTTACCGGCGTCGAAACCCGCGACTATCAGCGCGCAACCACATCTCAAAAATGTGTGCGCGCAGGGGGCAAACATAACGATCTGGACAATGTGGGCTACACCGCCCGTCACCACACATTTTTCGAAATGCTGGGCAACTTTTCATTTGGCGATTACTTTAAAAACGACGCTATTCCGTTCGCGTGGGAATTGATCACCAAGGAATTTGGCATCGACAAAGATCGTTTGTTGACAACGGTTTATCACACAGATGATGAAGCGTTCGAAATTTGGAAAAAGCTCGGCGTGCCCGAGGATCGCATCATTCGGATCGCGACATCAGACAATTTCTGGCAGATGGGCCCAACCGGTCCTTGTGGTCCATGTACCGAGATTTTCTTTGATCATGGCGATCACATTTGGGGTGGCCCTCCGGGCTCTGCGGACGAAGACGGCGACCGGTTTATTGAAATCTGGAACGTTGTGTTCATGCAGAACGAACAGTTCGAAGATGGCTCGATGAAGGCGCTGGACATGCAATCCATCGACACGGGCATGGGGCTGGAACGGGTGGCCGCGCTGCTGCAGGGCAGTCATGACAATTACCAAACCGATCTGTTCCGCGCGTTGATCGAAGCGTCGGCGCATGCCACCAACACCGACCCGTTTGGCGATCAAAACGTGCATCATCGCGTGATTGCCGATCATCTGCGGTCGACATCGTTCCTAATTGCCGAAGGTGTTCTGCCCTCGAATGAGGGGCGTGGCTATGTGCTGCGGCGGATCATGCGACGCGCCATGCGGCAGGCATCGCTGTTGGGCGCCAAGGACCCGATCATGCACAAATTGGTGCCGGCGTTGGTTCAGCAGATGGGCGCAGCCTATCCGGAACTGGCCCAAGGTCAGCGCCTGATCGAAGAGACATTGCTGCAAGAAGAAACCCGGTTCCGTACCACGCTGGATCGCGGGCTGAAATTGCTGGATGACGAAGTGTCCGGTCTGGCCGATGGTGCAAATCTGCCGGGCGAAGCAGCGTTTAAGCTCTATGACACCTATGGTTTCCCGCTGGATTTGACGCAGGATGCGTTGCGGTCCAAAGGCATCGAAGTGGACATTGACGGGTTTGACAGCGCCATGAAAGCGCAAAAAGAACAATCCCGCGCGGGTGGTATCGGGCTAGGCCAAGCCGAAGACGTCAAAGTTTATTACGACATTGCGGATAAACATGGCGCGACGGATTTTCTGGGTTACGAAACCGAAAAGGCCGAAGGTCAGGTGCAGGCTATTGTCGCTGACGGCGCGATTGTTCCCAGTGCCAAGGCGGGGGACAGCGTTCAGATCGTGCTGAATCAGACGCCGTTTTACGGTGAATCCGGTGGTCAGGTCGGCGATATGGGCCAGATTAAGGTCGATGGCGGCGTGGCAAACGTGACCGACACCAAAAAGATCGAAGGCCTGTTCCTGCATATCGCCACCGTGACCGAGGGCGAAATCACAACCGGGCAGGGCGCCGAATTGATCGTGGACCACGACCGTCGCAGCAACATCCGCGCCAACCATTCTGCGACCCATTTGTTGCACGAAGCATTGCGCAATGCGCTGGGGGATCATGTGGCCCAAAAGGGATCGTTGAATGCGCCGGATCGGCTGCGGTTTGATTTTTCCCATGGCCAGGCGGTGTCTGCGGCTGATCTGAAACAGATCGAGGCCGAAGTGAACGCCATGATCCGTCAAAACACCGCTGTTGAAACCCGGATTATGACGCCGGACGATGCGCGCGCAATCGGTGCGCAGGCCTTGTTCGGTGAAAAATATGGCGACGAGGTACGCGTTGTGTCCATGGGCCACGCGCCAACCGGCAAAGGCGCGGATGGCAACACCTATTCGCTGGAATTGTGTGGCGGGACCCATGTGCGGCAAACCGGCGATATCGGTGCCTTTGTATCGCTGGGCGACAGTGCATCATCCGCAGGTGTGCGCCGGATCGAGGCACTGACTGGGCAGGCGGCGTTGGATTATTTGGCCGCCAAAGACACGACATTGGCCGAAACGGCTGCGGTGCTGAAAACGGCGGCGGCAGATGTTCCTGACCGGGTCAAAGCCCTGATGGAAGAGCGCAAATCCCTGACCAACGAGGTGGCACAATTGCGTCGCGAACTGGCGATGTCAGGCGGAGCGACCGCAGCCCCGGAAACCAAAACCATCAACGGTATCCCGTTCCGCGCACAGGTTTTATCTGGTGTGACCGGCAAAGATTTGCCCGCCTTGATTGACGGGATCAAAGCAGAAATGGGATCAGGTGCGGTGTTGTTGATCGCGGATGCCAATGGCAAAGCCGCTGTGGCCGCCGGTGTCACCGCTGATTTAACGGACAAAGTATCTGCCGTGGATATCCTGCGCGCTGCGACACCTGAACTGGGTGGCAAAGGCGGCGGCGGTCGCCCTGATATGGCCCAAGGCGGCGGATCAGATGCCAGCAACGCACCGGCCGCAATCGCGGCTGCCGAAAAAGTATTGGAGGGTTAAATGCCTGCACTTTGGATTGCAAATGTGACCGTGACGGATGCGGAATCTTATGCCAAATACGCCGAATTGGCGGGGCCGGCGATTGCCAAACATGGCGGGCATTTTATTGCCCGCGCGGGCCGGTTTGTGCAACTTGAAGGGCGTGAACGTCCGCGCAATGTTGTGGCGAAATTCGACAGCGTCGAAGCCGCAGAAGCCTGCTATCACAGCCCAGAATACCAAGAGGCGCTGGATCATGCACGCGGCGCATCAGAACGGGAATTGATGATCGTGGAAACCACAGAATAGGTTTTTGTCGGTTTAAACACTCAAACAAAAGGGCCCCAAATCGGGGCCCTTTTTTATTCCTAAATGTCGCCTTGCCTTAGCTGGCGCGGGACTGACGTTTACGCTCATGTGGGTCCAGGTACCGCTTGCGCAGACGGACAACATTTGGCGTGACCTCAACCAATTCATCGTCGTCGATATAGGCAATCGCCTCTTCGAGCGACATGGTGATGGGCGTGGTCAGACGCACGGCTTCGTCGGTGCCGGATGCGCGCACGTTGGTCAGCTTTTTGCCTTTCAACGGGTTCACTTCCAGATCGTTGTCACGTGAATGTTCACCGATGATCATGCCGGTATAAACGTCGGCCTGCGCGCCAATGAACATCTTGCCGCGATCCTCAAGGTTCCACAGGGCAAAGGCCACGGATTGGCCGTTTTCCATGGAAATCAGCACACCGCGATGACGTCCGGGGATTTTACCTTTGTGGGGGGCCCAGTCGTGGAAAATCCGGTTCAACACGCCAGATCCGCGTGTATCCGTCAGGAATTCCCCGTGATAGCCGATCAGACCGCGCGACGGCACATGGGCCACGATGCGGGTTTTGCCAGCGCCAGCGGGGCGCATTTCGACCAGATCGCCTTTGCGTGAACCGGTCAGTTTTTCGATCACGGTCCCGGAATATTCGTCATCCACATCGATGGTGACTTCTTCGATTGGCTCCATCCGTTCGCCGTCGATTTCCTGAAAAATCACGCGAGGACGCGAAATCGACAGTTCAAAACCTTCGCGACGCATGTTTTCGATCAAAACACCCATCTGCAATTCACCGCGACCCGCGACGTCAAAGGCTTCACCGCCTTCGGTGTCGGTCACTTTGATTGCGACGTTGACTTCGGCTTCTTTCATCAGGCGTTCGCGGATCACGCGCGACTGAACTTTTTTGCCATCCCGACCCGCAAGCGGCGAATCGTTGATGCCAAACATGACAGAAATGGTTGGTGGATCGATCGGTTGGGCAGGGATCGCCTCTTCGACGGCGACGTCACAGATCGTGTCGGCAACGGTTGCCTTGGTCATGCCTGCCAGCGACACGATATCGCCTGCCTCGGCCACGTCGATCGGGGCCTGCGCCAAACCACGGAAGGCGAGGATTTTGGACACTCGGAATTGTTCGATCTTGGTGCCGTCACGCGACAAAGCCTTGACGGTTTCGCCCGCTTTCAATGTGCCGCTTTCGACGCGACCGGTCAGGATACGGCCGATAAACGGATCTGCACCCAATGTTGTGGCCAACATGCGGAACGGCTCGGCACGGGCTTCGATCTGTTTGGGGGCCGGGACGTGATCAACGATTGTTTCAAACAATGCGGTCAGATCTTTGCGGGGACCATCCAGTTCTTTGTCACACCAGCCGGACCGGCCAGAGGCATAAAGATGTGGAAAATCAAGCTGTTCATCCGTTGCGTCCAGTGACGCAAACAGGTCAAACACTTCGTCCAATGCGCGATCAGGTTCGCCATCAGGTTTGTCGACTTTGTTCACAACCACGATGGGGCGCAGGCCCAGGCCCAGGGCCTTGGAGGTCACAAATTTGGTTTGTGGCATTGGACCTTCGGCAGCGTCGACCAGCAAAACAACCCCGTCCACCATGGACAGAATGCGTTCAACTTCGCCACCGAAATCGGCGTGACCGGGCGTATCAACGATGTTGATGCGCATGCCATTCCATTCGACGGATGTCGCTTTGGCCAGAATTGTGATGCCGCGCTCACGTTCCAGATCGTTGCTGTCCATGGCCCGTTCGGCCACAGCTTGGTTTTCCCGGAACGCGCCGGATTGTTTCAGTAGTTCGTCAACCAGCGTTGTTTTGCCGTGGTCAACGTGTGCGATAATCGCAATATTACGCATGTCCATTGGGATGCCCTTCTCGAAGCTTGCGCCGCCCATACAATGCAGGCGCAGAAAAGGCTAGGGGAGGATGGGTGTTTTCCCCGCTTTAACCAAGTCTGTCGTAAATGGCCCCGATTTGGAGGTGGTGTGATTGGGGATTAATGGGTTGTGCTGTTTGAAAACAAATGGATCACTGCGATGCCTGCCACGATCATCACCAGTCCCAAAATGGCCGCCAGATCGAGTTTTTGATTGAAAACAACCACGCCGATGGCTGCGATCAAAACGATGCCCAATCCCGACCAGAGGGCATAAACGATGCCAACCGGCATGAATTTCAGCGTCATGCCCAACAAATAGAACGCCAACCCATAGGCAATCACAACCACGATACTGGGCCCTATCCGGGTGAATTGTTGGCTGGCCTGAAGCGCGGTTGTGCCAATGGTTTCCGCGACAACAGCAAAGAAAAGCAAGATATAAGGCATGGGCACAATCCGTTACAAAGGAAGTTCGGTCGTGTCTTTGAGCTCTTCCATCACAAAGCTGGCGGACACGTCAGACATATCAATTTTTTCGATCAATTGCTGGTATAAACGGTCATAATCGGCCACATCAGCGACACGGGCCATGATCAAATAATCCAGATCTCCGGTCATGCGATAGGCCCCTTGGATTTCAGGAATGGTGCGCACCGCGCGGGCAAAATCGCGCAACCATGCGGCGTCATGCCGGGCGGCGTGGATTTGAATGCAAACGGACAATCCCAACCCCAAAGCGGCCGCATCGAGCAAAGCGACCCGTTTACGGATCATTCCAGAGGCTTCTAATGCTTTGATCCGACGCCAGCACGCATTGCGCGACAGGCCCACAACGTCGCCCAGTGATTCCAGACTTTGATCGGCGTCACGTTGTAGTTGCTGCAGGATTTGTCGGTCTATGGTGTCAATGTTGCTCATATTTCAAACTTATGTGGAAAATTTCCCAATTTCAATCTTGAATGATTGATCTTTGGGATCGCTTTGCAGGGTGGCTGCGGCAAACTGGGATCAGCATCACATATGACCCAAGGAACAGCCCCATGATGAACCGCATTTTTCTGGACCATCCCCGCGCCGTCGATGAAAGCTATCTGCAACATGCATGGTTTGCGGCAAAGTTTTCGTTCTGGTTGTTTGCCGCGGCGTTTGCCGCCTTGATCCATGCATTTGTGCCTGCCGCATGTGAAAAAACCGCCAGCCGGATCACGGCGCGGCTTTATGCCAAAACCCATAATCGGGGTCAGTAAAGGGATAAATCCATGTGCCGTTGGGCGGCCTATCTGGGCCAAGATATTTACCTGTCGGATGTGTTGATCGCACCGGCACATTCCTTGATCGCACAATCACGCGCAGCGTCGGAATGTAAAACTGCAACCAATGCGGATGGGTTTGGTATTGCGTGGTATGGGGATCGTCCGGAGCCGGGACTATTTCGCGATGTGTTGCCGGCTTGGTCGGACCCAAACCTGCAATCGCTGGCACATCAGGTGAACTCGGGGCTGTTTTTGGCCCATGTGCGCGCCTCAACCGGGACGGCCACCAGCCGGAACAATTGCCACCCCTTTGTTTGTGGCGGTCTGAGCTTTATGCATAATGGACAGATTGGTGGCTTTGATGCTTTGCGCAAATCAGCGGATATGCTGATCCCCGATGCGCTATATGGCGATCGAAAAGGCGCCACCGATAGCGAAGCGCTGTTTTTGGTGGCCGTGGGAATGGGATTGCAGACCGCGCCGTTGGCGGCGATGGAACAAGCGGTCGCAACCTTTGAGCATCTTTCAAAAACCCATGGCGCTGCGCCTCATATCCGGCTCGCTGCGGCGTTTTCTGATGGCAAACGGCTCTTTGCTGTGCGCTATTCATCAGACACGATTGCCCCGACATTGTATTACCGTTGGAGCGAAAGCCGTCGGGGATGGGCCGTGGTGTCAGAGCCGCTGGAACAGGAAAGCGGCTGGATCGAAGTGCCCGCCGGGTCGTTCTGTGTCTTTGAGGGTGAAAACGTTGAAATTCAACCGTTTAGACCTATTTTGCAATATAGCGATCCCGTCGGTGATTGAGGGTAATCACCATGTTCAGGATCACCGCGCCCAGCAGTGACCACGCGACCATTTCCCACGGAAACAACACAAACGCCAAGGCAAACACCATCGCATCAAACCCCAGCTGCACATGGCCAGCTTTGATGTTGCGGGTGTCCTGCAGATACATCGCAATCACGCCAATGCCGCCCAATGTTGCCCCATGTCGAAACAGGATCAACAGCCCCGCGCCCCCGGTGATGCCTGTCAAAATCGCGGCCAATCCGGGGTGCAGATAGCTGATCAGGAACACATGTGGAACAAGTGTGGTCAGAACCGACAGCAACGCAACCGCGCAGAATGTTTTGATCGTGAACGCCCAGCCCATGCGGCGGATCGCCAGCCAATAAAACGGCAAGTTCAGCACAAAGAAGATCAGACCGAACGATGTGCCCGTCGCGTAGGACCCTACCAAGGACAGGCCCGCGATTTGGCCGGTGATCAATCCACCCGCGCGCATCAGATGCACGGTCAGCGCCATCAAAACAGCACCAGTGACGACACCCAGAATGTCTTCGATCAGGGAATGGCGGGTCGGGGTTGCGGGTTCAAGCAGGGTCATCGTGTTTGCCTATGGCGCAATCATGAAAAGGGCCAGTCAGAAAGGAATGTGACGGTCATCAAGGGGCAAAGGGCCGCAGGATTGGGCCCTTTGCACAGTATTTACGCCGCCAAAGCCGCGTTCAGGTTTTCTTCGATTTTTTCGAGGAACCCCATCGTGGTCAGCCATTTCTGATCCGGACCGACCAGCAGGGCCAGATCCTTGGTCATAAAGCCGCTTTCGACCGTATCAACGATGACTTTTTCCAAAGTATCGGCAAAATTCATCAACTGGTCATTGTCGTCCAGCTTGGCGCGGTGTTTCAGCCCACCGGTCCATGCAAAAATCGACGCGATCGAATTGGTCGACGTGGCCTGACCCGCCTGATGTTGGCGATAGTGGCGGGTCACGGTGCCATGGGCGGCCTCGGCTTCGACGATTTTGCCGTCTGGCGTCATCAGCTGTGATGTCATCAAACCAAGCGAGCCAAAGCCCTGCGCAACAGTGTCGGATTGCACGTCGCCATCATAGTTTTTACAGGCCCAGACAAAACCGCCATTCCATTTCATCGCGCAGGCGACCATGTCGTCGATCAGGCGGTGTTCATAGGTGATCCCGGCTTCTTTGAATTTGTCGGCAAATTCGGCATCAAACACCTCTTGGAACAGGATCAGAAACTGACCGTCATATTGTTTGAGGATGGTGTTTTTAGTCGACAGATAGACCGGCCAACCCAGCGACAATCCGTAATTGAACGAGGCGCGCGCAAAATCGCGGATGGAATCATCCAGATTATACATGCCCATAAACACACCGGATTTGGGCGCTTGGAACACTTCGCGTTCATCCACGGTGCCGTCTTCGCCAACAAATTTCATCGTCAGCGTGCCGGGGCCGTCAAATTTCATATCCGTGGCGCGATATTGATCACCATAGGCATGGCGGCCGATCACAATCGGTTTGGTCCAGCCCGGTACCAGACGTGGCACATTGGAACAGATGATGGGCTGGCGGAACACAACGCCGCCCAGAATGTTGCGGATCGTCCCATTGGGGGACCGCCACATTTTTTTCAGGCCAAATTCCTCAACGCGTGCCTCATCGGGGGTGATGGTCGCACATTTGACGGCCACACCGATTTCTTTTGTCTTTTCAGCGGCATCGATGGTGATTTGGTCATCGGTTGCATCGCGCGATTCAATGCCCAGATCGTAATAGAGCAGGTCAATATCCAGATAGGGCAGGATCAGTTTGTCTTTGATGAACTGCCAGATGATGCGGGTCATCTCGTCGCCGTCCATTTCAACGATGGGGTTCGCTACCTTGATTTTCGTCATGGGGATTCCCTTTTTGCGTTCGGATTACGCGCCAAATATCGCAAATCAGCCGCCATGTGAAGCGTTGTATGCAATTGTATACGAATTAAGTGATCTCAGATCGCAGCGCGGGGGAACACCGCGATGTTCCCCCGTATTATATCCCGGTTTTATGCGTCGGGCGTGGTTAAAAAACGGTTGATGACCGCTTGGTTTTGCAGATGCCCATCTGGGTCAGCCTGTGTTTTCAGCGCACAGAATTTTTCACCCCAATCCGAGGTGCGCAAGCGAATAGGGGGCGTGTCGGACAGGGCGCAATTCAGCACGACTTCTGCCACTTCATCCACGGTTTGGTACAGGCCTGCCTCTTCGGCGCGGCTTTGGGCACCGCTGACATAGGCCTGCAAAACGGGCAGATATTCGTCATCCAGCATGCCGCCGGTATCCATAACCTGTTTCAAGGCACGATCAGCAAATTCAGACCGAATGCCGCCGGGCTGAACGGTTGTGAAATGCAGACCAAATGTCGATCCAACATAAGTGGCAAGGCTTTCGGTGAAGCCTTCGACGGCAAATTTTGCCGCGCAGTAGATTTCGTTGAACGGCTGGCCAACCAGACCACCAACGGACGAAATGTTGATCACATGACCTGCACGTGCAGCCCGCATATGCGGCAGGGCTGCGCGGGTGGTGCGCACCACACCGGTAAAGTTAACATCCATGACGTCCTGAATGGTTTTGATGTCTGTTTGCTCAATGTTGCGTACAAACCCAGACCCGGCATTGTTGACCAGAACATCAATTTTTCCAGTTTTCTCAATGATCTGCGCAATCGCATTTTCAACGCTTGCATCATCTTGCACATCCAGCTGCACGATGTCTGCGCTGACACCAGCATCTGATAATGCGGCGTTTAATTTGTCGGCCTTGGCCGGGTTGCGCATGGTGGCAAAGGTGCGAAACCCTGCCTTGGCGGCCTGTACCGCAATGGCGAGCCCAAGCCCGGTGGAAGCGCCGGTAACAACAAAGGTTTTATCTATAGATGACATGTTTGATCTTTCTGTCCTGTTTCCGGGACAGAGGTAGAACAATTTTCAAAAAGTACAATTGTTTTTTTACTTTTTGACGGAGCCGGGCCTGTTTTGGGTAAACCACAGGTCAATTCGGGTCTTTAAGGCGTCCCAAATGGCAGGGGCCCCACGGCGCACTTTGACACCGACGCGCGTTTCAAGCTGATCCGGGGTGACGTTATATTCTGGCCACGTGCCGCCATCGGTTTCCAGATTGGAAATCACCGGCTGCACGCGATCAATGGATTTGGCAAAGACTGCATCATCGGATTGCGCGGCTTCGAATTCTTCCCAGAGGGCGCGGAATTCGGCGTTTTGATCCGCAGGCAAAAGCCCAAAAATCCGATCCGCAGCTTTTTGTTCGATGGCGGCCTGATGATCCGCATCCACAGCGCCATGAATAGGGGTGTCACCGGCATCGATTTCAACCAAATCATGCAGCAACAGCATTTTGATCACGCGGTCCACATTCACCGGGCGGGTCGCATGTTCGGCCATTACCAACGCATAGAGCGCGATGTGCCAGCTGTGTTCAGCCGTGTTTTCGCGGCGTGATTTATCGCAAAGCTTGGTGGCGCGCAGAACCGATTTCAGCCTGTCGGCCTCAATCAAAAAGGCCAGTTGGGCTGAAATGCGATCCATATGCTAATCCTGCGTTGCGGCCAGAGATTTGGCGCGGGCGTTCAGGAAATCGTGGGCCTTGCGAGCAGCAAGACGCATCCTGATTTCGGTCAAAAAGGCTTCTTCTAGGGATTGAGACGACGCTGCGAGCACTTCGCCAATCTCAACATATAGGCGGTCCTGGCCTGTGGCGTCCTGAACTTTCAGAACCTCCAGCGCCAGATCCGCCGCAAGTGTATCAAGCGTGCTCATTACCGGGTGTTTTCCGTCAGGCGGCGGCGCACATAGCCTGTTACGCTGTCGATCATCCCATCCATATAAGGATCCTCAAAGAAGTGGCCTGCGCCGTCGACTTCTTCGTGGGTGATGGTGATGCCTTTTTGTTCGTGCAGCTTGTTCACCAAATTGGTGGTGTCCTGCGGCGGGGCCACGCGGTCAGCAGATCCGTTGATCATCAAACCAGAGGACGGGCAGGGCGCCAAAAAGCTGAAATCATACATATTGGCCGGGGGCGAGACGCTGATGAAACCGGTGATTTCCGGGCGACGCATCAGCAATTGCATCCCGATCCAAGCCCCAAACGAAAAGCCAGCAACCCAGCAATGTTTGGAATTTGTGTTCATGGATTGCAGGTAGTCCAGCGCAGATGCCGCATCAGACAATTCGCCAACACCCTGATCGTATTCGCCCTGTGACCGGCCAACGCCGCGGAAATTAAACCGCAATACAGTGAAGCCCATATTATAGAACGCATAGTGCAGATTATAGACGACGCGATTGTTCATCGTGCCGCCAAACTGCGGATGCGGATGCAAAACAATGGCAATGGGCGCATCACGATCCTTTTGTGGATGGTAGCGGCCTTCGAGCCGACCCTCTGGGCCGGGAAAGATGACTTCGGGCATTTTGGCGTCCCTGATTAGGAGGGTGCCGACATGTTGACGAAAACACTCAGGCACCTTAGAAGGATTCTAAATCCGGGATCTTTGGGCCCGGTTGCAGGAAAGCAGTTAAATCTGCTGAGTGGTAACGTCAATGAAAATGGCCCATTTGGGCGATAATTCTGGCTCAAACGGGTAATGAAATTGGCCCCTTAGCCGGGGAATGGGCCCCAAAAGGGTCACAATGCCGTAAATCGGACGGGGGAAACGATGAAGCTGAGCACCAAAGGTCGTTACGCAATGGTCGCCCTGTCTGATCTGGCGCTGCAGCCGGATGGTGCGCTTGTTTCATTGGGGGAAATTTCCAAACGGCAGGATATTTCACTGGCCTATCTGGAACAATTGTTCGTGAAATTACGCCGCGCAGAGCTGGTTGAATCTGTGCGCGGACCCGGCGGCGGGTATCGTTTGGCGCGCCCCACCAGTGATATCCGTGTGTCCGAAATTTTAGGCGCCGTGGATGAAACCGTGGATGCGATGCACAAAGGGGCAGGCGCGTCGGGTGCCGCATCCGGATCACGGGCGCAATCCCTGACCAACCGACTGTGGGAAGGCCTGTCGGCCCATGTTTATGTCTATTTGCACCAGACCCGTTTGTCAGATGTGATCAGCAATGAATTGGTGCCTTGTCCGGCCGTGCCAACCTTGTTTGAGGTGGTGGATGATGAGTGAGCGTGATCCAAATGGGCGCATTCTGCGCGCTGGATGTGCTTTGAGCATCGCTCAAAGCTGTGGGTGGCCTGCATGATCCGGACCTATTTGGATCATAATGCAACCGCGCCCCTGCGCAGTTGTGCGCGCGATGCGATGATCGCGGCGATGGGGGTGATCGGCAATCCATCCAGTGTGCATGGCGAAGGACGCGCCGCCAAAGGCATTATCGAAAAGGCCCGCCAGCAGGTGGCCGCGGCGGTTGGGTGTCATGCGGATGAGGTGATCTTTACCTCGGGCGCATCAGAAGCGGCGGCATTGGCGTTGGCGGGGCGGGACCTGTCCTGTGCCGGTGTGGAACATGATTGTGTGCAGGTCTGGGCCGACCCGACCCTGCCGGTGGATGCCAACGGGCGGATAGAAATCACCGATCCAAGCCTGTCAGCCGTGCAATTGGCCAATAGCGAAACCGGGATTTTGCAGGAATTGCCACAGGGCCTTGCCTTGGTGGATGCGGTGCAGGCGGTTGGGCGTGTGCCATGGTCGTTTGCGTGGTCGGGCGCGCAAATGGCATTGCTGTCAGCGCATAAATTTGGCGGCCCCAAAGGTGTCGGTGCCTTGATCGTCAAACGTGGTCTGGATGTGGCGGCGCAATTGCGTGGCGGCGGTCAGGAAATGGGGCGTCGGGCGGGCACTGAAAACGTGATTGGTATCGCAGGCATGGGGGCTGCGGCCCAAGCTGCGGCGCAAGATCAAAGTGATGGCACATGGGATCGGATCGCGACATTGCGCGATTTCATGGAAGAGGCCATTGCAGCGGCGTCAAAAGAGACTATTTTTGTCGGGAAAGGGGCGGCCCGCCTGCCCAATACCAGCAATTTTATAACCCCAAACTGGAAAGGAGAAACGCAAGTGATGAATATGGATCTTGCTGGGTTTTCCGTCAGCGCCGGATCGGCCTGTTCCAGCGGCAAGGTAAAGGCCAGCAAAGTGTTGTTGGCCATGGGATTTGATGAAATGCAGGCGTCCAGCGCCATCCGCGTTTCGTTGGGACCGCAAACCACAAAAGATGAGGTCGAGCAGTTCGCCACGGCCTGGGAACGAACATATAAGCGGCACGCGCAAAGAGCGGCCTGAGGAGAGAAGATGTCTGCGATTGATAAAATCGAAGTAAAAGAAGGCGTTGATCAGGAAACGGTCGATGCGGTGCGTGAATTATCAGGCACTTATAAATACGGTTGGGAAACCGAGATCGAAATGGAATACGCCCCCAAAGGCGTGAATCCAGACATCGTAAAACTGATTTCCGACAAAAACGAAGAACCTCAATGGATGACCGATTGGCGGCTTGAGGCGTTTGCGCGTTGGGAAAACCTAGAAGAGCCTACATGGGCGTTGGTGGAATATCCTGAGATTGATTTTCAGGATCAGTATTATTATGCCCGCCCCAAATCCATGGAAGTGAAACCCAAATCGCTGGACGAAGTGGATCCCAAGCTGCTGGAAACCTACAACAAATTGGGTATTCCATTAAAAGAGCAAGCGTTGCTGGCGGGGGTCGAAGCCCCCGAAGAAGAGCGCAAAGTTGCTGTAGATGCTGTGTTTGACAGCGTGTCTGTGGGCACCACATTTCAGGCCGAATTGAAAAAGGCCGGCGTGATTTTCTGTTCGATTTCAGAAGCGATCCGTGAACATCCCGAATTGGTCAAAAAATACCTCGGCACTGTGGTGCCTGCATCCGACAATTTCTATGCGACGCTGAATTCGGCGGTGTTTTCGGATGGCTCATTTGTATATGTGCCGCCCGGCGTGCGCTGCCCGATGGAATTGTCGACCTATTTCCGGATCAATGCTGAAAATACCGGTCAGTTTGAACGCACATTGATCATCGCCGATAAAGGCAGCTATGTCAGCTACTTAGAAGGCTGTACCGCGCCGCAACGTGACGTGGCCCAGCTGCATGCGGCGGTGGTGGAAATCATCATCGAAGAAGATGCCGAAGTGAAATATTCGACCGTTCAGAACTGGTATCCAGGTGATGAAAACGGCAAAGGCGGCATTTATAACTTTGTGACCAAACGGGCCGATTGCCGCGGTGATCGCGCCAAAATCATGTGGACTCAGGTCGAAACCGGGTCCGCTGTGACGTGGAAATATCCGTCCTGTATTCTGCGCGGGGATGACAGCCAGGGTGAATTTTATTCCATCGCCATCGCCAACAACATGCAGCAGGCCGATACGGGCACCAAAATGGTGCATCTGGGCAAAAACACCAAGTCGCGCATCGTGTCCAAAGGCATCAGCGCGGGCAGGGCGCAAAACACCTATCGCGGGCTGGTGTCGATGCATCCAAAAGCCAAAGACAGCCGCAACTATACCCAATGTGACAGCCTGTTGATTGGTGATCAATGTGGGGCCCATACCGTGCCGTATATCGAGGTGCGCAACAATTCTTCGCGTGTGGAACACGAAGCAACCACATCCAAGGTGGATGACGAACAGATGTTCTATTGTCGCCAGCGTGGCATGGACGAAGAAGAGGCGGTCGCGCTGATCGTCAACGGCTTTGCCAAAGAGGTTCTACAAGCGCTTCCGATGGAATTTGCGATGGAAGCTCAACAACTTGTGGCGATTTCTTTGGAAGGATCAGTGGGCTAAAATGCACCCCGTCGACGACACAAAACCGGTTCAGGAATTTGAGCAAATGCTCAATGAGATCGAAAACGGGACAAAAACCGCGCGGTTTGGATTCCATCCTGCCATCACGGTTTTTGCCTGTGTTTCACTGATCGCGTTCCTGTTGTTGTCGTTGGTGCCGTTTTCCTGGATGACTGTTTTTGTCCAATTGGTTTTGGCTTTGGCAATCGGCGCATATATCGGGCGCAAAATGTTCCAACGCGCAATGCGTACTGTGCAGATTAATCCTGCTAAGGCGTCAAAATGATCAGGGTGAGGAATTTATAAATGCGTATCGCCCTGACATCAGCCGCATTAACGGGTGCGTTTTGCGCAGGCTTTGTCGTTTTGATCGACAAATTGGCCGGCATGTTACCGCTTGCGCCGGTCATCGTGCTGTCTTTTCTTTCGGGCTTTTTGGGGTCGCTGTTTGCGCGATTTGTGATGGGACGTAAAAATGACTGACATTATCGAACGTCCCGTTTTAACCATGCCCGAAGCAGAGGCGGATTGGCTGCGCAGCGCCTATGCCGAGGCCAATGTGATCTTGGAATATGGGTCCGGTGGTTCCACGGTGATGGGCGCTGAAATGGGTGAGAAAACCATTTTTTCGGTGGAAAGTGATCGGAAATGGGCCGGAATGATGCAGGATTGGTTTGATGCAAATGAAACCAAATCCGACGTGCATATTCAGCCCGTTTGGGTCGGCCCGACCGGCAAATGGGGCACGCCGACCAAAAATGAAACCCACGGAAAATGGCCCAAATATCCGTTGAAAATATGGGATTTAGAAACCTTTCAACATCCCGATGTTGTGTTGGTGGATGGGCGGTTTCGCACCGCGTGTTTTCTGGCCACCCTGTTTCGCATCACCAAACCGGTGACGCTTTATTTCGACGATTATATCGATCGCGAACACTATCACATGGTCGAAGATTTTGTGCCCCGCACTGAAACGCGCGGGCGCATGGCGCGCTTTGATCTGACACCGCAGGTGATCAAACCCGAAAACCTGCTGAAAATCATAACTGAATTTGCGAAAAAACGCTGAGACCCAAAAGGGTTTTTAGGAGAGAAAATGCTGAATATCAAAGGTCTGGAAGTCAAACTTGAAGATGAGGATAAGCAAATCCTCAAAGGTGTTGATCTGGTGTTGGAGCCGGGCAAAGTGCACGCGATCATGGGGCCGAACGGGTCTGGTAAATCCACTTTGTCTTATGTTTTGTCCGGCCGTGACGGATACGAAGTGACCGGTGGAACCGCTACGCTGGACGGCGAGGATCTGTTGGAACTGGAAGCCGAAGAACGCGCCGCGGCTGGGCTTTTCCTTGCGTTTCAATATCCGGTCGAAATTCCGGGTGTGGGCAACATGACCTTCCTGCGCACCGCCGTGAATGCACAGCGCAAAGCCCGCGGAGAAGAAGAGCTGAGCGCCGGTGATTTCCTAAAAACCATCCGTGCCAAGGCGAAAACCCTGAAAATCGACGCCGACATGTTGAAACGACCGGTCAATGTTGGTTTCTCTGGTGGTGAGAAAAAGCGTAACGAAATCCTACAGATGGCGATGCTAGAGCCCAAGATGTGCATCTTGGACGAAACGGATTCCGGGTTGGATGTGGACGCAATGAAACTGGTGTCCGAAGGCGTGAATGCGCTGCGCAACGAAGAACGCACATTCCTCGTGATCACCCATTACCAACGTCTGTTGGACCATATCAAACCTGATGTCGTGCACATCATGGCTGATGGCAAAATCGTAAAAACCGGCGGTCCAGAGCTGGCTCTGGAAGTGGAACAAAACGGCTATGGCGATCTGCTGGCCGAGGTGGCCGCCCAATGAGACGCGCTGCCTTAAAACAAGCCAAACAGGACGCGGCCCAAAGCCGTGTTGACGGCCTGTCGCTGCCCGCAGGGGCAGGTTGGGCGAATGATCTGCGTCAGGCGGCCCTGGCCCGTGTGCTGGATATGGGTCTGCCCAATCGTCAGGACGAATATTGGAAATGGACCAACCCGGCATCGTTAACCTCTGACACGGCCCCCAAAGCCGCTGTTTTTCAGTCCGACGAAACCCCGGTTTTTGATGGGATCGACCGTCTGAAAATCGTGTTTGTGGATGGTGTGTTTGACGCGGATGCCTCTGATGATCTGTCATTGGAAGGGGTGAGCATTGAACGCCTGTCGGATGTGATGGCGACGGATATTCACTGGGCCAAAGACATGTATGGCGCCTTAGAAGCCGACAGTCATGAGGTTGTGGAACGCCCCATTCATGCGCTGAATACGGCCATGGCCACAGATGGGATCGTGATCCGTGCAACGGATGCCGCGAGCAAACCCATCAATCTGATTTACCTCCATAAATCAGATGCTTCTGATGTGGTGTTACACCATTTGGTCAAGGTCGAAGAAGGTGCGAATGTAACCATTCTGGAAAATGGTCCGGGGGCTGCGCGCCTGTCCAAAGGCATGGAAGTGTCCGTCGCTGACGGCGCAACCTTTAACCATGTACGTGCACAGGGACGCGATCATGAACGCCGGGCATTGACCGGTTTGTTTGCGCGTATTGGCACCGAAAGCACCTTCAAAAGCTTTACGCTGACGGTTAACGGCGTGTTGACCCGCAACGAGGCGTGGATCGACATTGTTGGCAATGATGCCACCGCGCATATAGCAGGTGCTGCCTTGGGCGACGGTGATGATTTTAACCATGATGACACGGTTTTTATCACACATGCGGGGCTAGCATGTGAAAGCCGCCAAGTGTTCAAAAAGGTGCTGCGCAACGGTGCGACGGGCATTTTTCAGGGCAAAATCCTGGTCAAAGAGGGCGCTCAGAAAACCGACGGGTATCAGAAATCCCAGTCGTTGTTGTTGGATGACGATGCCCGGTTCCTGGCCAAGCCAGAGCTGGAAATTTACGCCGATGACGTGGCCTGTTCACATGGGTCCACATCCGGTGCCATCGACGACGAAGCGCTGTTTTATCTGAAATCACGTGGTGTGCCCGAAGTGGACGCTGTGAACCTGCTGACATTGGCATTTTTGGCCGAAGCGCTGGAAGAGATCGAAGATGAACGCCTGTCTGATGATCTGCGTGACCGGCTGGAAGGCTGGCTGGACCGGCATTCAAAATAATGTCGGTGACACAGGATATCGTGGCAACGTGGCGGCGGCCGGGCCGGGTGGTTCGGCGGCTGCTGGATGATGGAATGGATGACGGAACGTTGATCTACCTGACGTTGATCACCTGCGTCTTGATCTTTGTTGCGCAAACGCCATTTCAATCCCGAGAAGCGTTTTTGGACCCGTCCATTCCACTGTCATCCCGCCTGTTTTGGAGCGGGCTGTTCTTTGTGGTGGTGATGCCGATCATTCTCTATTTAATCGCAGCGCTGAGCCATGTGATCGCAGGTTTTTTCGGGGGCAAAGGCCGCTGGATTGATGCGCGTTTTGCCTTGGTTTGGGCACTGTTGGCCGTGACACCATTGACGTTGCTACGTGGCATGGTGGCCGGTTTCATCGGGGTTAGCCCGGCGTTGCAATTGACGACGTTCCTTTGGGTCGTTGCGTTTTTTGCGTTTTGGGTCAGGGGCTTAATCGTGGCCGAAACCCAGAAAACGTTCGGAGCTGAATAATGCCATCCGCAAGTACGCGCCAACATTTGTTAGATTTCGGTCTGCAAACCATCACAAATCCACGCAGCGTTGCCCAGTCGATTGTCGCGCTGCACTTTTCGCGGGATATCGGGTGGTTGCTGATGGTTCTGGCCATCACATTGAATGGCCTGTTTGTCGGAGTCGGGGCCTATCTGGTGCCTGAGGTTTACGATTCAATATTCCCGGGGATTGTCCTAACGCCGATTACGTTTTCGATCATATCGGGGGGGATGCTGATTATTTCAGTGTTCACTGTTTTTTACACGGGTTTGATGCTGGGCGGTCAGGGGCGATTTTCGGACGCGATCATGCTGACGGCGTGGTTGAACTTTGTGATGGTTGTTCTGCTGGGCGCACAATTGTTGCTTACGTTTGTGTCGCCTTTGTTGGGTGTGATTGCGACGGTTGCCCGTTTTGTTATTGGCCTACGCGGTTATGTGATTTTCACGGATGTCATGCTGAATTTCGACAATGTGGGCCGCGCGGTTTTGACCTTGTTTATTGCGTTTGCCGGTTCGGTTCTGGGCCTATCCCTTATATTAGCGCTGATCGGTGTTGGCGCGGCCGCAGGAGGCGGTTGAACGATGTACGATGTTGATAACGTCCGGGCCGATTTTCCAATCCTATCCCGCGAAGTAAACGGTAAGCCGTTGGTTTACCTGGACAATGGCGCATCTGCACAGAAACCAAGTGCGGTCATCGATGCCATCACCCAAGCCTATGCAATGGAATATTCCAATGTGCATCGTGGCCTGCATTATCTGTCCAATTTGGCGACTGAAAAATATGAATCCGTGCGCGGCACCATTGCGCGGTTCCTAGGGGCGCGGGACGAAAACGAAATCATCCTGAATTCGGGCACCACCGAAGGCATCAATATGGTCGCCTATTCCTGGGCGATGCCACGCCTGCAGGCCGGGGATGAAATCATCCTGTCGGTGATGGAACATCACGCCAATATCGTGCCTTGGCATTTTTTGCGCGAACGCCAGGGTGTGGTGCTGAAATGGGTGGATGTGGATGCCAATGGTGATCTGGATCCGCAGGCTGTTTTGGATGCGATCACACCGAAAACGAAACTGATTGCGATCACGCAAATGTCGAATGTCTTGGGGACCTTGGTGGACGTAAAGTCGATCTGCGCAGGCGCCCATGAACACGGCGTTCCCGTGCTGGTGGATGGATCTCAGGGATCGGTACATGCCCCCGTGGATGTGACGGATATTGACTGTGATTTCTACGTAATTACCGGGCATAAATTATATGGCCCATCCGGGTCTGGCGCTATTTATGTGAAACAGGCGCGCATGGCCGAAATGCGTCCCTTTATGGGGGGGGGCGATATGATCCGTGACGTGACCCGTGATGCGGTGACATGGAACGACCCCCCGATGAAGTTTGAAGCGGGCACACCGGGCATCGTGCAAACCATCGGGTTTGGCGTTGCGCTGGAGTACCTGATGGCGTTGGGGATGGACAATGTTGCGGCCCATGAGGCGCGGTTGCGCGACTACGCAACTCAGCGTTTGTCAGGTCTAAACTGGCTGAATATTCAGGGCAATAGCGCCACCAAAGGGGCGATTTTCAGCTTCACTTTGGATGGGGCGGCGCATGCCCATGACATTTCTACGGTCTTGGATAAAAAAGGCGTTGCCGTTCGGGCAGGGCATCATTGTGCGCAGCCTTTGATGCAGCATTTGGGGGTGACCGCCACATGCCGCGCCAGCTTTGGGCTTTATAATACTGAGGCCGAGGTTGACGTGTTGGTCGATGCGCTAAATCTGTGCCACGATTTGTTCGCCTAGACCTGTCTGTTTATCAAAATTCGGGGCCGCATTGAAAAGCCATTGCAGCCCCGGATCGCCCCGGCTATAGATCGCCACAGTGGACCCATAGCTCAGCTGGATAGAGCGCTGCCCTCCGAAGGCAGAGGCCAGAGGTTCGAATCCTCTTGGGTCCGCCATTCTTATCAACCACTTAAACGATGTGCGACCTGTTGATTCAGGCATGAAATCGTCGCGCCCCTTTGCTTTTGGTTTTCAAACCAAAGGCTAAGAAGTTTTCGCGCGCGTCAAACCAGCGCATTCCAATGAATGACAGGCCTTTTCGTGTGAATGTGGCGACAAATGCGACCCGTACAAAATGAGGGGGGCCAGTGTTGCCTTGCCTGTTTGCGTTCTTGCTAGTCTGAGCAACATCTGAAATGTTAACGAAAATTTAATGAGTAAGGTTACGTAAATGTATTCTTCTGTACGAGACCACCTAAACGCATTTGTTTCCCTGGATCTGTCTACAATTCCCGGCGACGATGTCGCGTCGCTGGCCGCGCTGAGCGGCGTCGCGATTGATCCGAACAATTTCTTTGACAACGGGATCGACGTCCACGCCTTTGTGACAGACATTGAAATCGTAGCCTATCAAATCGATGCGTTCTTTGAGGCAACCACCGACATTGAGGCGTTAGAAAGCTATCTGCAGGCCAATGATCCATCCTACTACGATAGTTTCATGTCGCAAACCGCGTCGATCCAAACCCAGATCGACACTGTCTTTGACGATGCTACGCCGGGGTACCGGGATTATTGGTCCGCTGAATTTGCCATCCTCTGGGAGGCAACATCCGGCGTTTCCACCGCCTTTTACAGCGCGATTACAACGACGGCTGGTGGTTTGGACGCGATTTTTAGAGGCGCTACGGACGAAATCGACAATCTAACAAATGTGTTCTTTGACGAGGTGGCCAGCAATCTGGGCGTGTCATTGGTTCAGGTGGCAGCCGTTTCGCAATTCTGCTTTGTGGTCAGCGACAAAATGACGTCCATCGGCAGCCGCTTGGCCGATGCTTTTGCCAACCCAGATGCGACAACGTTTGCATCCACCAGCGTGGGAATGTTGCAAGATATAAACGCGATTTTAGCGTCCTACGACAGTGTTGAAACCATCATGACAGGCGTGCCTGTTACGGGGCGCGTTCAGGCGGTCTTTGATCTGGTGTCCGAACTGACAACCGTGGTGACGATTATCACCGAACAATTGGCGCTGGCTGACACCGTTGATGATCCAAACCTGACCGACCTATCGCGACGTTTCCTTGACGATGCGATCACCATGAACGCGCTTGAAATCACCGATGTGGTCGCCAACCTGATTACCATCACGCAGGACTTGTTTAACATCGGTGGGTCCTCTGCCGGAATGCTGGCCTATTTCACCGAAGGCGCGCGCACGTTGGTCGATATCGTATCCCTCGGACAGTCGACGCCGTGGCAGATCGAAGCCGCGCAATTTGCCCAATATGACAACCTTGCATCAATTGCGGCAAGCTATCAGACCCTATTGTCCAACGCGTTGGATCACGCTGACACACTGGATGGCGGCACGTGGGGCACTGGGCTCACATCAGTCATTCCTGTCGCTCCGATTGCGGCGCTTAGCGTGTTGTCAGATCGGTATGACCACCTTGGCGACGCAGCGATCGAAGAGGGCGGAACACTTGCGGTTGGCGGATCGATAAGCGGGGATATTGGGATCCTGGACAATGGCGACTGGTTCGAAGTGTCGCTAACCTCTGGTCAGGATTACCGGTTTTCTGTGCTGGAAGGGACAATCGCGAACGGGGATATCCGGCTTTATGATGCACAAGGGCGTCTGGTGGCGCATGAAAACGCGGCCCTGTCCGATGCCAGCAACCACATCATCGAAGGCACCGCCCTTGAAACGGGCACCTATTATGTGATCTTCGAAAGCACCCTTGGCGGCACCTACACAATCAATTTTGACGCGGTGACGTTGCCGGTTGATCTGCAGGAACTGCGTGATGCGCCGCGCAGCACCGACACCCCATATACGTTGTCGGTTGGTGAATCCTTTCGTGGCAATATGAACAACGAGGATCTGGATCATCAGACCGGCGATTGGATTCGTGTGGAATTGGTGGCGGGGACGGATTACCGGTTCCAGTTGACCGAGGGCACAATCATTAACGGCGACATCCGTCTTTATGACAGTTTGGGTCAGTTGGTTGCCAACGAAAACGCCGCGTTGACGGATTCAAGCGAATGGGTGATCGAAGGCACAGCCCTGACGACCGGCACGTATTTTGTCGCCGTCGAAGGCACTTATAGCGGCAGCTATACCATCGAATTTGACGCGGTGACGTTGCCGGTTGATCTGCAGGAACTGCGTGATGCGCCGCGCAGCACCGACACCCCATATACGTTGTCGGTTGGTGAATCCTTTCGTGGCAATATGAACAACGAGGATCTGGATCATCAGACCGGCGACTGGATTCGTGTGGAATTGGTGGCGGGGACGGATTACCGGTTCCAGTTGACCGAGGGCACAATCATTAACGGCGACATCCGTCTTTATGACAGTTTGGGTCAGTTGGTTGCCAACGAAAACGCCGCGTTGACGGATTCAAGCGAATGGGTGATCGAAGGCACAGCCCTGACGACCGGCACGTATTTTGTCGCCGTCGAAGGCACTTATAGCGGCAGCTATACCATCGAATTTGATGCAGTGACGTTACCGGACGATTTGACAGAACTGCGCGATGCGCCGCGCAGCACCGACACCCCATATACGTTGTCGGTTGGTGAATCCTTTCGTGGCAATATGAACAACGAGGATCTGGATCATCAGACCGGCGACTGGATTCGTGTGGAATTGGTGGCGGGGACGGATTACCGGTTCCAGTTGACCGAGGGCACAATCATTAACGGCGACATCCGTCTTTATGACAGTTTGGGTCAGTTGGTTGCCAACGAAAACGCCGCGTTGACGGATTCAAGCGAATGGGTGATCGAAGGCACAGCCCTGACGACCGGCACGTATTTTGTCGCCGTCGAAGGCACTTATAGCGGCAGCTATACCATCGAATTTGACGCGGTGACGTTGCCGAACGACGTCACCGAACTAACGGACGCGCAAGACGACATCACAACCGGCTATTCAATCGCTGTCGGACAAAGCTTTGGTGGCACCCTGAACTATGCGGATGATTATAACACCGCAGGAGACTGGATCGAAGTGTCCCTCACGGCAGGGGATACCTATCGTTTCACACTCACAGAAGGCACCATCATCAACGGGGATTTGGCGTTGTATGACAGTTCTGGGATGCTGTTTGCGACTGAGGATATCGCCTTAACGGATTCGTCTAATTGGGTGATCGAAGGCACGGTTCTGACGTCAGGCACCTATTATGTGGCGGTCGAAAACAGCGGATATTATGGCAGCTATTCCATCGCAGTTGAAACCTCCATAGCGACCGCCACCATTCATGAATTGGCAGATGCAACTGCTGGCACCGACACCATGTATGCGCTTGATTCTGGGGAAACATTCCGCGGGACAATCAACTTGGGTGATGATGACCTTGACGGGGTGACGGGCGGCGATTGGGTCGAAATTTCTTTGGTTGCGGGCCAAGATTATCGATTAGAAGTCACCGAAGACAGCATCTATAGTGGCGATGTTTCCCTGTATGATAGCAGCGGAACGCTGTTGGCAGTGACTGACCCGGCTTTGTCGGATTCCAGCCATTGGGTCATTCAGGGCACGGCCACCACGACGGGCACCTACTTTATCGGTGTGACTGGGAATGTGTATGGCTCATATGAGCTTGCCTTCGATATCACTGGCAGTGTTGCCAATGGGGGCGGCAACAGTGACACAATGGTTGGCACCAATGGCGACGACGTGGTCAACGGGCTGGGGGGGGCGGATCACCTCACCGGAGGCGCGGGCAATGATACGCTGTCTGGTGGGGCTGCGGGTGATTGGCTTTATGGTGGCGATGGGCTTGATGTGCTCAATGGCGGCAATGGGTTTGATCGGCTTTATGGTGAAACCGGCGATGACCAGCTCAGCGGATTTTTCGGCAATGATAGCCTTTATGGCGGGGCAGGTGCCGATACGCTCTTGGGGCAGTTCGGGTCTGACAGCCTGTCTGGGGGGGCTGGCAATGATGTGCTCAATGGTGGCAACGGCAATGATGCGATGGATGGCGGCGCTGATAATGACACCCTGATTGGTGGTCGCGGCAATGACGTCATGAATGGCGGGGCTGGCAATGATACAATCAACGGTCAGGTGGGGTCCGACGATCTGTTCGGCGGAGCAGGCGCGGATTCCATCAGCGGTGGCGCCGGTCTTGATACAATCGAAGGCGGCAATGGGACCGATGAAATCGACGGAGGTCTTGGCGCGGATTCAATTCTTGGGGGTGGGGGTGCTGATGTCATCCATGGGAATGCTGGTTCTGACACAATCAACGGCGGTGCTGCGGGGGATCAGTTGTTCGGCGAAGGCGGCGACGATGATTTGGCAGGCGGCGACGGTGCGGATACATTGCTGGGGGGCACAGGCAATGATGTTTTGAATGGCGGCAACGGATCTGACGTCCTGTTTGGCGGGGCAGGTGTGGATCGGTTTGTGTTCGCCGGTTCCATTGGCTCCAATATTGTGAGCGACTGGCAGAACGGGGTTGATATAATTGACTTTTCCGGATTTGCGGGCGTTTCTGAAACGTCGCATATCCTCACTTTGGCAACCCAGTCTGGCAACGATGTTTTACTTTCCCTTGGGGCGGGGCAGTTGATACGGGTATTAAACGCGAACGTGTCTCAACTCGACGACAGCGACTTTGTTTTTTAGGGATTGAAGTCACAAAACCGCGAAAACAGCGGCTTTTGATGTCGTGATGATGCAAACTCAATCCGATATCTCTTTAACGCTGTTTTAAGGCAGATCACCTTTGATCGTTTGGTTTGCCCTCGGCGAGCTGTGCGAGGCGCTTGGCACTGGATAAAGCCGCATCTTTGGACAAGGGCCACGCTTGCGTTAATCCCTCGATGATCACCAATAGATCATTGGCGTTGATATCGGTTCCGGCCCTTGCAACGGCCATTTTCGACACCTCAGTCTTGTGTTGCTCTAATAATTTGCGCAAGCAAGGGTCATCAGGTGCCGACGCCACGGCTGCGTGAAACAGGCAACCATGGCTTGCTTCTGTGCGCATCCAATCTGCTACGCGGTCAAGGGTCTCGTTCACACCTTGCTGTGATGATCCGGATGCAGCGCCAAATATTTGGATCAGATACCGTTGATGCCGGTGTTCCAGTGCCATGCGGATCATTGCATCACGGGATGGGGCATATTTGTAAAGGGTGCGCAGGCTGACGCCAGCCGCGTCGCGCAAATCTTCGACGCTAGGGGCGGCAAATCCGTGTGCGGCAAAGGCTCGCTCTAATCCACCTGCAATTTTGGTCATCATATCGTTCATGCTTGACGAAGTAGAGTAATCGCTCTACCCAAGCAAGTAGAGCGATCATTCTACTTGAGGTTCACATGGGGCTTCCCAATTTAATGAGCGGCGTTGTTTTGAACGGCCATGGCGGCCCAGAAATGCTTGAGCTGCGGAGCAATCTGCCTGTTCCAACACCCGGGCCAAATGACGTGATTATCCGCGTGGCGGCCGCCGGGGTGAACAACACCGATATCAACACCCGCACCGCGTGGTATTCCAAAGGTGATGCCGAAGATGCAGATGCCTCTTGGTCTGGCAACCCGCTGGAATTTCCTCGTGTGCAGGGGGCAGATGTGTGCGGAGAGATCGTTGCCGTTGGAACCAAAGTCGATACCAGCCGTGTCGGCGAAAGAGTTCTGATCGAGCCTTGCATCCGGTTTGCCAACAATGTGGCGCAAACACCGCCTTGGTATTTTGGGTCAGAATGCGACGGTGGATTTGCCCAATTTACAAGGGTCGACACCCGACACGCCTATGCGATCAACAGCGATTTGACGGATGTCGAACTGGCCTCGTTTCCTTGTTCGTATTCCACCGCAGAAAACATGTTAACACGTGCCAATCTGCAAGCAGGAGAAACGGTTTTGGTGACTGGTGCGTCCGGCGGTGTAGGGTCGGCCACGATACAATTGGCACATGCACGGGGCGCAAATGTGGTCGCGATGACCAGCCCATCCAAAATGGACACGCTCAAGGCCCTTGGCGCGGACCGAACATTGCCTCGTGATGCTGATCTTGTTGCGCAATTGGGTGCAAATTGCATCGACGTCGTGGTTGACTTGGTCGCGGGGGCGAAATGGCCCAATTTGCTGGATGTTTTGTGTTCTGGGGGCCGATATGCCGTCGCTGGTGCCATCGGTGGGCCAATGGTCGAACTGGATGTGCGCACGCTCTACCTCAAGGATCTGAGCTTCTTTGGCTGTACTGTTTTAGAGCCAGAGGTTTTTGGCAACCTTGTCGGGCGTATTGAACGATCCGAAATCAAACCGTTGGTCGCGCATGAATTTGAGCTGAAAGATATAAACGCCGCGCAAATGGCGTTCGGCAACAAAGGTTACACAGGTAAGATCGTTTTGAAAATTGACTGACAGATGCGCAAGGCGAAACCTGTTGCGGATTTTTGTTTTTTCAGTGACTTATATCATCTTGGCATGGGGGATGTCGGGTGAAACCGCAACCTTAATGAGGTTTTCGAATTTTTAAACATTCGCAGATATGCCTATTTGAGAACTTGTTTTTAGGGTTGAATTCGTCATGAATAACATTCGTTTTGCGCATAAACTGCCAATTTGCTTTACATTATTCGCCGTTCTTCTGGCGGCCGTTTTAACAAGCGTTAGTTTTTTTGAAGCCAGAAGCAGCATGGTCAACGAAGCGGAAAACAACTTCAAAGTGATTGTTGCGCAGCGCAAACAGGCGATTGATAAATGGCTTGCTTCTATTGATTCAGACATTCGGTCGCTCGCCGATAGCAGCATGACACGAAACGCGTTGCAAGAATTCGCATCTGGCTGGGATGCGGTTATGGGGGATCATCGCGAAATTCTGCAAGGTCAATATATTGAGGAAAATCCATATCCCATTGGCGAAAAACATCTTTTGGATCGCGCTGAACAACCTTCTTATTACAACATGGTTCATGGGGATATGCATGGCACGTTCCGAACTGTGCAACAATCAAAGGGTTACTACGATATCTTCCTGTTCGATCTGCAGGGAAACTTGGTCTACTCGGTTTTTAAGGAAACGGACTTTGCCACCAATTTCCGCAATGGCCCGTTTGCCGATAGCGGATTGGGTGAGGCGTTCCGCCAAGCCGTGGCCAACCAACAAGGTGAAGTCAGCTTTATTGACTTTAGCCCTTATGCTCCCAGCATGGGTGCCCCAGCTTCGTTTATCAGTATGCCTGTCGTGGATGATCGCGGCACAACGATTGGGGTTCTGGCCTTTCAGATGCCGGTTGATCGCATGGTCGCCATTGTAAATGACCCACTTGGTCTGGGGCATACAGGCGAAATCATTCTGGTTGCTCAGGACGGGACGGCGCGAAACCCCTCTATGCACGGCGATTATGATATCTTGGATCCTGTTCCTGATCTCATTCAGTTCCAAAATGGCTTTTCCGGCGTACAGCAAACGTTACGAGGTGTCGACGGATTGACATCAGACAATGTGCTCGCTGTTTCTAATGCGATTAGTTTTTATGGCACCACATGGTCGCTGGTTGCCGAGGACGCCATGAGCGAATTGCTGGCGCCGGCCAATGCGATGGGCCGCTGGTTGTTGGTTTTGTCGCTGTTGGCCACTGTCCTATTATGTTTAGCAAGTATTTATATCGGCCTGACAATTGCCCGACCGATTTCGGCAATTGCAGATCAGATCAGCCAAATTGCGCAGGGCGACCTTTCGTCTGAAATCGAAGGAACAAGCCGCGGTGATGAAATTGGCGATATCGCTAAGACATTGCAAACCTTCAAAGATGGTCTGAAAGAAGCCGAAGAGGCGCGCGCCGCCATGGCCCAACACGAGGAACAAAAACGCGTTGTCGATTTGCTTGTCGATGGTCTGGCAAAGATGTCGGAGGGGGATTTGACCCAATATATCGATCAACCGCTGCATCAGGATTACGAAATTCTGCGTGAAAGCTATAATCTGACCTTGGACAACATGAATTTGGTCATGGAAGAAGTAATCGGCACCAGCAGTGAGATTAAGCTCGGCGCAGAAGAAATCAGATCTTCGTCCAATTCGTTGGCCAGACGGACCGAAAAACAAGCCGCAACGTTGGAAGAAGCATCTGCGTCATTGAACCAGATCACTGAAGGTGTTCAGCAAACGGCTGACCAAACCAAATCCGCTGAAACACGCGCGATTGACGCCCAAAAACACGCAAATGAAACGATGGAGATTGTGAGCAAAACTACAGATGCGATGGCGCGTATTCAAAGCTCTTCAAACCAAATCGAACGGATCATTTCAGTGATCGAAGACATTGCCTTTCAGACCAACCTGCTGGCATTAAACGCAGCAGTCGAAGCCGCGCGTGCGGGTGAATCCGGTCGTGGATTCGCGGTTGTTGCAATGGATGTTCGCAATTTGGCGCAACGCTCTTCTGAATCCGCGCGCGAAATCAAAGAAATCATTGATGAAAGCCAGGCCGAAGTCGCGAATGGGGTCACCTTGGTTGGTGAAACAGGCGATGCGCTCACCGGGATTTCCACACATGTTGAGGATATTTCAGGTACAGTGACCCAGATTGCCACTGGGACAGATGAACAATCAGGCAACCTTATAGAAGTGAATGCAGGTGTGGCGCATCTTGATGATGTGACGCAACAAAACGCAGCCGCGGTAGAGGAATTCGCCGCAGGAAGCCAAATGCTCTATGATCATGCCAACAATTTGGATGAGCTTGTTTCCAAGTTCTCTATCAAAGGAGGCGGCCAATCTGCGATCGAAGGCGCAAGTGAGGTCGCGGCCTGATTTAATCTTTGCAGCATGTGGTGTCGAAGGTGGAAAATGGAACGTATTCCTTACTTCGCACCGGTTTTAGAGCCAAAACTCTAAGCTGAAACTAAGGTCTAATGTCATGGAAATGCGGCCACTTATCCGATGTGTTTGGATTGGTGGTCTCCATCTTCCTATATTTCAAAGCCGATTTTGGACGTTACCCTAGGATAGTCCCCAATGCTCTGATTTTCATGCCTTGTTGATCAACACCGCGTGACATCAGAATGTCGTTAAAGCCTTAAATTGGAAAACAATAGGTCACTGCGGCAACAAGTAAGTATAGTTACATGTGAAGTAACATCGAAAACGACCTAGTTGTAGAAGGGGGGGTGATCCGTCATTCCTACCAAAGTTTGACCGAGGTGCGATTATACCAGTGCTATGAGCGGTATCAAATGACCGGATTGTCCCGTGGTGGCTGACAGCATCGGATCAATAATATTACGCCAACGACATTTGCTATTTAGCTTACATGTAACTCAACATAGTCCGATAGCAGTGATTGCTTTGTTCTCGGTGGGCACTAACAAATTGACCAAACTCCTGAAGAACAATACTTTCGCATACAGATATGGGTGAGGGGAACAAATTGAGTCTCGTGTTTGTTTGTGAGGTCGGGTATTGAAGCCGCTGGTTGATCGCATTTTATCTTGCAGCACTTCGCCGAAAAACTGGGGCAGCGCTCTGGATCAGTTCAACGAAACGTTTGACGTTTTTGCCAGCTGCATGTTTTCGGTTCATGAGTTCCGCGAATTTCGCATGAATTTTGAATGGTCTGAATTCCATCGAGAACATCTGCCAAAAGAGGTTTTGGAACGGCTCAAACGTGGTGACGACAAAGGGGATGCGCCCGGATACCACATGTTATTCAACAGTCCGCCACAAAAATTCTATGACGAAATGCAGATGTTTGGGGTGGATCACTATCACGAATTGCCACCTTCGGATATCCGGGCCGTGACCGAAGGGCAGGGGATCCGGATGCGCATCGGGACGGCGCTCAACCAAAAAGGACCGTGGATTGATGGATTGTTTTGCCATCATCAAGAAGAACCGAAATGGCACCGGTTTATGGCGGATCAGAGGGCTGAAATTGTTTTGCCCATCATGGCCAATAGTGTGGAATTGGGGCGAACGCTGCAAGCGTTGAAATCGCGTTATAGCGCATCCTTGTCGATCCTGGATTCACTTGGGTTGGCGGTATTTCTGGTGGATGAAACCGGATGTGTGATCGAAACCAACAAGGAAGCCGAACGCATTCTGGACTTGTCCGATGGGCTGTCTGTGACCAAGGCGCGTCGCTTGAATTTGATTACTTCTGACGAAAACAGTGCTCTGGAATCGATGGTTTTACATGCGAATGGTCTGTTACGCGGAGAGATAAAGCGGAGCTCAAATCTATTGGCAGCAACCCGGCCGTCGGGGGAATATGATTACCTGATTTCAGTTCGCGCTTTGACTGATTCACAGTCAGAATTGGAGGTTGGTTTAAAATGCGCCTTTGTGACAGTGATTGACCCGGCTCGAAAAGGGATTTTATCCGCTGATGGTGTAACGGCGCTAGCGGAGTTGTCCCCTGCCGAAAGCGGAATCGTCGATCTATTGGTACAAGGTTTCCGCCCAAATGAGGTGGCTGAACGGCGCGATGTGAGTTTGAACACGGTTAAATCACAGTTAAAGGCGATTTCTCAAAAATTGCGATGTTCCACCCAAAGCGACATCATTCGGACCGCTGCCGCGACACGCGTTCCATTCATAGATTAGCGTTTTCATCCGTAAAAGAGCTTTCAAACCTTAACGCAGAAAACAAAAACAGCGCCCGAAGGCGCCATCTGTTAACCAATTCGTGCTTCAGAACGAATGCCCCAAAACGGTATTAATTTTTATGTGCTCGTGGGGTTAACTGCCCCAGTTGCGCACAGGGCCGCAATCCATGTGGACAAAGTTGGACCCAGAATAGCGGCCAACACCACCAGCAGAACAAGAGGATGCGGCGCGGGCGATTTGACCAACAGATCGGCCGGATACGCGCAAATCAGCGGCTTGCCCACGCAGGTGCAATGAATTGCGTGCAACACCGGATGACCGAGACCGCAACATTTCATTGGTTTGCGGCGAACGATAACCTGACAACAGCATATAGGGGGCGTTCACATCCAACAGATTGTGAGAAGCCGCCATAATATCAAGGGTTCGCGTGTCGATGTTAATGCGCTGTCCATTCCGCCAGTCCCGCATAAATGCGTTCACTTCGTTGATGGCTTCTTGGATATATTCGCCTTCGATCCAGTAAATCGTATCGATTTTTTCACCGGTTCGGCCAGAAAACATCCGTAGACGACGCACGTCACCGGCGCCGCGCAGAAAACCTGCTGCATTAGAGAATGTGGGGGCGGATACTACAGCTGTAGCTGCAAATGCACCCAGAATACCACGTCGAGTGATGCCCGAAGAGCTTTTGTCGTTCATGATCTCAGCGCCTGTCCCGTCGCTTGCCTCAAAAATCCCGCGTTGCCGCGGCGTTGCCATCTCATCCCCAGATGCAGGGACTATATGCCATAAGTCGAATCAATCGCCAACCCAAGATTAACCGAAACGTGGTTAACAAGAGGGAAATCGGCGGGAATTTGCGCAAATGGCACAGATTATTCAGACTGTGACCAATTGGACAACGCAGCGCCCCTTTTTCGCCTTATTTGACCGGGGCTTTGACACAACATGTAGCCCCCTAATGGCCACTTGGCGAAATTGTGATTAGACTGATGCGCTATAGCTGCCAAAAGCTGTAAATAGCACAGAACATTCTTTTTTGGGGGACGAGTCCATGCAGACGAAATTTCGTCGCACGTTTTTTGGGATAATCATCGCTGCGGTCGCAATGATCGCAACAGTGTTTTCCGCACCACAAGCACAGGCGCAGGTCACTGCGTTTAAGCAAGCTGTCGCCGAAGCTGCGGCCAGAGACGACGATTTGGCGGCGTTTTATCGCGCGCGCGAATTTGAAGGGATCTGGACCGGGAACCGAGATCGGTCGCGACGTAATGCGTTGCTTACAGCGTTGTCGGATGCGGGAAATCATGGTTTGCCCGTTGGTCGTTATGATCCTGAAACGCTGCGCGCTCAGGTTGCTGCCGCCCAAACGCCGGAACAATTGGGCCAGCTTGAGGTCGAACTAAGCCGCGTCTTTCTGCAATATGCGACCGATATTCAAACCGGTGTTCTGATCCCGCGTCAGGTGGTCAACGAAATCCGCCGCGAAGTGCCTTATCGCAATCGTTTGGCGGTTCTGCAGGGATTTGCACAATCCAGCCCCACTGGTTTCTTGCGCTCTTTGCCGCCGTCCAGCCCAGAATATAACCGCCTGCTGCGTGCTAAATTGCAGATGGAACAGCAATTGGGGCAGGGTGGTTTTGGCCCAGAAGTGTCCGGCACTTTGGCGCCCGGCGCGTCTGGTGAACAAGTTATCAACCTGCGCAACCGTTTGATCACAATGGGTTTCATGGAGCGTAACGCAACGCAAACCTATGATGCATCCGTGCAGGCCGGTGTGCAGCGTTTTCAACAGGCCATGGGTCTGAACCATGATGGCGTGGTCGGCGAAGGCACATTGCGTGAACTGAACCGGTCGATGGGCGAACGCCTGCAAGGTGTGATCGTCGCTATGGAACGCGAACGCTGGATCAACCGCCCGCGCGGGGATCGTCATGTTTGGGTAAACCTGACAGATTTTACAGCGCGCATCGTCGATAATGGCGCCGTTACATTCCAAACGCGGTCCGTAATCGGGGCCCGTGACAGCGACCGTCAAAGCCCTGAGTTTTCGGATGTTATGGAATTCATGGTGATTAACCCCAGCTGGTATGTGCCGCGGTCCATCATTGTTAACGAATATCTGCCCCGTTTGCGGGCCAATTCCCACGCCGTCAGCCATCTGGAAATCACCGATAGCCGGGGGCGGGTTGTGAACCGCGGGGCTGTGAACTTTGCCCAATATAACGAACGCACGTTCCCCTATTCCATGCGCCAGCCTCCGAGCCGGGGCAACGCGTTGGGATTGGTAAAGTTCATGTTCCCAAATCAGCACAACATCTATCTGCATGACACGCCGGCGCAAAATCTGTTTAGCCGCGAAGTGCGTGCGTTTAGCCATGGCTGTATCCGTTTGGATGATCCGTTTGATTTCGCCTATGCATTGCTGGCCAAACAAACATCTGATCCACGGGGTTTCTTTCATTCCCGTTTGGATACAGGGCGTGAAACCCGTGTCGATCTGGATCAGCCCGTGCCGGTCCATATCATTTACCGCACGGCGTTCACATCTGTGGATGGCACAATGAACTACCGTCGTGACATCTATAACCGTGACAGCCGCATTTGGTCGGCTTTGTCACGCGAAGGGGTGGCGGTTCGCTCTGTCGGGGGGTAATCCTGTCCCTGGATTAATCCGGGGAACATGATGGCCTATTCGATCAAAGATATTGCAACGTCGCTCAGGGCAGAGGCCTTGGGCGACGTTTCTGTTTTGGTGACCGGGGCCGCAGAGCCCGCGATGGCCGGGCCGCAGGATCTGGCGCTGGCCATGTCGCCTGCCTTTGCGGATGGGCTATCGTTGGGGCGTGCGCAGGCTGCGGTGGTCTGGCCTGATTGTGACTGGCAGGCGTTGGGTTTAAAGGCGGCGATCATTGCGCCACGGGCCCGTTTGGCAATGTCACGTCTGACACATATGTTGGCGCGTGGGGATGCGTTTGGTGACGGGATCCACCCCAATGCTGTCATTGATCCAACCGCAACAATCGGGGCTGATTGCAGCATTGGTCCGTTTACGGTGATTGGCGCCAATGCGCGGATCGGCGCAGGGTCACGGATCGGGGCGCAGGTGTATATTGGCGCGGGCGTGGTGATGGGCGCTGGGGCGGAAATCCATGCCGGGGCGCGGCTGCAACCACATGTGCGTGCCGGGGATCGGTTGGTGGTTCAGCCGGGGGCCGTGATCGGCGCTGATGGGTTTTCCTTTACGACCGAAACCGCATCCAATCCCGAACGGGCCAAAGCGACGGGCGGCGCTGAAAAACTGACCCCACCTGACAGTGAAACCTGGCATAAAATCGCGTCACTTGGCGCGGTTATTCTGGGCGATGACGTTGAAATCGGGGCAAATTCCACAGTGGATGCGGGCACGATCCGACCCACGACAATTGGCCATGGCACCAAGCTCGATAACTTGGTGCATGTGGGGCATAATTGTGAGATCGGCAATCATTGTTTGTTATGCGGTCAAACCGGGATCGCCGGGTCGGTGATTATCGGGGATCGTGTGGTTCTGGCCGGGCAAACCGGGGTCGGGGATCACCATAAAATCGGCAATGATGTGGTTACGGGCGCGGGCACGATGATCATGACCAATGTCGCCGCTGGATCGGTATTGCTGGGCTATCCGGCGCAACGGATGGACCGCGCCATTGGCGCCTACAAAGCCCTGCGACGGTTGGGCCGCAAGTAGAGCGACGTCAAGAAACTGTTTCAAAATGACAGTAGAGCCACTAAATGCAATCCTATCGCAGACATAAAAGAAGGCAAAATCGCAGATGGATGTGAAAACCAAAGTCATCGAGATCATCGCCGAACAAGCCGTTTTAGAGCCGTCGGACGTGACCATGACCCAATCCCTAGAGGATCTGGGCATCGATTCACTTGGTCTGGTAGAGAGCATTTTTGCTATCGAAGAAACCTTTGATATCAATGTGCCTTTCAACGCAAATGACCCATCAGAAAGTGATTTTGACATCTCAACCGTGGCCTCGATCGTGGCCGCTGTTGAGGGGCTCGTTAAGGCGCAGGCCTGATCCATGAACCGAGTGGTGATCACGGGGGCGGGGACGATCAACGCCTTGGGGCATTCTGTGGCCCAAACATTGGACGCCATGCGCGAAGGGCGCTGTGGCATCGGCCCGCTGGAATTTCGCGATGTGGATCGATTGTCGATCAAAATTGGCGGACAGGTGCGGGATTATGATCAGGCTGAACATTTCAACCGCCAACAGATCGCTCTTTATGATCGGTTCACCCAATTCGCCCTCATGGCCGCCAGAGAGGCGATGCAACAATCAGGTCTGACATTTTCCGGTGATCTGGCCCAGCAAAGCGGCGTTGTTTTGGGCACATCCGGTGGCGGGATGAACACGCTGGATGAAAACTATCGATCAGTCTTCGAAGAAGGCAAAAACCGGGTGCATCCCTTTGTGGTGCCCAAATTGATGAACAATGCCGCCGCCAGCCATCTGAGCATGGAATATAACCTAAAAGGCCCGTCATTTACGGTGGCCACGGCCTGTGCATCGTCCAATCACGCGATGGGCCAAGCGTTTAACATGATCCGCTCTGGCATGTGCAAAGCCATGGTCACAGGCGGCGCGGAAAGCATGCTTTGTTTTGGGGGGATCAAAGCCTGGGAAGGGCTGCGTGTGATGTCTCGGGATGCGTGCCGCCCGTTTAGCGCCAATCGCAACGGTATGGTCCAAGCCGAAGGCGCGGCGGTGTTTGTGTTCGAAGACTACGACATGGCGCGCGCACGTGGGGCAGACATTCTGGCCGAAGTGATCGGTTTTGCGATGACGTCGGATGCGGCGGATATCGTAATGCCATCGGCACAAGGGGCGGAACGGGCGATCGCAGGCGCGATGCGGGACGCCAAGATCAACCCATCCGAGGTTGGCTATATCAACGCGCATGGCACCGGCACGGCGGCCAATGACAAAACCGAATGTGCGGCCGTGTCCCATGCATTTGGCGCAGATGCGGACAATCTGATGATTTCATCGACCAAATCCATGCACGGCCATCTGATCGGCGGCACCGGTGCGGTCGAATTGCTGGCCTGCATCATGGCGGTGCGGGATGGGGTCATAGCCCCGACAATCGGCTACGAAGAACCCGACCCAGAATGCGCGCTGGACGTTGTTCCGAATGAAGCCCGCGAGGCCAAGGTGAATGTCGCACTCAGCAATGCCTTTGCCTTTGGGGGGTTAAACGCCGTACTGGCGCTGCGCGGGATCTGATCAGTTTAGCGGAATGGCTGCGCCATGCTGGATATTTTGCGCGTTTTCCAAAGAAAACGCCGCCCGGATCAACGGACGGCGCTAAATTTCAACTGATGGCGTGTTTATTGTTCTGCGGTGCGGTCCATCGCAGCGGTGAACCCGGTCAACGAAATGTTCAGCTTGATTTCCGTGTCAGGGGACGCTGCAGGGCGCAAAGTCAGGGTTGCTGCATTGCCGCGTTTAAATTGTGCGACGTTATCTGCGCTGAACCCAACCCGTGAAACACATCCAAATGACAGGAACGGTGAAAATGGCCGTGCCGAGCAGAATGTGAACGGGAATTGACGTGCATTTCCGCCATCAACCGTCAGGGTCAATTGACCGGGCAGGTAGGTTTCCAAAGGCGCCACAATATTGGCACCCGCCGCAGCGCGGGATCCTTCGGGCAGTGGGAACATGGTGATTTCAGCCACTGGGTTGCCTTCTTCGTCGTTCAGCAATTGATAAAGCTGACACGGATCGGCTCCTTCTTCTGCTTTGATGCAACGCAGGGTCCAATCGTCAAACACTTCGGCGTCATAGGGTTCCCCAATTTGCGGCCCAACCGGTGTGCCCAGATCCAGATCCCCACCCGGAGGTGTCGCGTTTTCGGTAGGCTGTTCGGTGCTTTGATCGGCGGGTTCATCCGTTGCGGCTGTTTCCTGGGCCAAAACGGGATTTGCAAACGCAATGAGGGACAACAAAGAAAGTGTTTTAAGGTTCGTACGCATTATGACGTCCTGTAAATTTCAGTCAGGGATTTCCTATCACGCGATTTGGGGGGTGTCAGCGTCTTTTGCAAATCGGGGTGGCGGGGATTTGCCGATCCAATCACGATGGATCAGGCAGAGTTCAAAATGAAAAAAGAGCCCGACAATGCGGACCCTTTTCTACTTTTCCCTGTCGGACTTGGCCGACTTATTGAGGCAAAAGGTAGACATTCATGTGCCAGCCGTCAACCGGAAATCTGCAATGTTTTGTGCGGGTTGCTGACATTTTTGAAATTTGACCACCCCCATAAAAAAACCGCGCCAAAAGGCGCGGCAAGTCTGACAGGGAGGAAGTCGTCCGGTCCCCGAGGACAGGGGATCGAACGGGATTCACTCTGGCAGAAAAGAGTTAAAAATGTATTTTGGACCCGTACAGCGCGGCGGGGACAGCACATGAACGATCGGATTTTTATTGGGGGCGGTGGCAAAGCTTATGGCCAGCCGCAGGATTTACTGTTGGAATACGCCAACCGGCATGGGTTGATTGCCGGGGCGACGGGAACCGGAAAAACCGTGACACTTCAAATTCTTGCAGAAGGGTTTAGCGCGGCGGGCGTGCCTGTTTTCCTGTCGGACGTCAAAGGTGATTTGTCGGGTTTGGCCAAATCCGGCACGGCAGAGTTTAAGCCGCATGAACCGTTCATGAAACGGGCCAATACGATTGGGTTGGATCTGCAATACAATGATTTCCCGGTCACCTTTTGGGATTTGTTTGGTCGTCAGGGCCATCCGATTCGAACCACGGTCGCGGAAATGGGGCCACTTTTGCTGGCGCAATTGCTGGACCTCACCGAAGCCCAAGAGGGCGTTTTGAACGTTGCCTTTCGGGTGTCAGACGAACAAGGTCTGCCTTTGCTCGACCTGGAGGATTTGCAGGCGCTGCTGGTCTGGGTTGGGCAAAATTCCGATGAATTATCCCTGCGCTATGGCAATGTGGCCACGTCGTCGGTTGGCGCAATTCAACGATCCTTGCTGGTGTTGGAAAATCAGGGTGGCGCGGATTTGTTCGGCGAACCTGCGCTGGAATTGACTGACATTATCGCGACAGAGCCCGATGGACGCGGCCGTGTGAACATTCTGGCGGCGGATCAATTGATGGCGTCGCCGAAACTATACGCGACATTCCTGTTATGGCTGCTGAGCGAACTGTTTGAGGAATTGCCAGAGGTCGGCAACCCAGACAAACCCAAATTGGTGTTCTTCTTTGACGAGGCGCATTTGTTGTTTGATGACGCCCCCAAAGCGTTGATCGACAAGGTCGAACAAGTGGCGCGACTGATCCGATCCAAAGGGGTGGGCGTCTATTTCATCACCCAGAACCCTGCGGATGTGCCCGAGGATGTGTTGGGGCAGCTCGGCAATCGGGTGCAGCATGCATTGCGTGCCTTTACGGCCAAGGATCAGCGGGAACTGAAACAGGCCGCTGACACCTATCGCCCTAATCCGGGCTTTGATACCGCAGAAGCGATCCGGGACGTGGGCACGGGCGAGGCCGTAACCTCAATGTTGGCCCGCAAAGGCGTGCCGGGGATTGTTGAGCGCACCTTGATCCGGCCACCATCGTCGCAGCTTGGGCCGATCACAGTTGCTGAACGATCAGATGTTGTGGCCAAATCACCCATTGCGGGCAAATACGAGGCGAAACTGGATCGGGATTCCGCCGCTGAAATGCTGGCCCGCCGGGCAGAATCCGCATCCAAAGAAGCTGAGGCCGCCGAAGTCGAAGAAGAAAAGCTGCAAGAGCGTGACCGAGAGTTTCGCCAGGCGCGC
The DNA here is from genome assembly GCF_040932005.1 of Aestuariibius sp. HNIBRBA575. NCBI lineage: Bacteria > Pseudomonadati > Pseudomonadota > Alphaproteobacteria > Rhodobacterales > Paracoccaceae > Aestuariibius > Aestuariibius sp. HNIBRBA575. The sequence continues at coordinate 1,551,646 of NZ_CP162414.1, forward strand.
CGCTATGATGGCGGGCGCAGTGGGGGCGCATCCCGCAGCGGGTCATCCCGATCCGGATCAGGACGCACATGGACCACACGCCACCGCGCCGATGACAGTTTCGGCGAAGCCTTGACCAAAGTTGTCGCCAAAGAGTTAAAAGGCACAACGGGCCGCCGCATCGTGCGCGGCATTCTGGGCGGTTTGTTTAAGGGACGTTAGGGGCTGTTGGGGGTTAAGACTAAGCCAGTGTCACCTCATAGGGTGGCACATCTTATTCAGGCAAGAAAACAGCAACCCGCTAAATTTTAGCGAATTGGCTGTTATTTGTATGTGCTTTTTGTCCATCTGTTGGGCATTGCGACTGCGGTCGCATTGAGAAGTGAACTCAGTTCAAAGCCACCTTTTGCAATGGTCTGATTTTCAGGCTGGCGATGCGGTTTTGCTCTTTGCTCAGCACTTCGAACCGAAAACCGTGGAAACTGAACACCTGACCCACCGCTGGGATCAGTTCGGCCTCAAAGATGATCAGACCGGCCACTGTGTTGGCTTCGTCATCGGGCAGGGACCAGTCTTTGGCGCGGTTCAGATCGCGGATGGTCATCGAGCCGTCAATGACGATGGCCCCATCATCGGTATGTTCGATCTGATCCTCATCCTCGTCGTCAAATTCATCGGTGATTTCGCCAACAATTTCTTCGAGGATGTCTTCTAGGGTGATCAAACCCTGCAAGGTGCCATATTCATCCACCACCAGCGCAAAATGCGTGTGACGCCGCAAAAATTGACGCATCTGATCGTCAAGCGTCGTGGTTTCTGGAATAAAATACGGCTCCATCGCGACGCTGGTCACATCAAAGGACAGCATCTGTTCGATACTGGTTTCGCTGCCTTGAGCGACCTTATGCATGGCGCGCAGCATTTCTTTGGCATGCAGGACGCCGACGATGTTTTCGTGGTCGTCCTTAAACAGCGGCAGGCGGGTATGCGGGCTTTCTAGGCAACGCGCCAGAATGTCCTGTGGGGGTAAATCCACGTCGATCATTTCAATGCTGGACCGATGCAGCATGATTTCTTCGACCGCGCGATCCCCCAGATCCAGCGCCCCCAAAATGCGGTCACGGTCTTCTTTTTCCACGACACCTTCGGAATGTCCCAGATGCAGGGCGCCGGCGATTTCTTCTCGCATGGCGAGGATGTTGCTGTCTGGGTCAATTTTGACGCCAAAGACCCGCAAAACACCCCGAACCAGCAGCCGCACAAACGACACAACAGGCGCAAAAGCGGTCACGATCAAGGCAATCGGGCGCGCCACACGGGCGGCGGCCGTTTCTGGGTTGGTGATCGCATAGGTTTTGGGCAGCACTTCGGCAAAGACCAGCACCAGCAATGTCATCACCAACGTGGCCAAGGCGACGCCACTTTCGCCAAAGGCGCGGGTAAACAGGGCCGTGGCCAGCGATGTGGCCAGAATGTTCACCAGATTGTTGCCCAGCAAAACCGACCCGATCAGGCGTTCATTGTCGTCGGTGATATCCAGCGCTTTGGCGGCGCCTTTGTTGCCTTTGTCCGCTGTGGATCGCAATTTGCCCCGGCTGGCGGCCGTCAATGCGGTTTCTGACCCGGAAAAGAATGCCGAAAGCAGCAACAAAAACGCGATCACCCCGGCGGTGATCCAAAATCCGGTATCCAGCCCGGTTTCTAAGGCGGTGTGGTCCATAATGGCCTCTTGTTAGGTTGTTAGGGTTATGGGGCCGCAACCCTATTGGTTCAAGGGGGCGTCTGGTGCGGATGGCAAAGAATATACTGACCATCACCTGCTGATTTCGGGATACAAAGCACGGTGTTCTCGGGGCTTTTTCGTTTTCGGCTTGCGTCGACGAAACGGAATGACGAAGCTTTTGATCAAGTGGATGATGCAAAAGGAATGATGTGATGTTGGGACGTGTTGTTGGGGGATGTGCAATTTGGGCGGCCAGCATCGGATTTGCAGGCACGCCGGTTGAGGAAACCCTGACCTGTCCGATTGGGGAGGAAACATTTGCAATTGTGGGGACTGCATCCTGTTCAATATTGGGGCGGTATATGTCATTTCGCCCCCAGACCACCTGCGAATTTGTGACCCGTTTGCCGGTATGCCCGTCCAATGATTTCCCCATGTATCAGCCGTTTTCGCCCGACCAAATCACCGCTCTGACGGTCTTTGTTGAAACGGATGAATACCAGGAAATCCGGCAATTGTCGCTGTGGCTGCGGGCCTATGCGATTGCGCAACATATGGGGCAATCCGGGGATCCGGTGACGTTTAGCCTGATGTTGAACGCGTTGTGGTTTACCACAGAGGATGTGATTTCCAACGATGCGCAAATGGACGTGTTTATGGCCGAGGCGGAACAGGAAATGGCCCGCGCTGTCGGGCCTGATCGTGGGTTTTTGGCTGCTATTATTGGGTTCGCATTGCTGTCCGCAGACCGCGAAGCCCAAGCGGCGCCCTACTTGGAAACCGCTGCATCCCATCGGGAAGCGTCGGAATATCTGGATGCCTATCTAACGGCGATTGATGCCTGCCGCGCCGATATGTCCGCCCCGAATTGTGCGATGTCAGCGCCGTTTAACCCTTAGGTCTCATCCGGATCAGCTGTGGGTTCTGGTCCCTCTTTGGCCAATGGGTGATGTTCCAGCACCAGTTGTTTCAGCCGTTCATCCAAAACATGAGTGTAGATTTCTGTGGTGGCCACATCCGCATGGCCCAGCATGGTCTGGATCGCGCGCAGATCTGCACCGCCTTCTAGCAAATGCGTGGCAAAGGCATGGCGCAACGTGTGTGGCGTGACCTTTTCGGGGGACACACCTGCCAACACTGCGATCCGTTTGATTTGCTGAAAAAACGCATGGCGTGTCAAATGACCGGTTTGACCACGGGACGGAAACAGGAATTTGGACGGAGGATGCCCATCCCTGCGGGCCAGATCCTGGGTTTTGTCCCACTGTTCCAACCAAGCCGCCATCGCGCTGCGGGCCGGGGCAGATAGGGGCACCAGACGTTCTTTGTTGCCTTTGCCTTTGACCAGCAACATCCGCGGATCACCGCGCGCTGATGACACTGGCAGGCTGACCAATTCAGTGACACGCATCCCCGTGGCATAGAGCAATTCCATCAAACACGTATTGCGCAGCGTATCACGGGGGGTGCTGCGCGCGGCGTTCAGCAAACGGTCCACTTCGTCATGTGACAATGTTTTGGGCAACCGCTTTGAACGGCCCGGTCCCTTGATCCGAAGGGCGGGATTGTCCATGCGCCAGCTTTCTTCAAACGCAAAGCGATACAATTGTTTCACCGCCGATAGCCGCCGCGCACGGGTCGCATTGGCCAACCCCTGAGCATCGCAAAACACCAGATAATCTTCGATATGGCTGGTTTGGGCATCTGCAAAATGCACGCCTTTGCGATCCAGAAACGTCGCCACATCCTGCAAATCATTGCCATAGGCGGTCAACGTATTGGGGGATGCATCCAGTTCCGCCGCTTGCGCCTCTAAAAACGCTTGGATCCAGTGCGACATGGGACGATCGGCGGGGGTGTTCATTCGGAGCGGTCCAAAACCAGCATCTGAAGCGAAACGCGTCGGGCCAAATCTTCTAATCCGACGAGGCGTAGATAGGCCAAGGATTCTGTCACGGCGACCATGTCACCTGCGGCTGCCAAATTCAGCTGTGCGATTGTGCGTAGTAACGCTTCGCCCAAACGGTCATCTTCTGCTTGATCCAACAAAGCAGAGGCAGGGCGCGCCTCTGTAAAGGCGGCGGCGATGGCGCGTTGTTTTGGGGTGCGCGGGACAATGCCGGTCATGTCCCCCCGTGCAACCGCGATCAAAAACGCATCCGCAGCGTCGGTGTCATCTGTGTCGAAATCCAATGCGATTTCTTCGTAATTAGGACCTAACAGGCCGATTCCAAATGCTAAATGCGCCGCGTCGCCCTGTAATGGCAACCGGGCCAGTTTGTCTGAAAACAGCCGGGCAAAGGCGATTTCTGATTGGGCCTGCTGCATCGCGTTCCATGCGTCAGGCAGGGTTTCGGCAACCGCGCCGGGATCCCCCGCAGTGAGCGCGGTTTCAAATTGTTGAATGGCCTCGGCGCGGTCCCAAACCGGACCGGATGCTGCCGGGCGACGGGCCGTATAGAGGTCCAGCAATACGCTGTCTTGGACTGCCCCATGCCGCGCCAGACGTTCAGCGGCGTCTAATTGCGCCTTCCAACCGACATTGGATCGCAAATCCGCATGGGCAAAGGCGCGTGGTAAATTGGACGTTGGCAGGCCTTCGCCAATGGCTTCGCGCATGCGAAACACCAGCGGGCTGATGCGGTCAGGGACGGGCAGGGGTGGTTCGCCTTCAAACAGATCAGGGTCCAGAAAACGCGACAGCAATGCATCCTCTACATCGCTGACATCGCCCAATGCACGCGCTGTGTTTAGTGTCAGCGCCGCTGCGTTCCAATCCCCATTGCGCGCCAGACAAAACACCCGCGCCGGCAGGGTGGGTGCAAATCCGGGATTTTCGCGCATTTGGTTACAGGCGCGGTCTTCGACGCCGGTCAACAGGGCCACATCGAAATAACGGCGGAACAAATCCGGGGTTGAGGGCTGGGATGCCTCTAGCAATTCCAGAGCGGGTTCCACAGCGCCAAGATCCAGCAATTTGTCGATCCGCGCCAGAAACAAATCGCCCGTCACGCTGGCATTGCGGGGCGGCTGTGCCTCGGCCAATAGCAACGTCACCAGAAAATCACGAAGCGCGGGCAGGGCGCTGACATCTTCTGCGCGGATCAGGTCAATCAGAACATCCGTTTCGCTGCCCGACCACAGTGTGACGGGCAATCCCGTCGCCGAAGGGGGTAATAATCCCAGATGATCGGGCGATGGCGCATCCAGTGGTGTCACCGTGATTTCAGGCGAGGCAGCGCTCTGGGTTATGGGGTCTTCGTCGGGCAAAGGGCGCGATGGACGCGTGGCCACGGGGTGCGTTGCGACCGATTGCGACAACCAATCAATGGCCGAAAGCGGTGTGTCGGCGCTGGCGGTTTGGTCTGGGGCCTCTTGGGCATGGGCGGCAATCCCAACACATGCCATCACCAGAGACGCGCCAAATACGCAGCCCGATATTGTGGGGCGCCACATCAAAAACAAACCGCCTTTCATGTTATTGCCCGGTCAAGGTCACTGGAATTGTCACCTCGCTCTGGGGGGCGGCAAAATCAGCTGGAAAGAAAAACGGGCCGACATACGCATAGGCGATCAGGCCAAGACCGCCCAAAACAGCTAGAAAAAACAAAGCTTTGATCAATCGCCACAGCATATGTCCGGCACTCTCCTCAGGGGGCCCGTTTATTTTGGGCCGTTAGCGGACGCGCCATCACGTCCTTTTCTTTTTGTTTATATATGGCATCTCTGGCGATTTCACGCCATTGAAGTGCAGAATTTGCACAACCGGCGATGGATGGCCGAATTATGACCGAGGATACAGTAAAACCCACCCCCGATACAGGGCTGACTTTGCATCGAACCGTGGTTTTGGTGGGAATGATGGGGTCGGGCAAGACCGCGATTGGCCGGGCTTTGGCGGCGCGGTTGGATGTGGCGTTTCTTGATTCGGATGCGGAGATCGAAAAAGCCGCCAATGCCAGTATTGCAGAAATCTTTTCTCGTGACGGCGAGGATTTTTTCCGGGATCGCGAAGCCGAAGTGATTTCGCGCCTGTTGACGGGCACGCCAGGGGTTTTGTCCACCGGGGGCGGCGCATTTTTGGCGCAGCGCAACCGGGATGCAATCGCGCAATTGGGGGTGGCCGTGTTGCTGGATGCGGATATCGATCTGTTGTGGAGCCGGGTCAAACACAAAGACACGCGCCCATTGTTGCGCACCGCCAATCCACGCGCGACCCTCAGTGAAATCTACGCTGCCCGCGCACCAATCTATGGTTTGGCTGATCTATCCGTCAAAGCCGACCCCGACTTTTCCATCGAAGAAATGACCGATCACGTGATCGAAATTCTTCTGACCCGCCCCGAAATACTGGAGAAAACCCCATGAGCGATCTGCGCAAAACCGTATCCGTCAATTTGCCTGGCCGTGAATATGATGTGGTGATCGGGCTGGGCCTGTTGGATGATGCCGCGACATTGATTGCGCCAATGCTGCGACGCCCCAAAGTGGCGATTTTGACCGATGAAACCGTGGCACAGCACCATTTGGCAACGTTGCAATCCAATCTGGACACGGCGGGCATATCATCCAGCGCCTTGGCCTTGCCCGCGGGCGAAGCCACCAAAAGCTGGCCGCATTTTTCCCGCGCTGTGGAATGGCTGTTGGCTGAAAAAGTCGAACGGGGTGACATTGTTATCGCGTTGGGTGGCGGTGTTATCGGGGATCTGGGGGGCTTTGCGGCGGCTGTGATCCGGCGGGGTGTGCGGTTTGTGCAAATTCCAACCACGTTGCTGGCGCAGGTCGACAGTTCGGTGGGGGGCAAAACTGGGATCAACGCGCCGCAGGGTAAAAACCTGATCGGCGCGTTTCATCAACCAAGTCTGGTTCTGGCTGACACCTCTATTCTGTCCACGTTGGCCCCGCGCGACTATTTGGCGGGATACGGCGAAGTGGTCAAATACGGCATGTTGGGGGATGCGGCGTTTTTCAATTGGTTGGAACAAAACGGACCGGCCGCTGCGGCAGGGGACATGGCCGCGCGGGTGCATTTGGTCCATCGTTCCGTTCAAATGAAGGCCGATATTGTCGAACGTGATGAAACCGAGCAGGGCGATCGCGCCTTGTTGAACTTAGGGCATACATTCTGTCACGCACTAGAGGCCGCGACCGGTTACAGTGATCGATTGCTGCATGGCGAAGGCGTGGCGGTCGGCTGTGCCTTGGCGTTTGAATTATCCGCGCGTTTGGGGCTGTGTTCCCAAGAAGATCCAAGCCGGGTACGGGCGCATTTACGTGAAATGGGTATGAAAACCGATCTGACCGATATTCCCGGAGATTTACCCGATGCGGCGACGTTGTTGGACCTGATGGGCCAGGATAAAAAAGTCGTCGATGGGCAGCTGAGGTTTATTCTGGCGCGCAGTATCGGCGATGCCTTTGTGACCTCAGATGTTTCTGCGGATGCGGTTCTGGCTGTGCTTCGCGATGGGCTGGCGGGGCGGTCTTAGGCCCAGTTTATCGGGCGCGGACTGGGGTTAGGGCGCCACGGGGCGGATCACATGCCCAACCAAATTTCCATTCAGCGTGTATCGACGCGTGGTTTGCCAATTGTGAGATTGCAAAACCGCGTCGATCTGATCATTGCATAGATACCGGGACCTAGACGTTTTGTTGCAGGTCACGATCATGACATCCTGCGTCAGATTTGGGTTTTGACCCACCCAATTTTTCAGGTCTTGCTCTGTCGAAACCTTGATCCGTTTTAGCTTGGGAATGGTCATGTCGTCACCCTGATGGCGTACTTGCTTGTCAAGTCTATCGATCAGGGGGGGGGATCTGGCAAGCGCGATGCGCATTGCCAGATTTGAACGGTCAAACGGCCAGTTTTGACGCCTCAGCGGCCAGTGCGGTGATCCCGTCCCAATCGCCTGCATTCACCATATCCGCAGGGGCAACCCAGCTGCCACCCACACAAAGAACGTTGGACAAAGACAGGTAATCATTGGCATTTTTCAGGCTAACCCCGCCGGTTGGGCAGAGTGTCACCTGTGGAATTGGCGCGCCAATCGCCTTGAGCGCGGGGGCGCCGCCATTGGCTTCGGCGGGGAAAAATTTCTGCATTGTATAGCCACGTTCCAACAGCGCCATGGCTTCTGTGGCGGTGGCCACGCCGGGCAGTAATGGCAAATCATTGGCTTCGCAGGCATCCAGCAACAAATCCGTCGCGCCCGGTGACACGCCAAAGGTCGCGCCCGCCTCTTTGGCGTTTTCAACGTCCTTGGGCGTCAGCAATGTGCCCGCCCCAACAACACCGCCGGTGATGCTGGCCATTTCGCGGATCACATCCAGCGCGGCAGGGGTGCGCAATGTGACTTCTAATGCGGGCAATCCACCTTTGATCAGCGCGCGGGCCAGATCAGCGGCCTTGGCGGCGTCATGAACCACCAAAACAGGCACAACCGGGGCCAGCTCACAGGTTTTGCGGTTCAGCTCAGAGGCGCGTTCGGGGGTCATATTCTTCTCCGTTTTGGGTTATTTCACAACCACAGCCGCGCCGTCAGCAGCAATGCCAACAGTGTCGCGGAACATGGCAAATAATTCGCGACCAACCCCGGTGCCATTGCCTGATAAATCAGGCGTGGCAGGGGTACGGCCAGTTAAATCGGTCAGGCATTCCAATGTGCCTGCAGTCGCATCAAGCCGGATCATATCGCCGTCCTGGATCAGCGCCAGTGGCCCGCCATCGGCGGCTTCTGGGCAGACATGGATCGCGGCGGGCACTTTGCCGGATGCGCCGGACATGCGGCCATCGGTGACCAGCGCGACCTTTAACCCGCGATCCTGCAAAACGGCCAATGACGGCGTCAGCCCGTGTAACTCCGGCATGCCGTTTGATTTAGGCCCTTGGAACCGCACCACAAAAATTGTGTCTTCGGTGATTTCGCCGGCCTGAAACGCGGCTTTGACGCCGTTTTGGTCATGAAACACGCGGGCTTTGGCTTCGATCACGTGGCGTTCGGGGGCAACGGCAGAAATTTTGATCACACCACGGCCCAGATTGCCGCTAAGCTGCGCCAAACCACCGCTTGCGTTAAACGGATCAGCCGATGGGCGCAGGATTTTGTCGTTCGACGATGTGCCGGGACCGTCGACAAATGTCAGGCCATCCTCGGTCAGTTTTGGCTCTTTGGTATAAAGGCTCAGACCTTTGCCGGCGATGGTTGTGACGTCTTCGTGCAGCAATCCGGCATCCAGCAAATCGCCGATCATATAGGCCAGACCACCGGCGGCATGGAAATGATTCACATCCGCCAACCCGTTTGGATAGACCTTGGCCATCAAGGGCGTGATGGCAGACAAATCGGCAAAATCCTGAAGATCAAGGATGATCCCCGCCGCACGTGCCATAGCGGGCAGGTGCAACACCAGATTGGTGGATCCGCCCGTGGCCATCAAACCAACAATGCCGTTCACAAACGCCTTTTCATCCAGAACGGCGCTAACGGGGGTGTATTCATTGCCCAGGGCCGTGATCTGTAACGCACGCTGGGTTGCGGCCCGTGTCAGGGCGTCACGCAGCGGGGTGTTTGGGTTCACAAATGACGCGCCGGGTAGGTGCAAGCCCATGATTTCCATCAACATTTGGTTGGAATTGGCTGTGCCGTAGAATGTGCAGGTTCCGGGGCCATGATAGCTGGCCATTTCGGCCTCCATCAGGGCGTCGCGGTCAATTTCACCGGTGGCAAATTTCTGACGAACCTTGGCTTTTTCATCGTTGGGCAGACCACTGACCATGGGGCCTGCGGGGACAAATACACCGGGAATATAGCCAAAGGTGGCTGCTGCCATGACCAGACCGGGGACGATTTTATCGCAAATGCCCAGATACATTGCGCTGTCAAACGCGTTATGCGACAGGCCAACACCCGCCGAGAGCGCAATCACGTCGCGTGAAAACAGGCTTAGCTCCATGCCGGTTTGGCCTTGGGTCACGCCGTCACACATGGCCGGAACGCCGCCTGCAACCTGCATGGTGCCACCCACATCACGGGCGATTTCACGGATCATGTCAGGATAGGTGGCATAGGGCTGATGGGCCGACAACATGTCATTATAGGCGGTGATCACGCCGATATTTGGGGCTTGGTCGGCGACCAATGTGGGTTTGTCGTCGCCCATCGCAGCATAGGCATGGGCCAGATTGGAACAGCTCAGATGGCCGCGACGTGGACCTTGTTGCGCGGCGGCATCCATTTGCGCCATATAAGCACCGCGCCGTTCACGGGACCGTTCAATGATCCGCTGGGTTATATCGTTCAGCTTGGGATGTAACGGCATCAGTCCAATCCTCTTGGCAACTTTGCGTCCGCATAACACGAATAGTTAGCGCTAACAACCTTTGGGTTTCACATTGTGGACTCCAATCGGCAGACAGATAATTGTGGGATTGTAGTCATGCCATTGGATGGTGATTTTATCCGGCACTTAGCAAAAAGCCCCGACATTTGTCAGGGCTTTCTTTACTCGCAGATCGCGTCGCTGGTTTTAGAACGGGATTTCATCATCCATATCGTTGCTACCACCGCCGCCATAGCCGCCACCTTGGTTTCCGCCACCCTGGTTGCCACCGCCATAGCCACCTTGGCCGCCGCCGCCATAGCCACCGCCGCCACTTTGACCGCCGCCGCCTTGGCCATCACGGCCGTCCAGCATTGTCAACGTGCCGCCAAAGCCTTGCAAAACAACTTCGGTGGAATAGCGATCCGCACCGGATTGATCCTGCCATTTGCGGGTCTGTAGCTGACCTTCGATGTAAACTTTGGACCCTTTGCGCAGATATTGCTCTGCAATGCGCACCAGACCCTCTTGGAAAATCGCGACCGAATGCCATTCCGTGCGCTCTTTGCGTTCGCCGGTGTTGCGGTCTTTCCATGTTTCGGACGTGGCGATGCGCAGGTTGCACACTTTGCCGCCGTTTTGGAATGTCCGCACTTCGGGGTCGCGGCCCAAATTGCCAATCAGGATTACCTTGTTCACACTTCCGGCCATTTTCCGCCCTCGTCCTTGTTCGAATCTTGTAACTTGTTCGCGCCACATTACGTAAGCCTGCAACAAGGGGCCAGAGTAAACGTCGCTTCATCGCAAACAGGGTCAGGCCGGGGGGTGATGTAACGCTGGCAAAGTCCTTAAATTTTGATAAAGTCCGCGAGATTGCCGGTTGGGGGTAGAGAATGGTTAAGGTTCAAGTTGGGCTGTTTGCCGCGTTGATGGCTCAGATTGCAGGGGGGGCTGTGGCCGATACCGTGTCGTCCAGCAACCGTTCATCGTTGTTTCAATCGCAATTGCAGGTGTTGGATTCCCGCGCATCATCGCAATATGCCAATTCGGTGCGTCTGCAACCGCCCAGCGCCGAAGTGCCCACATCTTATTCCGGGCCCAGCTGGGGCGGGGATTATCGCGGTCCGTTTTTGGATATGGCGCGATCTGCCGCACAGCGTCACCGGGTGCCTGTCGATTTGTTTTTCCGCCTGATCCAACAAGAAAGCGCATGGAACGCCAATGCACGCAGTCATGCCGGGGCATTGGGGCTGGCGCAGTTGATGCCGGGCACGGCGCGGTATCTGGGGGTTGATCCCCATGATCCCTATGAAAATCTGGATGGTGGCGCGCGCTATTTGCGTGAGCAATATGATGAATTTGGGTCCTGGCGGCTGGCGCTGGCGGCCTATAATGCGGGGCCCGGCGCGGTGCAGCGTCACAATGGTGTGCCGCCATATCGCGAAACCCAGAATTATGTGCGCGTTATCTGGGGCCGCTAACTAGCGCCTTAATACATTGATTTCTTATAGGATTCTTCTAATCCTTGGTCCAATTGTTCCATCTGTTTTGGATCATCCGGGGCGGCGTTGACCTGATCCAGCATGATGTTCATCAACGACGGCATTTCGCTGCGATCCTGATGAAAGGCCGGATCCCACAAATGGGATCGACGAAACGCTTTGGCGCAATGCAGGAACACTTCTTCGATTTGAACGATAATGGCCGTGCGCGGCAGGCGATCATTCACCGCACATTTCGCCAATAAATCGGGGTCTGTGGTGATCAAACCCTGCCCATTGATCCGTAGGGTTTCATCAAAACCGGGGATAAGAAACAGCAGACCCACAGCCGGATGGGCGACAATGTTGGCTTGGGTATCCAGCCGATTGTTGCCGGGGCGATCAGGGATCAAGATGGTCCTGTCATCCAACACTTGCACAAATCCCGCAGGGTCACCGCGTGGGCTGACATCTGCGGCGCCGGTTTGTGTTTGCGTGCCAACACAAAGAAAGGGCGAGCGGGCGATAAAATCGCGCGCATGTTTGTCCAGCCCAGTCATCGATTTGGCGGCTGCCAGATCATGCGTGGGCGGGAACAGAACGCGCAATTCAGCGTCTGAATTAACGATGTAATCTGGATTAATCATAACGTTTTCAGACACCTGTTTGCCTTTGTTAAAGTGGTTTATTCAGCCGCGATTTTAATAACCGGTTCCATCCGAGACAAGATATCATCGGCCAAATGACATTTGACCTGATGGTTATTGCCCAGATCACGCACAGGCGGCACCTCTTTGTCACACAGCCCATTTGGCACCTCGGATTTCCACCGACAGCGCGTCTGGAATGGACAGCCCGAAGGTGGATTCATGGCCGATGGGATGTCGCCATCCAGCACGATATGCTGTTTTTCGATCTTGGTATCGGCGATGGGAACGGCGGATAGCAAAGCTTCGGTATAGGGGTGGTAGGGGGGCGAAAACACCGCATCGGTATCGCCCATTTCCACCACATGACCCAGATACATCACCATGACCCGATCCGACAGATAGCGCACAATCGACAAATCGTGGCTGATGAACAGCAGCGTTGTTTTTTCGTTGCGCTGAATTTCCATCAACAGATCGGTTACAGCCGCCTGCACAGACACGTCCAGCGCGGACACCGGTTCATCCGCAACCACAATCCGTGCACCCCCAGCAAAGGCCCGCGCGATGCCAACCCGTTGTTTCTGACCGCCGGACAATTGTCGCGGCATACGATCGGCAAAGGCGCGGGGCAGTTTCACCAGATCCAGCAATTCCAACATGCGGTTTTTGCGATCTGCCTGCGTGTCGCCAATACCAAAGATTTCCAGCGCTCGGATGATCTGTGACCCGACCGTCATGGACGGGTTCAGCGTATCAAACGGGTTCTGAAATACCATCTGAATGTCAGCGATATTGCGGGTGTTGCGTTCCTGAATAGGGGTGTTCTGGATCTCTTTGCCGTCCAGTTTGATCGTGCCATCTGTGGCGGTTTCAAGCCCCATCAGCACCTTGGCAAACGTGGATTTCCCGCAGCCGGATTCGCCCACAATTGCCAATGTTTCGCTTTCGCGCGCTTCAAAGGATAGGGTTTCGTTGGCTTTGACCACTTTGGTTTCGCCACCGCCCATCAGGCCGCCACCCGCGACTTCGTAATATTTCTTAAGGTTATCCATCGATAGAACAACCTCGCCTATTTCGCCTTTTTCAGTTTGTTCACCGACCTCAATCGGGGCGTTCCAGTCGATTTCCTGATATTTCAAACACCGTGTTTCATGGCTGGCATCCGCATTGGCAGCAGCCATGTAAATCTGCCCTTGGTCACAGCGTCCTTCTTGGAAATAGTCGCAACGCGGGCCAAAATTACAGCCGTTGGGCCGTTCATGAGGCAGTGGGAAATTGCCGGGAATGGCGACCAGCGGGCGTTCGTTTTTATCCGCGCCGGGCAGGGGGATCGACCGGAACAACGCCTGCGTATAGGGATGCTGCATGTCGTCAAACACCTGTTCGATCGACCCACGTTCCACCGCTTCGCCGGAATACATCACACACAAACGGTCACAGGTTTCCAGAACCAGCCCCAGATTGTGCGAAATAAACAGCATGGATGTGCCGTATTTTTTGCCCAGATCTTTGACCAATTCCACCACGGCGGCTTCGACCGTTACATCCAGCGCGGTGGTCGGTTCATCGAGGATCAGCAGCGACGGTTTGGACATCAACGCCATCGCGATCACGATCCGCTGTTGTTGGCCGCCCGACAATTGGTGGGGATAGCTGTCCAGCATGCGTTTGGGATCAGGCAGTTTTACATCCGTGACCACCTCTAGGGCGCGGTCATAGGCTTCACTGGCGCTGATGCCTTCGTGGATCATCGGCACTTCCATCAGCTGTTTGCCGATTTTCATCGCCGGGTTCAGGGACGCCATGGGTTCCTGATAGATCATCGCAATTTCCGAGCCACGAATATCGCGCAACTCTTCGTTGGTCATCTGTGCCAGATCGCGGCCTTTGAACTTGATCGTGCCGCCCACGACACGACCGTTCACGCCCAGATCCTGCATCACGCCCAGCGCCACGGTGGATTTTCCGCATCCGGATTCCCCCACCAGCCCCATGGCTTCGCCCGGCTGTACCGTGACGGAAAAATCCATCACCGCCGGAATTTCACGCAACCGCGTAAAGAACGAAATCGACAGTTTATCGATCTCAAGGATGGGTCCGTCATAATCCCATTTGGCCATGATCTTGCTCCTTAATCCTTGAGGCTTTCTTCGCGCAGGCCATCCGCCAACAGGTTCAGACCCAATACGAGGCTGAGCAAGGCAAAGGCCGGCGCAAGTGCGGCATGCGGGTAGATCGACAACAGGCGTCGACCGGCGTTAATTGTCGATCCCCAATCCGGGCTTTCTGGGGGCAGGCCAAGGCCAAAGAACCCCAAAGTCCCGAGCAGGATCGTGGTGTAGCCAATGCGCAGACAGAAATCGACGATCAGCGGACCGCGCGCATTTGGCAGAATTTCCCAAAGCATGATGTACCACGGACCTTCGCCACGGGTTTGGGCGGCGGCGACATAATCGCGGGTTTTGATGTCCAGCGTCAGGCCCCGTACAATCCGAAACACGGTGGGTGCGTTCACAAACACCACGGCCACAAACACAACCAAAATGCCGGCAGGGACGTTAATAATGCCCAATGGGTCCACATCCCACGCCATGCCCGAATAAATCCAGCCCCCGACAATCAACGTGATCGCCAGAAAAATGTTGCGTTTTCCAGGTTGGGTGAAGAACCGCGAATTGAACAGGATCGAAAAGAAGATCACCGGGAATAGGAACAGGACACCCGCCATATATTTCGGCAGGCCGGTTTTGACGATTTCCGGTGTGACCAATAGGTAAAACAACAGGATAACCGGAAAGGCGAGGATGAGATTGGCCAAGAATGACAGCACAACATCCAGCCGACCGCCCGTATACCCAGCCGGCAGGCCGAGGGTGATCCCCACCATAAAAGCAAATACCGTCGCACAAGGAGCAATCAGCACCACAATGCCAGAACCATGCACCATCCGGCTCAGCACATCGCGCGCCAGATTGTCACCGCCCAACAGGTAATGCGGATATAGCCCCTCGGTGGTGACTGGGCTGCCGGGTAGGGCGTTTTTCAAGCCTGACAATTGTGCCAGTGGATCATGGGTGATGATCATCCCCATTCCGGCACCAAATATCGCGGTAAACACCCAGAACATCACCAGACCAAATCCGATCATGCCCACGGTGCTATCCATCAATTTACCATAAAGGCCCAATTTGCGTTTAAACCGGATCGATAGGCCGAACGTCACAGCCAAGGCGATCCAGACGGGCAAAAACCGTTTGGCCACAGCACCGATGATACCGCTCATGCTGTTTGGCAGTAAAATACCGGTGATCAGATAGGTCAAAACCACGCCAATGACTGCAAACATCAGGTATTTCACCATCCGGTCCATCATCCCAAACGCGCCGGGTTTGGCCATCAAGGTGCCATCCGCATTCGATTGCAGCTGCAGGTCCGGCTCAAAGAAAGACAGGATAATTTGCGCGACAATCGCGGTGATAAACAGCGCGACAATCAGCCCCGCAAGTGGGTTTAGGAATGTTCCAAAGGAACCGGTCCAGGTCAGTGCGTCCATTTTTCCAGCTCCTTTAAGAAATGCGAATGCGCGGGTTGAGGAAACGATAGCCAATGTCGGATATCAGCTGCGTGAACAGCACAACGACCACAGATACGATCGCGATCCCTTGCAGCAATTCGATGTCATTGCTGCCAGCAGCTTGGACCAAGGTCCAGCCAAAGCCTTTGTAGTTAAACAAAGTTTCGACGATGACGACCCCGTTCAAAAGCCACGGAATCTGCAGCATAATCACCGTAAACGGCGCGATCAACGCGTTGCGCAGGGCATGTTTGATCACGATTTTATGGAAACTCACGCCTTTCAATCGGGCGGTCCGAATATATTGCGCTGTCATCACTTCGGTCATCGAAGCCCGCGTCATCCGTGCGATATAGCCCATGCCATAAAGGGCGATTGTCATCACCGGCAGCAAGAAATTTTCCAACGTGGCATTTTCCATCGCGGCGGTTGCTGTGCCTTTGAACAGGGTGCGACCTTCGATCCAGCCCCATTCTGACAGGATCGGTCCCAGCCCGTATTTCGACGAAGCCAGAAGCGCGACAAAGATCACGCCCGAGACATATTCAGGTGTCGCGGTCGTCAAGATGGACCCCGTGGATAGGGTCCGATCCAGCCGTGACCCTTCGCGCATCCCGGCCAGAATGCCGACGATCAACGCGCCCGGAACCATCACCACCATAACCCAGAACATCAGTTTCCCGGTCAAAGCCAGACGTTTGGAAATGATCACACCCACATCTTCTTTGAAGACCGTGGAATGCCCCCATTGGCCCTGAATAATCCCACAAAACCGACGATCAGGCTGATCCAAGGCAATACAGCGCCCTGTTTCTTCGCCAGCCTCATCGGTGCGTGTCCAGCCGGGGGCGATGCCCAGCCATTCGCCATATCGCACAACCATCGGGCGGTCGTAGCCGTTTTTTTCAAGCCAACTGACAACGTCTTCGTCGGTCATACGGGCATTGCCTTCGAATTTGGCCACCTTTTCAAGGTTGGGCTGCATATTCGTCAGGCTAAAGACAACAAAGGTCAGGGCCAGAGCGGTGATAATCATCACCCCAAGCTGGCGAAGGATATATCGGGTCATTGAGGCATCCTGTGACTAGGAGCGACGTTCAGGGCCAGATTGGCCATGCGACAAAAAAGGGCCAACAGCACGTGCTGATGGCCCTTTGTCTGGTCAGTATCAGGCCGCGAAGCCGATATGCTGATACCGAATTTCGAATTGTGGATGCATTTCAGCACCGGCAACACCGGGGCGGTAATGACGGAACAAGGACCGCCAGAACGGCTGAATGATCACACCTTCGTCGCGCATGATGGTTTGAATTTTCAGCATCACCTCACGGCGGGCATCTGCATCCGCAATTGACATTGCTTCGGTCAGCAGACGGTCAAACTCTTCGTTGGCAAACCCGGTTTCGTTCCAAGGAACACCGGATTTATAGGCCAAGGCCAGAACCTGAACACCCAAAGGCCGTTGGTTCCATTCTGTGGCTGAGAACGGGTATTTCGCCCAATCGTTCCAATAGGTAGACCCCGGCAGAACCACTCGTTCAGCTTTCAGGCCAGCATCCCGCAACTGAGCGGCGACCGCATCACAGGTGTCTTTGTTGAAACCATCATCAAGAGAAGTGATCACATGGGTGAAATCCCCCATGCCAGCTTCTTCCAGCTCTGCTTTGGCGGCGGCAGGATCAAAGACCTGAGCCGGCATTTCCGCATATTCTGGGTGGATCGGAGACACATGGTGATTTTCAGCAACCGTGCCGCGCCCGTTATACCCAAGTTCCAGCAGGATTTCGTTGCTGATCGCTTTTTGCAGGGCTGTGCGCACGCGCACATCTGCATAAGGCGCAACGCCGTCCACTTCGGTCTGTTGGTTGGTCCGGATCACCAAAGTCGCCGCAGTGGCCACTTCGGAACGTTCCATGCCCAGATCGCTCAGCAGGTCAATAAATTCACCTGTTGTTTCATAGAGCATGTCCACTTCTTCGGCTTCGATTGCAGCCAACCAAGAGGCAGGGTCGGTGCCAAAGTCAATGAATTCAATGCGGTCCAGATAGGCGCCGTTGCCTTCGTTCCACCATGTGTGATCGGTGTTGCGCACCATGACAGATTTGATGCCCACTTCGTGGCTTTCTGGCAGATAAGGGCCCGTGCCGACAGGATCGCCGATTGGATCGGCATAATCGGCACCGGGATGCGAAATCGCAGCAGGGTAATCGGCCATACCAGCGATCAGGCTAATATCGGGTGCCAGCAAAGTCAGTTTCAACGTATGATCATCGACCACCATGGCAGCGCCTTCGCGCAACTTGCCGGTGCCTTCGTCAACCAGCGCCGCAAACCGTGTGGCCATTGAGTTACCCTCAACTGTGCTGTCACACCACAATTCGATGTTATAAAGCACATCGCTGGCTTTGAAATCGTCGCCATTGTTCCACTTGACGCCCTGACGCAGGTTCAGCGTGTATTCAGTGGCATCGCCGTTGACATCCCAGCTTTCCATCAAAAGCGGTTGGAAAGATCCGTCCGCTTCGTAGGTGACCAGATGTTCCAGCCAGCCGCGTGTGATATTGCCGATTTCGGACCAATCATAAAGGCGGGGTTCTTTCATACCGCGCACTTCCATTTGGATGCGCAATGTTCCGCCAACTTGCATATGTCCTGCCGCAGCGGCAGGGGATGTCATGCCCAACAAACCATAAGCGGCCGCCGATGTAACACCCAATGCTGTTGTCCGTGTCAGGAATTCGCGTCGGCTTAGTTTCCCGGCCGCGTGATCGCGAACATAAGTTTGGACAGCTGGATGACCCGTTGCTGCTTCGTTGTGGAAATTCGTCATTCTTTTCTCCCTGTGGCGCGTCAGTTGTGTCTTGGGTTCAGGGGATGCGCACGCATCTTGAACCATTTTCTGTTGCCTTGCGCTTGAACGCGACCAGTTAACATCTGGCATTGTGGTCATGGTCACCGCGATCGGCGGTTTATACACCGTCTGAAAACGACGTTATACCGGTCCAAATGCGACATCAATGAATTAAACCAGATATTTAAACTTCGCGTTTTCCGATCGCATGACCAATGTCCGACATTTGTCGCAGGTCAAGGAAACAACCCGTAAACATGACGCCATTTATTGGACGGGTGCGGGGCCGCGTTGGCGAAAATGGGTCGGCGTACATCCCGTATGTGTATGAAATGCACGCGTAAAATAGGCCGCCGAGGTAAATCCCAGACCTTCGGCGATGTCTTGGATTCGGTCATCTGTTTCACGCAATTGCACGCGGGCTTCGTATAGAACCCGGTCGTTGAGCAACGCCAAAGCAGAGCGCCCACAGGTGATTTTACAGCACCGGGTCAAATGAGTTGACGTTACGCCAAGTTCAGCCGCGAAATCCGAAACACCTTTGCGACTGCGAAAATCACGTTCCACCAAATCTGTATAAGCCGCCACCAAACGGGCCGGGGCGGAATCCATGCGGTTTTGCGTGCTTTGCCCGGCCACAGCATCGGTATGAAGCAGCTCAATCTGGCGTTCAAAATACACAGAAAGCAGGCCCAAATGGTAATGCGCCGCACGTCCATGGGCAGATTGCGCTGACAGCAATTCGCGTTCCAGAGCGTCAAAAATATGCGCCAGATCTTTTTGGGCATGCACATCCCGCAAACGCAGATGCACGCAATCGTCAGGCCATTCTACGGCCATCGCGTCGGGGATCGTCAATATTTGACCAAACGAAGCAGGTCCCACTTCGAATCCGTACATCGTGTTGGCTGGCACAAAGATTAGATTGTTGGGGCCATACCCGCTGGTCAAACCGGCAATGGTGATGCGCCCCTGACCTTTGGCAAAGAAAATCAAACGCGGCGTCGCATGTGACCGCATGGCCTGAGTGCGCCAGCTGGATTGGCTGGGCAAATGCCCAAAGGAGGTCATGGACAATCGGTTTTTCAGCGCGTCTTCGATCTGCATTTGCGTATCCCAAATGTTCGATTTGTGAAACTTTGGCGCTGAAACCCCCGTCTGGCAAGGATTAGATGGGCTGATTCGTGAAAATAACTGTTGACGATTCTGGGGGTAATTGGGGGGAAACCTGTGGATAAGGTGTGGGTCATTTCATCAGGCGCTCTGCGGCAACGGCACCTGGATCCATGTCTTCATACGCGCACGAAACCATGTGCGTTGGCGTTTGGCATATTGCCGACTGGCGATGATTGCGGCTTGGCAGGCGTGTTCCAGTGACATCTCGCCATGCAGATGCGCCATCAATTCGGGCGCACCAATCGCCTTTGAGGATTGGAAATCCGGGTTCCAATGCGGCAACATGGCCTGGGCTTCTGCCAACGCGCCTTGGTCTAACATGATATCAAAACGGCGTTCGATCCGGGCGTTTAACCAGTCTTTGTCAGCGGCCATAACAAGACAGGTTGCCTGATCCTCGGGCAACAAAGGCGGTGGTGTTTGGTCCTGCCAATGGGCGATGGATTGGCCTGTGGCGTTCAACACTTCCCATGCGCGCTGCACACGTGCGCGATTTTGCACATCAATGCGCGATTTTGTTGCGGGGTCGAGCTCTGACAACAAGGTATCCAATGTAAGGGAATCACCCTGCGCACGAATTTCTGGCGGGGTTGGGGGGATCTGTGCCAACCCTTGGGTCAGCGCCATGAAATTCAGCCCAGTGCCCCCCACAATGATCGGACGATCAGCGGGACGGTCCCATGTCAGAAACGGTGTCACATCGCGCAGCCAATGCCCGGTGGAATAGGGCGCATCAAACGATACATGCCCATATAATACGTGACGCGCGCGGGCCTCATCTTCGATCGGGGGGCGTGCGGTTAGGATACGCCAGCCGTCAAACACTTGTAATGCATCAGCATTTACGATCACACCGCCTTGGGCTTCGGAAATTTGCAACGCCAGTTCGGATTTTCCGCTGGCGGTTGGACCCGCGATCAAAACGGGTTTGTCGGCGGGAATAAGTGTTAGATCGATCAAAATGCGGCTCCTTTGGCGGGGCTTATGCTTGGCATTCATCTAAAGCGCAAATGGCAGTGATCGGCCATTGAACCCGCGCCTCTTTTGCGACATTTTGCGGCAGCGGAAAAGAGCGGCACAAGGATCGGCACCATGAGCGACGCAATTACAATCACCGACATCAGTGAAACGGACGGCGAAACCACCTTTAAGCGGGTGATGTTGAAAATTTCCGGCGAGGCGCTGATGGGCGATCTGGGCTATGGCCTGCATCCGCCTACTGTTGAACGGATCGCGCGCGAAGTGAAGTCCGTGCATGATATGGGCGTCGAAATCTGCATGGTGATTGGCGGCGGCAATGTGTTTCGCGGATTGTCTGGGTCAGCGCAGGGGATGGAACGGACAACGGCCGATTATATGGGCATGTTGGCCACGGTCATGAACGCGTTGGCCATGCAAAGCGCACTAGAAGAAATGGGTGTGTTCACCCGGGTGATTTCAGCGATCCGTATGGACGAAGTTGCCGAACCCTATATTCGCCGGCGTGCTGTGCGACATCTTGAAAAGAAACGGGTTTGTATCTTTGCGGCGGGGACGGGGAACCCCTATTTCACCACGGATACTGCGGCGACGTTGCGTGCCAATGAAATGGCCTGCGAAGCGATTTTCAAAGGCACCAAAGTTGACGGCGTTTACGACAAAGATCCGGCCAAATTTGAGGATGCCGTGCGCTATGATAATGTCAGTTATGATGATGTTCTGGCCAAACGTCTGGGTGTGATGGATGCCAGTGCGATTGCCCTGGCGCGTGACAATAACCTGCCGATTATTGTGTTTTCACTGGACGAGCCGGACGGTTTCAAAGGTATTTTGGCCGGGCGTGGCACCTATACACGTGTCAGCGACTAAGCCTGAGGGAACATGACCTTGCAACCAGATCAGCCCCCATTTGGGGGCTGTTTTGGGTTTAAATGGTATGTCAAAGCCGCCTTGATCAGCAGTGATAATTGATCCAGCGGCAGGGACGTCATTTGCTGTTCTGATAGATGCAATGCGCGGTTGCCGTCATAGGTGAAATCATTCAAAAACAACGCCTTGAAGTCCGATATTAATGTGGTTTGGCAATGGGTGAACAATGCAATTGCCCCGTTTTTTGTCAGGCCCAGTCGCAATGTCGATCCGGATTTCGTTTCGGGCGTCAGATAGGCAGGCTGTCCCCATTTTAGCGTTTCTTTTATGGAGCCAACCTGCGGCAATGTCGCGGCCACATCGAAAATATGCGCACGCAAAGACAACATCGGCGCACGGATCGGATCTGGATAGGTCGCATACACATCCCAAACACGCGTTTCCTGAAATTCTGGACCTTTGAGGATCATGTGACGCGCTGCCTTGATTTGGTTGATGTCCTAACACTCAAAATGCGGAAATTTGCGAGCTTGGCTACCGACAATATGAAAATCAGCCAATGTCGGTCATCTGGCCAACCGCGCCGCCAATTTCGAAATGAGCGGCGATTTGCGCCCCAACAAAACCTGCACCAATTCTGATGGGAACATCCCTATACATTATGGCCGCTTTGAGGGTAAAAGGGGCAAACCGCCGCGACAATTATACAGACGGCACAGCAAAATAAGACTCACACTTAGACTGAGGACAGGCACATGGCCGACGATTTTATGCTAGATACCGATGATCTTGAACGCCGTATGGATGGCGCGCTCAGCAATTTGCGGACTGAATTCGCATCGTTGCGCACCGGTCGGGCGTCCGGGTCTATGCTGGAACCCGTTATGGTGGATGCTTATGGGTCAATGACCCCGATCAACCAGGTGGGCACCGTCAACGTGCCTGAACCGCGCATGGTCACGATCAATGTCTGGGACAAAGGTCTGGTGGGCAAAGTCGAAAAAGCGATCCGCGAAAGCGGGCTGGGCATCAACCCACAGCTGAACGGTACAATCATCATGTTGCCGATTCCTGAGCTTAACGAAGAACGCCGCCGTGAGCTGACCAAGGTTGCGGCCTCTTATGCGGAAAACGCCCGTGTTTCGGTGCGCAATGTGCGTCGCGACGGAATGGACCAAACCAAAAAGGCCAAAGCAGATGGCATGTCCGAGGACGATCAAAAGTTCTGGGAAGGCGAAGTTCAGGATATGACGGACAAGTATATCAAACTGGTTGATGATCAGCTGGAAACCAAACAAGCCGAGATCATGCAAGTTTAAGCCAGTCTGAGGAGCGATCCTCAGGGTTATAAGGGGTTGTCCAACGTGTTATACCGCCGCAACGAGGAGGCCGTCATGGCTAAAGATTTGCCACCATCCGGACCCCGCCATGTTGCGGTGATCATGGATGGCAATGGCCGTTGGGCGCAGCAACGTGGAAAGCCGCGTTTGTTTGGGCATCATGCCGGTGCCAAACGGGTGCGTGAAATTGTAGAAGCTTGCCCCGAAATCGGTGTTAAGTATCTGACGATATTTGCCTTTTCGACGGAAAACTGGAAACGCACCCAGACCGAAGTCGCCGGATTGATGTCATTGTTCCGGCGTTACATTCAACGCGAAGCCCAAGATATGCTGCGCCGTGGGGTGCGGGTTCGGTTCATAGGCGATCGGATCAAACTGGACCACAAACTGGTCCGTCTGATGGATGATCTGGAACTGCTAACCGCTGAAAATGACCGGGTTCATTTGACAATTGCGATCAATTACGGTGGCCGTGACGAGGTGACCCGCGCCACCAAACGGCTGGCCTATGACATCGAACAGGGCAAATTGACCCACAAAGATGTCGATGCTGAAACCATCGGCAAATATCTGGATACACATGTCCTGCCGGACCCGGATCTGGTCATTCGCACCAGCGGAGAGGCCCGCATTTCAAATTTCCTGTTGTGGCAATCGGCCTATGCGGAATACGAATTTATCGATACGTTATGGCCCGATTTCAGCGACACGGAATTTAAGAAAATTGTCGGTCAATATGCTGGCCGCGACCGTCGATTTGGGGCTGTCAAAGCATGAGCAGCGCCAATTGGTCGGATCTGCGCGCGCGGGTAATTTCTGCGATTGTAATGGTTGTGATCGGCATTGCCGCAATCGGATTTGGCGGTCTTTGGTTTACCGGCTTGGTCATCATTGTCTGCGGATTGATGATCTGGGAATTGTGGAACATGGTGCGCCCAATGGGCAGCGATGCGCAGGTTTTTCCAGATAAATTGGTATTTTGCGCCTATGCGCTGGCAGTGATTGTCACCGGTTTCTTCTTGGTGAGCCTTCGATCCGCGGCGGATGGCTGGGTGTTGATCCTGCTATTGGTGCTGATTGTGGTCACGTCTGATGTGGCGGGATATTTCGCTGGACGCATGTTGGGCGGTCCGAAATTTTGGCCTAAAATCTCACCCAAAAAGACGTGGTCGGGAACCATTGCAGGCTGGGTTGGCGCCGCTTTGATTGGAGCCATTTTTGTCGCAATTCTACCGATTGGTTGGATTTTGGTGCCTTTGACCATGTTTGTGGCCTTTGCCGGTCAATTAGGGGACATCGCAGAAAGTGCAATCAAACGAAAATACGGTGTCAAAGACAGCTCAAACCTGATCCCCGGGCATGGCGGTGTGTTAGACCGCTTTGACGCATTGATCGGTGCAACGCTGGTTTTTGCAGTTCTGATGTTTGGGGTCTGACGACGTGCCACGCAAGGTTTCTATCTTTGGGGCGACCGGATCCATCGGTCAAAGCACACTTGATCTGATCGCGCGTGATCCATCCGCCTATGATGTGGTTGCCTTGACCGGTGGGCGCAATTTGGACCAATTGGCGGCGGATGCGGTGCGTCTGGGGGCAAAACGGGCGGTCACTTGTTACGATTCCCACTATCATGACTTAAAAAACCGTCTATCTGGCACCGGAATAGAGGTCGCCGCCGGGGCGAATGCGCTAGAAGACGCCGCCATGATGCCTGCCGATTGGACCATGTCCGCGATTATTGGCGCAGCCGGGCTGGTGCCGGGGATGCGCGCGCTGGAACAGGGCAATACTCTGGCTTTGGCAAACAAAGAAACGCTGGTTTGCGCCGGGCCATTGGTTCTGGAACAGGCGCAAAAACATAACGCCACTTTGATGCCTGTGGACAGTGAACATTCGGCCGTTTTTCAGGCCCTGGTCGGCGAAGATATTTCCGCGGTTGAACGGATCATTATCACGGCCAGCGGTGGGGCGTTTCGCGATTGGCCGATGGATAAATTGGCCAATGCAACATTGGCTCAGGCGTCGTCGCACCCCAATTGGGATATGGGGCAACGGATCACAATTGATTCCGCTTCCATGTTTAACAAAGCGTTAGAAGTCATCGAAACGCATGAATATTTCGACGTAACGCCCGACCAGATTGAGGTGCTCGTTCATCCGGAAAGCATGGTCCATGCGTTGGTGGGGTTCAACGATGGCGCGTTGATGGCCCATCTGGGCGCGCCGGATATGCGTCACGCCATTGGCTATGCGCTGAACCATCCAAATCGCGAAAAATTGCCGGTAGAACGGCTTGATCTGGCCAAACTTGGCGCCCTGACGTTCAAAGCCCCGGATGAGGTGCGTTACCCCGCCTTGCGATTGGCCCGTCAGGTCATGGATATGGGCGGTCTGGCGGGGGCGGCCTTTAACGCCGCCAAGGAACGCGCATTGGACGCCTTTATCGCAGGTGACATTGGATTTTTGCAGATGGCGGATGTGGTTGAGGCAACGCTCGCCCAAATGTCATCGGCTGATGGGCTGGAAAATGCCACACTCAGCTTAGATAACGTATTGCAAATCGATCAGCTGGCGCGGGTGCGCGCAGCAGAGATCATGAACACTTCTTTGGTCTGAGGACATTAAATGACTGCGCTATTACCTCAATTTGGTTCTTTGGGGATCACCATCATTGCCTTCATCGTGGCCCTGTCGATCATTGTGGCGATACATGAATACGGTCATTACATTGTCGGCCGCTGGTCTGGCATCTATGCCGAGGTGTTTTCGCTGGGTTTTGGTCCGGTTCTGTTTAGCCGTACCGATAAACGCGGCACCGTTTGGCAAATCGCCGCTATTCCGTTTGGCGGATATGTTAAATTTCTGGGCGATGCCAATGCCGCGTCGGTTGGCGGCGAAGCAGGGGGGCGCAACACCATGATGGGCGCGCCAATCTGGGCCCGGTCAGCGACCGTTTTGGCCGGTCCGATGTTCAACTTTATCCTGTCGGCCATCATTTTTACCGGTCTGGCCATGACCGTTGGGGGGGTGCGTGATCCGTTGACGGTCAAAGACATCCAACCTTTGCCGCAATTTTACGAAAACGGATTGCAAAGCGGCGATGAAATTCTGGCGGTCAATGGTGAAACATTGGTGGAACTGGCCGATTTCAGCACGGCGTTGGACAATGCGGGCACGGATCTGTCGCTGGATTTCACCATCCGGCGGGATGGAACGGAAATGCAGATCGTCGCGCCCAATCCGATGTTGCCCTATGTCATCGGCACGTCCCCGAATTCAGCCGCCGAAGAGGCCGGGATCCAGGATGGCGATGTCGTGCTGAGCGTGAATGATGTGCCAATGGCGACGTTCCAGCAATTGATTTCCGCTATTCAGGCCGAACAGGGGCGCAGTGTGGCCTTGGAAATCTGGCGCGATGGCGATGTGATGACGTTTGATCTGACGCCAAAAATTGGTGGCGCAAGCGACAGTGATGGCTATCTAGAAGAACGCTATCTGGTGGGGATTTCCATCACCAACTATCTGGATTGGCAGACAGAATCGTTGCCCTTTTTTGAGGCAGCCATCGGGTCTGTGGCGCGGGTTTGGGATGTGATTACCCAATCATTGCAGGGGTTGTGGTTGATGATCACCGGCAAAATTTCGTCCTGTAACCTGTCAGGCCCGGTGGGCATTGCGCAGGTCAGTGGTGAAATGGCGCGGGCTGGATTGTTGGAATTTATCAGCCTGATCGCGGTGCTGTCGACGGCCATTGGCATGTTGAACCTGTTCCCGGTTCCAGTTCTGGATGGCGGGCATTTGGTGTTTCACGCCTACGAAGCCGTAAGCGGACGCCCGCCGAATGAAAACGTGCTGCGGATCATGATGATGATGGGTGTGATGCTGGTGCTGTCGCTGATGATTTTTGGCACATTAAACGATCTGTTGTTCTGCTAAATCTGGAAACGGGCAGGGGTGATCTTCGCAGGATCACCCCAGTTGCGCCACTTTTCTGCCCCATTTGTCGGTCACATTTGTAGAAAGCTCATAGAAACAAGGGGTTTCTTCAATGACTGCTCTGGCACACGGATATCGCGGAATGTCGCTTTTGGTAACGATCAACTGGGATCGGTTGCTATATGCGGGCACCATCATCGCTGCCCTTTGGGCCGGCGCTTATCTTGGTTCGCTTGGCGCTTTCTAAAATAGACCCCAAAATCTGTAATTTTTATCGCGTTCGGCCCCCCGCCGGGCGCGTTCTTGGTTTTGACAAGCCTCGCCAATCCCGGTAGTTGAATATCAAATAGATTGATTGCAGGGGCGGGTAGTATGAGCCGTAAAATTAGGCGTAGCACGGCAAAGGCCATGTTCTACCTTCACACGATTTTGGCGGGTGGTGTTTTGGCAACGCCGATGGTGTTTCCGACCCAAGTTGTGGCGCAGAGTTTTACCTTTTCGACCGTGTCCATTGAGGGCAACCAACGGATCGAAGATGGCACCATCCTGACTTATGCTGGTTTGACACGCGGTGAAACCGTCAGCGCGGCTGAATTAAACGATGCCGGACAACGCATTCGCGAATCCGGATTGTTTGAAAGTGTTGAGATCATTCCAAACGGGACAACATTGCGCATTGTTGTTGTGGAATTCCCGACTATCAATCGGATCAACATCGAAGGCAATTCGCGTCTGCGCGACGAAGAATTGCTGCAGGCTGTGCAATCTCAACCGCGCCGTGTCTATTCCCCGGCGCAGGCAGAACGTGACGTAGAAGCAATCACCCAGGCCTATGCCCAGCAGGGGCGGGTCAATGCAACAGTGACCCCGCGCATTATCGCGCGCAGTGACAACCGCGTTGATCTGGTGTTCGAAGTGTTCGAAGGCGGCCTGACCGAAGTTGAGCGGATCAGCTTTGTTGGCAACCGCACCTATTCGGACCGGCGTTTGCGCGGCGTTCTAAACACCAAACAAGCCGGAGTTTTGCGCGCCGTCGTTGGGCGCGACACATATGTGGCGGATCGGGTGCAGTTTGATCAGCAATTGCTGACGGATTTTTACCAATCCCGCGGCTATGTCGATTTTCAAATCCAGAACGTGGATGTCAGCCTGACCCGGGAACGGGATGCCTATTTGGTGACCTTTAATATCCAAGAGGGGCAACAATTCCGCATGGGCGACGTCTATGTCAGTTCCGAACTGACAGAAGCCGACCCTGACGAATTTGAACGCGCTTTGCGGTCCTCATCTGGGGATGTCTATTCACCGACCCGCGTTGACAATGACATTGCCCGGATCGAACGTCTGGCCATTCAAAAGGGCCTGAACTTTGTGCGGGTTGAGCCCCGGATTACCCGCAATGACCGTGATTTGACGCTGGATGTGGAATATGTTCTGACCCGTGGCGATCGAATTTTTATCGAACGGATCGACATTGAGGGCAACAACACCACGTTGGATCGGGTGGTGCGCAACCAATTTGATGTGGTCGAAGGCGATCCCTTTAATCCCCGTCAAATTCGTCAATCTGCGGATCGTATCCGTCGGTTGGGGTATTTCGGGGATGCCAATGTCGATGCCCGCGAAGGGTCCAGCCCCAATCACGTTGTGATTGATGTGGATGTGGTTGAAAAACCCACCGGGTCGCTGACCTTTGGGGCCAACTATAATTCTGATGCGGGTGTGTCGCTGATTGCGTCGTTCAAGGAACAAAACTTCTTGGGGCGTGGCCAGCGGGTCAATGCGCAATTGTCGACCGCAGAAACCAACCGCGTTTTGTCATTCAGCTTTGTTGAACCGCAATTGGTGGGGCGTGACACGTCGCTTGGCTTTAGCTTTGGGTATCGCCGCACGGATAACGAAAATTCGCTTTATGACACCGAAACGTTTTCGATCCGGCCCAGCCTGACATTCCCTGTTGGTGAACTAAGCCGTTTGCAGGTGTTTTATGGCTTTGAATATCTGAGCCTGTTTGATGTGGATGCCGATGCCAGCCCAATCATTCACGCCGAAGAGGCGTTTGGTGGCATTGGCTATCATCAGCTTGGCTATCAATTCAGCTATGACAATCGCCGTTCTGGGTTGAACCCAGAGGCGGGCGTTTTGCTGCGGTTTGGTCAAGAATTTGGGGTAGGTGAGGATTCTCAATACATCAAAACCACCGCCTTTGCGGCGGCTGAAACACGTGTGTTCCATGATGATGTGACCTTGCGCGCCATCGTTGAGGGCGGCTTGCTGCATTTCTCAGAAGGGGACAGCCGCGTGACCGACCGTTTCTTCCTTGGATCGGCCAAAATGCGCGGCTTTAGCGCCGGGGGCATTGGTCCACGGGACGTGAATACCGGCGACGCATTGGGTGGGAACGCCTTTGCGGTGGCCCGCCTAGAAGCCGAATTCCCGTTGGGATTGCCCGAAGAATACGGGATCACCGGCGGGGCCTTTTATGACTACGGATCGGTCTGGGATGTAGGCGTCGATAGTGCGGACATTCTGTACAACGATTTCACCCCTCGGTCTGTGGTTGGTTTGTCGCTGTTCTGGACAACCCCAATTGGTCCGCTGCGGTTTAACTTTACCGAAGCGTTGGATGCGCAGGAACAGGATGAAACCCGCGCATTTGATGTGACCGTTTCAACGTCGTTCTAATGCTAAAAGCCGGTGTTATAGCCCTCGCTTTTGCCGGGTTTTTTGCGACCTGTGGATATGCACAGGCCCAGGACGGTGCCACGTCGGAACAAACACCTGCTTTGGTGCGATCCCCGATTTTGACGATCGATCCGAACACGCTGTTTTCCAATTCGATTTATGGGCAGCGTGTTCAGGCCGATCTGAACCTGCGCGCCGAGGAATTGAACGCAGAAAACCGCCGGATTGAACAGGCCCTCGTCGCAGAAGAGCAATCCCTGACCGAACGTCGCCCAAACATGGACCCGGCGGCGTTTCGCGCCGAAGCCGAAGCCTTTGACGAAAAGGTACAGGCCATCCGGCGCGCACGTGACGTCAAAGAGGCCGAGTTAGAGCAATTGCTGGAAAGCGAACGCGCGGCCTTTAACGCGCGCGTTTTGCCGATCCTCGGGGATATTATGCTGGAACGTGGCGCAGTTGTCGTGCTGGACAGTCGATCCGTTTATATTCGGGCCGGGGTGATCGAAATCACCGACGACGCGATCCGGATGACCGATGAACGGCTGGGGGATGGGACGCAAACCGACATCACCGCCCAACCAAACCCTGCTGATCCTGCGCAAACGCCGGGTCAAAGCGATCAAATCGAACGGTAATGTTGGTGCGGATTGCGCAGCCTTTACTTGCTCCCTTTGGGGGGCTTTGTTAGTCAGAACAAAGGGCTCTGACTTCGGATCGCCCAAAACGAAACATCAATGGCCCACAGGGCAGCCCAAAAGAGGAGGTCCCATGAGCGACATCACCCAAGACACCCCCACAGAAGCCGATATTCAGTTGATCCAAGCGATCCTGCCGCATCGGTATCCGTTTCTACTGGTGGACAAGGTGGTCGACATTGAGGGCACTTCCAAAGCGGTTGGCATCAAGAATGTCACGATGAACGAACCGCATTTTCAGGGCCATTTTCCCGGCAATCCCATCATGCCCGGCGTCACCATCGTCGAAGCCATGGCGCAAACCGCGGCGGTAATGGTTGGCACTACGATGGGCTTGGTCGAAGGCAATCTGCTGGTGTATTTCATGGGCATCGACAATTGCAAATTCCGCCGCAAAGTGGTGCCGGGGGATGTGTTGAAAATGAACCTTGAAACCACCCGTGGCAAACCCGGCGGCAAGGTTTGGAAATTCCGCGGCGTGGCCACGGTGGATGGCGAAATGGCCGCCGAAGCGGACTTTACCGCGATGATGGATATGCAGGGCTGATGGGCGCGCAAATCCACCCCAGCTCTGTCATCGAAGACGGGGCTGTGATCGGGCAGGATTGTCAGATCGGACCGTTCTGCGTGATCGGCGCAGATGTGGTTCTGGGCGATCGGGTTGAATTAAAATCCCATGTGGTTGTGTCGGGTGACACCCATATTGGCGATGATACGGTGGTGTTTTCCTTTTCAGTGATCGGGGAAATTCCCCAGGATCTGAAATTTGACGGTGAAAAAACCCGGCTACGGATCGGTGCGCGCAATCGCATTCGCGAACATGTCACGATGAACCTTGGTACGGCCCAAGGCGGCGGTGAAACCCGCATCGGCGATGACGGTCTGTTTATGGCTGGCTGTCACATAGCCCATGACGCGGTGATTGGCGATCGGGTGATTGTGGTCAATTCATCCGCCATTGCCGGGCATTGCATCATCGAAGACGACGTGATCATCGGCGGTCTGTGTGGCATCCATCAATGGGTGCGCATCGGGCGCGGCGCCATTATCGGTGCCGTCAGCATGGTGATCAAAGATGTGGTTCCCCATGGCTTGGTTCAGGGGCCGCGCGGCGAATTGGACGGGCTTAATTTGGTCGGTTTGAAACGCAAAGGTGTGGATCGCCGTGACATCACCGCGCTGCGGGCTGCGTTTCAGATGCTCAAGGATGGCGAAGGCACGTTTGCCGAACGCGCCAAACGGCTGGGCGATGAAAGTGACAGTGACTATGTGCAGGAAATGGTGGCCTTTATCCTTGGGGATACGGATCGCAATTTCCTAACGCCGGGATAGGATTGCGCAGATGACCTTGGCTTTGATTGCCGGGCAGGGCGCGTTGCCCCGGTTTCTGGCAGAAAAATTGATCGCAGCCAATGATCCGCCTGTGATCTGCGTGTTTCACACATTTGTACCGGACGCACCGGTTGAATTGCCCCGGCTGCATTTCCGGCTGGAAACTTTGGGCACGTTTTTGGCCACCTTGGTTGAGGCGGGCGTGACACGATTATGTATGGCGGGGGCTGTGCGGCGCTATCCGATTGAGGCGGACCTGATTGACGAACGCACCCGGCCGTTGGTCGCCCGGCTGACCGATGCCATGGCCAAAGGCGACGATGGCACGTTGCGCGAAATCGTCGCGATTATCGAAGAAACCGGGATCAAAGTGGTGGGACCCAAAGATTTGGTGCCCGAGCTGGTGTTGAGTGCTGGAATTCCGACGGAACAGAAACCGTCGCCGGTTCACGATCAGGATGTGACCGCCGGATATCGGGAATTGCGCGTTATGGGGGCGGCCGATCTGGGGCAGGCCTGTGTGATCCGCGCCGGCAAAGTGGTCGCTGCCGAGGAAAAATCCGGAACCAAGGCCCTGATCGACCGGTTCAAAGCCGAACCTGATCCGCGCATGTCGGTTGATCCGGTGGAATGGGCGATGGATGCCGTGGCAGATATTTTCAAATCCGATCCGGTTTATGACGCGTTGCCGGGCGAAGGCATGGTGCTGTTCAAAGGCCCCAAACCGACCCAAGATTTGCGTGTCGACTTGCCCACAATCGGCCCGGACACGGCACAGGACGCCGCCGAGGCCGGGTTTGATGGGATCATCATTCAGGCCGGTTCGGTGATTGTTCTGGATGCCCCATTGGTGATCGACATATTGAACAATGCGGGCATGTTTTTGTGGGTGCATGAGGCGCAAACATGAACGTGTTTATCATCGCAGGCGAGGCATCCGGGGACAAATTAGGGGCGGCCCTGATGGATGGTTTGTCAGAGCTGCGCCCGAATGTTGTGTTCAACGGCATTGGCGGTCAGATGATGACCCAGCGCGGCCTGACATCACAATTTGAGATGTCCGAACTCAGCGTGATGGGCATCGCCGAGGTGCTGCCAAAGTATTTTCACCTAAAACGTCGCATTCGTGAAACGGCGGATGCGATATTGGCGCAGAAACCTGACGTGGTGGTGACCATCGACAGCCCCGATTTCTGCCTGCGTGTGGCCAAGCTGGTCAAGCCCGTGTCCGACATTCGCATCGTGCATTACGTGGCCCCATCCGTGTGGGCGTGGCGACCGAAACGGGCCGATAAAATGGCGGCTCTTGTGGATCAGGTGCTGGCATTGCTGCCGTTTGAGCCCCCTTATATGCTGGCCGCCGGTGTGCGCTGTGATTTTGTCGGGCATCCCGTCACAACCGAAACCGTGGCTGACGCAATTGCAGTGACCGCGTTCAAAGCCAAACACGGATTGGGTGAGGCGACGTTGATTGCATTGCCCGGATCACGCCGGGGCGAAGTTGGCCGATTGTCCGAACGATTTGGCCAGGCGATTGCCGAATTTGGCCGTGATCATCCTGATTTGCAGGTGATCCTGCCTGTTGCGCCGGGCCTAGAGGATTTGGTGCGCCAACAGGTGGCGGACTGGCCCGTGAAACCGATCCTGTTGACCGGCACATTTGACAAATCCGCCGCATTTCAATCTGCACGGATCGCATTGGCCGCCTCTGGCACGGTCTCACTGGAATTGGCCGCTGCGGGCACGCCGATGGTGATTGCCTATGACATGAATTGGCTGTCGCGCCGGTTGATCAAACGCATGTTACGTATTGATACAGTCACGCTGGTCAATCTGGTGGCCAACAGCCGCACCGTGCCGGAATTTATCGGCGATAAATGCCTGCCAGATGACATCGCAAATGCGTTGACCAAGTTGTGGGACCATCCCGATGCCCAAAACGACGCAATGCAGATCACGATGGAAAAATTGGGACGGGGTGCGGAAAAACCTGGTCTGCGGGCCGCGCGGGCTGTGTTGGATGGGCTAGAGTTGTCGGTGTGAACGACGCGCGCGCATAAATTCGAGCAATCCCAAAAGGCCCAGCGCCGGAACCAGCGCGACCACTGTCAGTAAGTTGAAATACAACAGCCCTGAAAACGCATTTGCATGGGGTTCAAAGGCACTGACGGTGCAATTGATCCAGCTCAGCTTAAACCCGTCGCCATCACAGCTATTGTCGATCCACATCAGCGCGCCAATCTGACCAAGTTGAACCAAGGGGATAAATCTAAGCCGGTTCAGGGCTGTGACGTTTGTCAATCTAAGCGCAAAATACGCAGCAATCGGTAGCGCGAGTAGACCCAAATTCAACCAATACATCTAAGACCCTCAAATACCAAAATTAGTGATCGCCAGATCCGATTTCCAGGATCTGGAAAATGATCCCTGCGCCCTGTGCCACATCGGTGATGAAATCGGCTTTTTCAAAGGTGGTCAAGCTGGACCAAGTGCGCCCGGTTTGATCCCCTTGCAAAATCACCGCATCAGCCACGCCGTTTTCCACATCCACCGTTAGGCTGAGCGCGTCGGTTTCCATCTGCAAGGCGGATGCGCCTTGGGTCAATTGACGCAAAGCTGCGGAACGTTCGGATTTTAGCTGTGCAATCCGGGCTTCGCGTTCCGCTGCGTTCAATTCTTTGGCCGCGTCCATATCGATGCGCCATGCGCGCATGGCAGCCAAAACCGCGCCGCCTGCTGAAATGGGCAACAATGGCGGGCAGAGCACACCAATCACAACCCCCAATCCAACACCAGCGCCCACCCCGTGTTTCAGGGCACGGCTGCTGGCATGCAAGCGCATCCCGATCGGTTTGGAAATGTTGTCGGACAAAACACCGGCAACAGATTTCTGCAAATTAACAGCTAGTTTTGGCACGGATTGCGCCCGTTCAACCGACTGGCCTGCCTCTTTCTTGAGGCGCCCCATGAACCCGCTGGCCGCAGCAGCGGTTGATTTCGCGCCTTGCCATGTGGCGTTGGAGGCACGTGTCACTCCGTCCATTCCACGCTCAACAAAGGTTGAGGCCATATATGGTGTCTCAGGTTCAGGGGCGTATTTCGCCAACACGTCCAATTCGACCTTTACGGCGTCTAGCTTTGACTGCTCTAGGCGTGATCGCGCGGTTTTGGCCAATTGAGTCGCCCGAAACAGCGATGCGTTGATGTGCTCTACGTCCGCATCAGGGATGGTTTCTGGGGCAACGCTGTCCAACATTGTCATGACGGCATGTAGGCTGGGCACATGAACAACATGAAAGGCGCGGTTCTGACGCCAAAGGTCGGGATCATCGTTCAGGGCATTTGCGATAAAACTCAGGTCATCCGTCAGCGACCCAACCGCGCGTTTAAATTCATAATGATGCGCCGCGCGGTCCCGAACAGCTTGGGCAAGCTGTTCTAATTGGTTATGTCGGTCCCTGGAGGTTTCATACATATTGCGGCCTTTAGACGAAAAATATGAAACTGAATTAGTAGCCGCGCCAGATCCAGCCTCCGCCCAAGATACGGCTGCTGTCCAAATCATAAAACACACAGGCCTGTCCCGGCGAAATGCCTTCTTCGGCGATGGTCAGCTCCACTTCGGCTTCTGTGTCTGAAATCGGACGAATGATCGCTTCGGTTGGGGGGCGGGTGGACCGCACGCGCACACCGACACGCCGTTCTGACAGATCGGTAAATCCGCCATCGCCCAGCCAATTGATTTCACGCACCGGCACTTTGCGCGTGGCCAGCATGTCTTTGGGGCCGACAATCACATGACGTTTGTCCACGTCCAGTTTCACCACATAAAGCGGATCAGCCAGACCGCCGATGCCCAGACCACGGCGTTGGCCGATCGTGTAATGGATCACACCATTATGCTGGGCCAACACATTGCCGTCTGTATCAACAATGTCACCGGGTTCGGCCGCACCGGGGCGCAGTTTTTCAATCACCGAGGCGTAATTGCCGTTAGGGACAAAACAAATGTCCTGCGAATCCGGTTTATCGGCCACGCTCAGCCCATATTTGGCCGCCAGCGCGCGGGTTTCGGCCTTGCTTGGCAGATGTCCCAGGGGGAACCGCAGATATTCAAGCTGATCTGGTTTGGTCGAAAACAGGAAATAGCTCTGATCGCGGTTGGCATCAGCGGCGCAATGCAGCTCGGCGCCGTTTTCACCAACTTTGCGCTGGATATAATGACCGGTGGCCATGCAATCAGCATCCAGATCCTTGGCGGTTTCCAGCAGATCCTTGAATTTCACCCGTTCATTGCAGCGAATACAGGGCACCGGTGTGGCCCCCGCTAAATAGGAATCCGCGAATTCGTCAATCACCGCATCCTGAAAAATGTTTTCATAATCCAGCACGTAATGCGGAAATCCCATTTCTTCGGCCACGCGGCGCGCATCATGAATGTCCACGCCGGCACAACACGCGCCCTTTTTGGCCAAGGCCGCCCCATGATCATAAAGCTGCAACGTCACGCCAACCACATCATAGCCTTCTTCGGCCAGTTGCGCGGCCACAACCGATGAATCCACACCACCAGACATGGCAACAACCACGCGGGTTTCGGACGGGGGCTTGGCAAAACCAAGGGAATTAAGAGGGTGATCGAGGGACATGAGGTTTCCGATTTGGATAGGTCATTCAGAATATAGGAAAATGCTAACTACTCTCAAGGGGCGGTTTCACCCCTCTTTAAGGCCTGTGACTTCAATCTGCACACACATAGCTGGAAATACGGGGTGAGACATGTATTTGCGAAAAGTTGACGGACCACGTTCCGTAACACTGCCTGACGGCAGTACAATGACACGGGCGGATTTACCGCCTAGTAACACAATGCGCTGGGTGGCGTCACGCAAGGCGGCCGTTGTCAAAGCGGTGGCTGCGGGATTGATTTCACGCGAATCTGCAATTGAATCCTATTCTTTGTCCGAAGAAGAGTATGAATCATGGGAAAGCGCGGTTGAAACACATGGCGAGGCGGCGCTTAGGACCACTGCAATACAAAAATA
Source organism: Aestuariibius sp. HNIBRBA575 (assembly GCF_040932005.1). Lineage (NCBI taxonomy): Bacteria > Pseudomonadati > Pseudomonadota > Alphaproteobacteria > Rhodobacterales > Paracoccaceae > Aestuariibius > Aestuariibius sp. HNIBRBA575. The sequence goes on from NZ_CP162414.1 coordinate 1,588,280, forward strand.
TAGACAACCATAGGGTGTGATGCGAAGTTTACGAGTATTGGTAACGTGTGATTAACCATTAACGGTTTAGGTTAATAGTGAAAGCGAATACTCGGAGAAATTATATGCGTGTGCTGCTGGTCGAGGATGATCCTCATACATCGAAAAGCATCGAATTGATGCTAAATCATGCCAACCTCAACGTCTATTCAACAGATTTGGGGGAGGAGGGAATCGATCTCGCAAAGCTCTATGATTATGATCTGATCCTTCTGGATATTAACCTTCCGGATATGTCTGGTCATGAAGTGTTGCGCCAATTGCGTCTGGCCCGGATTGAAACACCGATTTTGATCTTGTCAGGCGAGGATGGAACCGAATCCAAGCTAAAAGGCTTTGGATTTGGGGCGGACGATTACCTGACCAAACCTTTCCATCGTGAGGAATTGGTTGCACGTATTCATGCGATTATCCGTCGCTCAAAGGGGCATTCGCAAAGCATCATCAAAACGGGTCGCATCTCGGTGAACTTGGATGCCAAAACGGTCGAAGTGGCCGGTCAGTCGGTGCATTTGACAGGCAAAGAATACCAGATGCTGGAATTGCTCAGCCTGCGCAAAGGCACGACCCTGACCAAAGAAATGTTCTTGAACCATCTTTATGGTGGCATGGATGAACCAGAGTTGAAAATCATCGATGTGTTTATCTGTAAGTTGCGGAAAAAACTAAGCCAGGCCACCGATGGCGAAAACTACATCGAAACCGTTTGGGGCCGTGGCTACGTTCTGCGTGACCCTGAACCCGTCACAATCGACGAAGAGCGATTGGCCATCGGAGCCTAAATTCTGGCTTCGGTGGGTACTGGACGTCTAACACAACTGGCCCTATCACTTCGCTATACCAATTGAGCGGGGGATAGGGCTATGAGTATTGATCTGCTGGCTGTGTCAGAAATGAACAAAGAGCAGGCAGAGCAAGAGCTTCAACGCTTAAATGCCCTGATTTCCCAAGCAAATATAGACTATCATGAGCAAGATGCGCCGCAATTGTCGGATGCGGATTATGATGCGTTAAAGCGACGAAATCTGGAAATTGAAACGCGGTTTCCAGACTTAAAGCGCCCAGATTCCCCGTCAGACCAAGTTGGATCAGCCCCAAGAGAGGGGTTTGGAAAAGTTCAACACGCGGTGCGGATGCTTTCCCTTGGGAATGCTTTTGAGACAGAAGATGTATCTGATTTCGTTGCGCGCATCAGAAAATACCTAAATTTGTCCGCAACTGAGCCTTTGACCTTCACGGCTGAACCTAAAATTGACGGGCTATCCTTGTCATTGCGATATGAAAACGGTGTTTTGGTTCAAGCCGCCACACGTGGTGATGGGAGCGTTGGCGAAAACGTCACCCAAAATGCCAAAACGATTTCGGACGTTCCTCATGTCATTGAAAATGCTCCAAGTATTTTGGAAGTCCGCGGCGAAGTATATATGAGACGCACTGATTTTGAGGCTTTGAATAGGCGCCAGGCAGAGGCGGGGGAAAAAGAATTTGCCAACCCTCGAAATGCCGCAGCTGGGAGTTTGCGCCAGCTTGATAGTGAAATTACGAGATCGCGACCGCTCAGGTTTTTTGCCTATGCATGGGGCGCGCTGTCCGAAGCCCTGTCTGAAACGCAGTCTGGAGCCGTTGATCGGCTAAAGTCGTTTGGATTTTCAATAAATCCGCTGACCAAGATTTGCACCGGGTCATCGGAATTAATTGCGCATTATCAAACCATTGAAGAGCAACGCGCGACGCTGGAATACGACATTGATGGCGTTGTTTACAAAGTTGATGATCTTGATTTTCAACGACGATTGGGATTCCGGTCCACGACGCCCAGATGGGCCATCGCGCATAAATTTCCGGCTGAATTGGCCTGGACTCGGTTGGAAAAGATCGAAATTCAAGTGGGGCGTACCGGCGCATTATCCCCGGTTGCCCGTTTAGCGCCGGTCACAGTCGGCGGCGTTGTTGTGTCGAATGCAACCTTACACAACCAAGATTACATTCTTGGCCGTGATAGCAAAGGCGGTGAAATAAGGGATGGGAAAGACATTCGTGAAGGCGACTGGGTCCAAATATATCGCGCCGGCGACGTTATCCCGAAAATTGCAGATGTTGATCTGTCCAAACGACCTGACGATGCGGTTGCGTTTGTGTTTCCAAACATCTGCCCTGATTGCGGATCAAAAGCGGTTCGTGAGGATGGCGATGCCATTCACCGCTGCACAGGTGGCTTAATTTGTCCGGCGCAAGCGGTTGAAAAGTTGAAACATTTTGTCAGTCGCGGGGCCTTTGACATTGATGGACTAGGCGCCAAACAAGTTGAGCAGTTTTATCAGGACGGCTGGGTGAAAGAGCCGGCAGATATTTTTACGTTAAAGGACCGTTTTGGATCTGGTTTACAACAGCTGAAAAACCGCGAAGGCTGGGGCGATAAAAGCGCTGAAAACCTGTTTCAATCTATTGAAGACAAACGAAAAATTCCGCTTTCAAAGTTGATTTTCGCGTTGGGAATCCGACATCTAGGAGAAAGCGCATCCTCATTATTGGCCAATCATTATAGATCGTGGTCGAATTTTGAAAAAGCAATGTCCAAAGCCACTCCCAATTCGGGCGAAGCATGGGACGCATTGATTTCCATCGATGGCGTTGGCGAAGTTATGGCAAATTCCGCGATCACGTCCATGCAGCAAGAGGCGGAACGATCGTCTATTGATCGATTGGTTGCACAATTGGATGTTCAGGATGTTGTTCAGAACACAGCAAACGACAGCCCGGTCACAGGAAAAATTGTTGTTTTCACAGGAACGCTGGAAAAAATGACCCGCGCAGAAGCGAAAGTGCGCGCTGAGGCGTTGGGGGCAAAAGTGTCAGGATCGGTGAGCGCCAAAACGAACATATTGGTCGCGGGGCCGGGGGCCGGATCAAAAGCCAAAAAGGCCGAGGATTTAGGGGTTTTGACCCTTAGCGAAGAAGAATGGCTAGATCTGATTGGTGATCTATGAGCAATCGGCCAGATATCTTATGGCCGTTGTTTGGGGATTTGACAAAACTGTCAGGAATTGGCCCGAAATCAGCACAAGTGCTTGAAAAGGCTGGGATAGAAAAGCCAAAAGACCTGCTGTTTACGCTTCCTTATGCGGGGGTGGATCGCAAATTGCGCCCGTCTATCAACGCGGTTTCTGCGCCCGGAATGGCGACGGTTGAGGTGTTGATAGGGACGCATCAGGCCCCATCTGGTCGTGGCCGTCCGTATCGTGTTTTTGTTGAGGATGTGGAAACTGAATTTCAGTTGGTGTTTTTTCATGCGCGATCTGACTATCTAAGAAAAGAATTGCCGACAGGCCAAAAACGCGTGGTTTCTGGTAAAATTGAGCTCTTTGATGGGCTGGCTCAGATGGTGCATCCAGATCATATGGTGACCCGCGATGTTGTCGATACCATTCCTGAATTTGAACCGGTTTACCCATTGCATGGCGGATTGACCCAAAAGGCGATGTTCAAAGCGACACGGGATGCGGTAGATATGTCGCCCGATCTGGAGGAATGGATTGATCCGGGGTTATTTGCGCAGGAAAAATGGCCAAGTTGGAAATCCGCGGTTCAGGCCATTCACAGCCCGACATGTGATGCAGATTTAATGGCCGAAAGCCCGGCGCGCACGCGTTTGGCCTATGATGAATTGTTTGCCCATCAATTAACATTGGCGCTGGCCCGCGCGGTAGAGCGTCGCGGCAAAGGACGTACGAGTGTCGGCACATCAGCTTTGCAACGTAAGGTGCTGGAAAATCTACCATATAGCCCAACAGGGGCACAGGTGCGGGCGGTTGCCGAAATTGCAGAGGATATGGCAAAGCCAAAACGCATGAACCGGCTTTTGCAAGGGGATGTTGGATCTGGGAAAACATTGGTCGCGTTTCAGGCGCTGCTGATTGCGGTTGAGGCTGGCGGGCAGGGCGCTTTGATGGCCCCAACGGAAATTCTGGCGCGTCAACATTTGGAGGGGTTGCAACCGTTGGCCGAAGAGGCCGGAGTTGTGTTGGAATTACTGACCGGACGTGACAAAGGCGCCGAAAGGCGTGCCAAATTGGCCGCCCTAAAAGAGGGGCACATTCAGATTCTGGTTGGCACCCATGCGGTGTTCCAAAAGGATGTCAAATTCAATGATCTTCGGCTTGCCATTGTTGATGAACAACATCGGTTTGGCGTTGCGCAGCGCATGGAGCTGAGCGCGAAAGGTCAAGGGGCGGACATGTTGGTGATGACGGCCACCCCAATCCCAAGATCGCTATCGCTGGCGCAATATGGGGACATGGATGTGTCGGTGCTGGATGAAAAACCACCCGGACGAAAACCGGTCACAACGGCATTGGTCAGCACCGGTCGCATAGACGAAGTGGTGGACCATTTGCGCAAAGCCGTCCAAGAGGGCAAACAAGCCTATTGGGTTTGCCCTTTGGTCGAAGAAAGCGAAGTCAGTGATTTAATCGCATCAGAACAAAGGTTTAAACATCTGCGCGCGGCCCTGGGGGAAGGGGTTGTTGGTCTGGTTCACGGTCAAATGCCCCCTAATGAAAAAGACGCTGCAATGGCCCAGTTTATAGCGGGGGACACACAGGTTCTGGTCGCAACAACCGTGATTGAGGTCGGGGTAAACGTGCCAAATGCGTCAATCATGGTGATTGAACGGGCGGAGCATTTTGGGTTGGCGCAGCTACATCAATTGCGGGGACGGGTTGGGCGTGGCGCTGAAAAATCGACCTGTTTGCTGATGTATCAAGCGCCCCTCACAGAAGGCGGCAAACGTCGGTTGGAAATTTTGCGTGAAACCGAAGACGGATTTCGCATCTCTGAAGAAGACTTAGCGATGCGCGGGGCAGGGGATCTAATCGGCACCGCCCAAAGCGGGCTGCCACGGTTTCGGATCGCCGATATCGAACGCCAGACCGGGCTGATGGCATTGGCTCAATCTGATGCGCGCAAATTGCTGCATGACGATCCAAAATTAGAAAGCCCCAGGGGAATGGCCGCGCGTGTTCTACTTTGGTTAATGGAACAGGATAAATCTATTCGTTTAATATCAGTGGGTTAATGTGTTTTTGCGCATTTTGTTCTCAAATGTTCTCATTTAGTTCTTTACCGGGCGTTAACCTTGTGGAACAAAGGGGCAACAACAAAACAGTGAGTGCAGGAGCCCAACATGGCCAAGGAAATCAAATCGATTATTGCCCGTTCCCAGGACACGATCATTTCTGACGCTTTGGGGGTCTTGTCGCTGATTGTGATGTTGTTCGTAGGATTATCCCTGCCCGGATTATTCTAACCTGCCTGCAACCTGTGCCGACACACCGGCCGCTCCTGTCCCAACTTGGCGGCTTTTACGACTGACACTGCCTGTCTTATGTCCATACGGGGTATTGCCTCCCCCTTGGTAGGATCGGATCCCCACAGGATGCCTTTTTCTCCGCCGCCATCCCATCGGATGCGCGGCGGTTTTTTTATGCGATGACAGATATTTAAGTGGTTTTTAGCGCGCTCAAAGTTGCGTCAATTGCCAATAGGATCGATGCGTGGCGGTTTTTGTATTCGCGGGCAGGGATCAATACCTGATACCCATCAAACGGCGCATCTGGCACAGGTCCATCAGCGGTTAACATGGCAAAAAGCTGATCACGCAGCGTTTGAATATCATCCAAGGATTTGCCAATCACATGGCTGGCAAACACAGAGGCACTGGCCTGCCCAAGCGCGCAGGCTTTGACGTCTTGACGATAGTCCGAAATCAGCCCGTCTGTCATATTCAGATCGACAGAAACCGTTGATCCACATAGGGGTGCGCGTTTTTTGGCACTGTGTTGAGGCGCCTCTAGGTGACCTGTTAATGGCATATCCGTGGCCAATGCCAGAATTTGCCCGGAATAAAGTTTGATCAGGTCGGTTTCAGCGGTCACAGGGCTGTTCCTTTGTGTATGTCTGATCTAGATAGGTCGCGGCTTATCAGATGCAAAGGGGTTTCCTATGGGTTTTGATCCCACAACACTGAAATATGACGCTTCGGGCCTGATCCCGTGTATTTCGCAATCTGCGGACACAAACGAAGTGTTGATGATGGCGTGGATGAACGCGGATGCGGTCGCCAAAACATTGGAAACCAAGCGGGTCACCTATTGGTCACGATCCCGTCAGGCATTCTGGATCAAAGGCGAAACATCCGGCCATGTACAGGAATTGGTGGATTTGCGGATCGATTGTGACCGGGATTGTCTGTTGGCGATTGTGCGCCAAACCGGTGCGGCCTGTCATACCAATCGCCGCGTGTGTTTCTATACGTCTGTGATTGACGGCACCGAAGTTGAGCTGATGAAGCCGATGACCTAATCGTGCAGCCCGATCAGGGCGCGCAGGTCAGCCACGTTGTGACCTGCATTGCGATAGACACTCAAAGCCTCAGAATTGCTAATCTTTGCAAGTCGTTGACCGGATTCATCCCGAATGAGATCGTGATGGAAATAGGTTGGGGTGGGCCATCCCATAAGGGTTTGCAACACCACGTGCAGATAGGTGGCCCGCCATAAATCCATGCCACGTACCACATGAGTGACGGATTGCAGGGCGTCATCATGGGGGCTGGCCAGATGATAGGCGGGATCACCGGTTTCTTTACGACGCAGGATCGGATCGCCGATATTTTTCAGCACCTGTTCTGGATCGACGACGTGTTTACCGGGATGTATCGGCCCGATTTCCGTAAACGTCATAGGCGTTTTGATGCTGTCTAATGCTTTGCTTAGGTTCAGGCGCAACGCATCTGTCGGCGCGGCTTGGGACATTGGTTTTGTCCGACAGGTTCCAGGGTAAACCAGCCCATCCCAGCCGGTCGTTGCGCCCGCGTCTTTAATCTGGCGCCGGGTGCAATCACATGGGTAAAGCAAGCCACATTCAGTCAGCTGATCAAGGATCGCGGCGTAATCGTCATAATGTTGGGATTGTGTTCGCACCGACTTGGGCCATGTCAGACCCAGCCACGTCAGATCATCACAAATGGCGTCTTTGTGGTGGCTGCGGCAGCGGGTGCTGTCGGTATCCTCAATCCTCAGCAACACCTGACCATCCAGCCGCTGGGCCAGATCCCAGACCTGAAAGGCAGAAAAGGCATGGCCCAGATGCAGCGGCCCGGTGGGGGACGGTGCAAATCGGGTGATCATGCGAGCCAGTCCGCCCAGTCCAGTTTGGCGCGATCAGTGTAGGCTTTGTAGCGGTCTTTGCGCCCACGTCGGCCACCTTTTAGGCCCTCAACCGGGGGAAACAGGCCGAAATTCACATTCATCGGCTGGAACGTTTTTGCCTCAGCGCCACCGGTGATGTGTTTGATCAGCGCCCCCATGGCGGTGGTTTGCGGCACTTCAGATAGGGTGGTGCCCAGGATTTCGGCGGCGGCCATACGCCCCGCCAATAGGCCCATTGCCGCACTTTCCACATAACCTTCGACACCGGTGATTTGCCCGGCAAACCGGATATGCGGCTTGGATTTCAGGCGCATCTGATCATCCAGCAAAGTTGGCGAATTGATAAATGTGTTGCGGTGAATGCCGCCCAATCGGGCGAAATTCGCATCCTCTAATCCGGGAATCATTTTGAAAACAGAGGTTTGCGCGCCGTACTTCATCTTGGTCTGGAACCCGACGATATTGTAGAGCGTGCCCAATGCATTGTCGCGACGCAGTTGAACCACCGCATACGGTTTGTCATCAGGGGCGTGGGGATTGGTTAGGCCAACGGGCTTCATCGGGCCAAAGCGCAACGTTTCACGCCCACGATCTGCCATCACTTCGATGGGCAGACAGCCGTCAAAATATTTGGCCGTTTCACCCTCGTGGAATTCGGTTTTGTCCGACGTCAACAGGGCATCGATAAAGGCCTCATATTGGTCCTTGGTCATCGGGCAGTTCAGATAGGCTTTCTGCTCTTCTTCGGTGTCGCCTTTGTCATAACGTGACTGACGCCAGGCAACGTCCATGTTGATGCTATCAGCATAGACAATCGGCGCGATGGCATCAAAAAACGCCAACGCATCCGCACCGGTTTCTGCGGCAATCGCTTCGCCCAAGGTGCCAGATGTCAGCGGGCCAGTCGCGATGATCCAGTGGCCATCCGTCGGTAATTCGGCGATTTCTTCGTAAGATACGCTGATCAAAGGGTGATCCAGCAACGCCTCGGTCACGCTTTGAGCAAATGGATCGCGATCCACAGCCAAAGCCCCGCCTGCGGGCAGTTTGTGTTTGTCAGCCGTGGCCATGATCAATCCATCCGCGGCGCGCATTTCCCAATGCAGCAGACCCACGGCGTTTTGTTCATCATCATCAGACCGAAACGAATTGGAACACACCATTTCGGCCAGATTGCCGGTGCGATGCGCAAAGGTTTCGACCTTTGGCCGCATTTCGTGAATGACAACGGGCACGCCCGCATTTGCGGCTTGCCATGCTGCTTCGGATCCGGCCATGCCGCCGCCGATAATATGAAGTGTTTTGGTCATGACAGGCATGTAGCGCCGCAGGCCACAGAAGGGAAGAGCGCAACGAAAAACGCCGCCCCAAAAGGAGCGGCGTAAACGGCTTTAACGCGATGGCCGATTATTCAGCTGTTGGGGCTGCGTCATCAGTGGCGTCTGCCTCATCCTCTTCTTGTTCGGCGATCCAGGCGACGCTGACGACTTCTTCGCCTTTGCCGGTGTTGAACACCTTCACACCACCGGCGCTGCGGGACCGGAAGGAAATGCCTTCGATGGGGACGCGGATAGACTGCCCTTTGGATGTGGCCAGCATGATCTGATCGCCCATTTCTACGGGGAAGGATGCAACCAATGCGCCGCCGCGCATCGCTTTGTCCATGGCAGCAACGCCCAGACCGCCACGGCCACGGACCGGGTAATCATGGGATGAGCTTAGCTTGCCTGCGCCGCCGGATGTGATGGTCAGGATCAGGTTTTCTGCCGCGGACATTTCCGCGTACCGTTCCGGGCTGATTGCCCCCGCTGGGCCGTCTTCGTCTTCGTTTTCGGCGTCATCGGCCAGACCCGCCATAGCGCGGCGCATTTTCAGATAGGCGGCGCGTTCGTCGGATTCCGCGTCAAAGTGGCGGATTACGGACATCGACACCACTTCGTCGTCGCCATTCAGACGGATGCCGCGCACCCCAACCGAGCTGCGCGAATTAAACACCCGCACTTCGGTGGTGGGGAACCGGATGGCACGGCCGGAATTGGTGACCAGCATCACATCGTCCTCTTCGGAACAAATGCGCGCGTTGATCAGACGGGTATCGGCATTGTCATCCTCAAACTTCATGGCGATTTTGCCGTTTGATTTGACATTGGTAAAGTCAGACAACCGATTGCGCCGCACAGAACCGGCAGATGTGGCAAACACGATCTGCAGATCGTCCCATTCGTCCTCGGGGCGGTCAACGGGCATGATAGCGGCGATCGAAACACCGGGTGGAATCGGCAGAATGTTGACGATCGCCTTGCCTTTGGATGTGCGCGACCCCAGCGGCAAACGCCATGTTTTCAACTTGTAGGCCATGCCATCGGTCGTAAAGAACAACAGCTGTGTATGGGTATTGGCGACAAACAGGTTGGTGACGACGTCTTCTTCTTTGGTTTGCATCCCCGAAATGCCTTTGCCACCGCGACGTTGCGCGCGGAAATCGGCCAGGGCTGTCCGTTTGATATAGCCACCAGATGTGATCGTGACGACCATATCTTCGCGTTCGATCAGATCTTCGTCGTCCATATCACCGGACCAGTCAACGATCTGGGTGCGGCGATCAACGGCGAATTTCTCTTTCACTTCAATGAGTTCGTTGGTGATGATTTCCATGATCCGTTCGCGGGATCCAAGGATTTCAAGGTATTCTTTGATCTTACCTGCCAGCTGTTCCAGCTCATCCGTGACTTCTTTGACGCCCAATTGGGTCAGACGTTGCAGACGCAATTCCAAAATGGCGCGAGCCTGTGTTTCGGACAGATAATAGGTACCGTCTTCGTTCATTTTGTGGGTCGGATCATCGATCAGACGGATGAACGGCGCGATTTCTTCGGCGGGCCAACGACGATCCATCAATTTAGTGCGCGCTTCGGCGGCATCGGCAGAGGCGCGAATGGTGGCGACCACTTCGTCGACATTGGACACAGCCACAGCCAGACCACACAGAATGTGGGACCGTTCGCGGGCTTTGCGCAATTCAAACGCGGTGCGACGGGCGACCACTTCTTCGCGGAAATCAATGAATGACGTCAAAAACGCCCGCAATGTCAGGGTTTCCGGGCGGCCGTGGTTCAGCGCCAGCATGTTACAGCCGAAATAAGTCTGCATCGGAGTGAAACGGAACAATTGGTTCAACACCACATCCGGGGTTGCGTCACGTTTCAGTTCAACCACAACCCGCACGCCGTTGCGGTCGGATTCATCCTGAACATGGGCGATGCCTTCGATGCGTTTTTCACGCGCCGTTTCTGCGATCTTTTCGATCATCGACGCTTTGTTCACCTGATAGGGAATTTCGTCGATCACAATCGCCCAGCGATCTTTGCGGATTTCTTCGATATGGGTTTTGGACCGCACGATCACGGAACCGCGGCCTTCCAGATAGGCTTTGCGTGCGCCTGCGCGGCCCAGCATGATGCCACCTGTGGGGAAATCAGGCCCCGGCACATATTCGATCAGCTGTTCTGTGGACAGGTCCGGGTCAACGATCAGCGCCAGCGTCGCATCACAAACTTCGCCCAGATTGTGGGGCGGAATATTGGTCGCCATCCCCACCGCGATCCCGCCAGCGCCGTTGACCAGCATGTTGGGGAAACGCGACGGCAGAACCGATGGTTCGCGATCTTTGCCGTCGTAATTGTCTTGGAAATCAACGGTGTCTTTGTCGATATCTGCCAGAATAAAGGCGGCAGGTTTGTCCATGCGCACTTCGGTATAGCGCATCGCAGCCGGGTTATCCCCGTCCATCGAGCCAAAGTTGCCCTGACCGTCGAGCAAAGGCAGCGACATCGAAAAATCCTGTGCCATCCGCACCAGTGCATCATAGATCGCGCTGTCACCATGGGGGTGGTATTTACCCATCACGTCGCCAACCGGACGCGCCGATTTGCGATAGGATTTGTCGTGGCTGTTGCCGGTTTCGTGCATCGCATAAAGAATGCGTCGGTGCACAGGTTTCAACCCATCCCGAAGGTCCGGAATCGCCCGGCTGACGATCACCGACATGGCATAGTCCAGATAGGACGTTTTCATCTCGTCAGTGATATTGATGCTCGGCCCATCATAAGTCGACGGGGCGGGCTGATTTTCGTCTGTGTTTTCGGGGATTTGCGGCTCGTCGCTCACGTGGTTCGCCTGTTCTTGCTAGGACTATATGTTGTTAGGCAAACCTATATCAGACACGACGGGTTGGGTGCAATGGCTGGAGGTCAATCAATTGCCCGCCAGACGGCAATCGTCATGGGAATATGGCCCAAAGGGGCCATATCCGGGGGCTGTGACGCCCCATATGGGTTAGGCCCAGTCGGGTTGCCGTTTGTCCAAGAAGGCGTTGATGCCTTCGTCTGTGTCGCGCAACAGCATATTTTCAACCATGGCCTGTCCTGCCAAAGCATAGGCCTGTTCGGTGGGCAGCCCGGCCTGTTCATAAAACAGCGATTTGCCAATACGCACCGCAGATCCCAGTTTAGAGGCAACATTCTGGGCCAACTCCATCGTCAGATCCAGAAGCTGATCCGCAGGGGCGATACGATTGATCAGGCCAATACGCAGAGCTTCGTTTGTGGTGACGAATTTGCCGGTCGACAGCATTTCAAACGCCGCTTTGCGATGGATGTTGCGGGTCAGGGCCACCATTGGCGTTGAACAAAACAGGCCAATATTGACGCCGTTTACCCCAAAACGCGTGCCTTCGGCGGCCACAGCCATGTCACACGTCGCCACCAATTGGCACCCAGCCGCGGTCGCGATCCCATGCGGCATGGCAATCACGGGTTGCGGGATGGATTGGATGGTTTGCATCACTGTTGTGCAGCGATCAAACAGGTCTTTGAAATAGGCCGCGCCGCCATCGGGGTTGTCACGCCCGGCTTGCATTTCCTTTAGATCATGCCCTGCGCAGAACGCTTTGCCTTTGCCTGACAGGATCACAACCCGGATATCTGGATTGGCCCCAATATCGGTCAGCGTGGATTGCAACGCCGCCAACATGGCGTCTGACAAGGCGTTCAATCGTTTGGGCATGGCCATTTTGATATGCGTCACCGCGCCATCTGTCTGGATCTCTAACAATGACATCGCGTCCTCCCTTGCGTCTCATCGTATTTATGCCAGCCTATGCGCAAATCTGGGTAGGAGGAAGACATGAAGCCGGTGATGGACAAAGGGTCGCTGGAAAAGTTTCTGGCACAGGACTTTCCGCAAGTGTCAGGAGATTTTTCAATCGAAGATGTGGTCGACATGGGCTGTGTCGTGCGGCTGAAGGTGGCAGAGAAACATTTGCGCCCCGGCGGAACTGTGTCTGGCCCATCGATGTTTGCATTGGCGGATGTGTCGATCTATCTGGCGATTTTGGCGATGATCGGTCCCAAAGCCCTGACTGTGACCACAAATTGTGCCATTGATTTTATGCGCAAACCGGTCGCCGGGGCCGATTTGATTGCCCATGCCAAGCTGCACAAATTGGGGCGGGTTTTGGCTGTGGGGGATGTGTTGATCTATTCAGACGGACAGGATGCGCCGGTGGCGCGGGCCAGTTTGACCTATTCAATCCCACCCAAAGGCTGAAAAAAGGGCCGGGGAAATCCCCGGCCAGTAAGAGGTCCAATAATGGGAGTTACGGCCTCCAAAACGGTTTTTCACATTCCTCATGGGCGCTTATTTGATTTAGCCCAACATCCTTAAGCAGATGTGGCGGCAATCGGTAAAGCGCGGCCCGCGAACGTCGGCGATCCGACCAGCGTGCAAAAAGATCGGCCAATTTGACCGCGACATTGGCCGAAACGGGCAGGGTGGTGCGGCGGGCGAGCCGTTCCAAAGCCATGGTCGGGCTGAATGTGCGGGTCAACATGGGTCTTCTCCTTTAATGTATCGCTCTGATTGCGATTGTATTGGTACAATTTGCGTTATTCACACACAATGTGTACCAGTGAAGCACCAGAATTTCGAGGGAAACATTGTTATGGGTACAAATTGGCATCCGGACTTCCAAAAGGAAAAAGGCGCAAAGTACAATGTATTGGTACAATCCATTCGCGGAGCGATTCGTTCTCGGGACCTGAAACAGGGGGAAAAGCTGCCACCAGTGCGGGAAATGGCGTGGTCATTGGGGGTCACACCGGGCACGGTTGCGCGGGCCTACAAAATGGCCACCGAAGAAGGGTTGCTGGAAACCACTATCGGACGCGGGACGTTTGTGTCGGGCACACCGGTCCAGGTGATGGACAGCGAGCCGCCCCTTAGCCCGCCCTCTATTAACGACGGATATGGGTTTCGCAGTTGCAAAGTCCCCAATTTGGGGCAGGACCGGGCGATCCGGGCCGCGATGATGACAATCAGCCAACGCGAACAGTCAAACTTTGTGGATTGCCCAGATGAATTTTCGGATCTGCATGTGCGCGAAGCCTTGGTCAATTGGGTGGATCATGGACGGCATGGGCGTGTGTCATCGGATGATTTTGTGCTGACATTGGGCGCGCAAAACGCCACGTTGATCGCGCTAAAGTCGATCCTGACGGGTCCATCCCCCGTGATCCTGACCGAAGAGCTGGCCTATCCCGGTGTGCGACTGGCTGCGCGGATGCTGCGGGCACAATTGGTTGGTGTGAAAATGGACGAAGAAGGCATCCGTCCCGACAATTTAGAGGAAATGCTGCGCCGTCATGGCGGGCAGGCGCTGATCACCGCCGCCGAGGTGCATTCGCCCACGACAATCCAAACCAGCCCCAAACGCCGTCAGGAAATAACGGAAATCGCCCGGGCCTATAACCTGCAAATCATAGAAGACGATTGCCATTGTATCGCACGTCCCAATCGCGTGTCTTATCGGGCCTTGGCGCCGGAACGGGCCTGGTTTGCCTCATCCCTCACCAAAAGCTTTTCTGCGGCGTTGCGGTTTGGATACCTGATCTGTCCATCCCAAAATGCCCGCGCAGCGCGGCTGGTGGCGCAATCTTCTTTTTATGGTTTGCCCTCGCCGATGGTGGATTTGTGGGCGGAATTGCTCAACAACGGGGATATCGAAAAATACCGACAGATGATCGAGGATTCGATCGAAGCGCGTGTTCAAATGGCCGTAAACATTCTGGGGCAGTGGGAATTGCGCTGGCGTCCAGATGTGCCGTTTATCTGGCTTAAAATGCCGCGTGGCTGGCGGGGGTCTAGTTTTGCCGTGGCCTGCGAAGGGATTGGCATCCGGATCAAACCCGCCGATGAATTTGCATTGCCGGATGGGGCCGCGCCTCATGCGGTGCGGGTTGCGTTAAATGAATGCCTATCTGCGAAAGAACGCGAAGAGGCATTGCTGAAAATGCGCACATTGCTAGAGAATCCGCCAATTTATGAGGGGTTGTGATGGGGTATTATTGTACCTAATTTGTAAGATACTGAAATTACTGCATATTATTGCGTTTACAGCCATTGACCGCGCGTTTCAGGTGCTTATAACCCGCTCATCCGAATGAACGGCGGGTAATACCGCCCCAGATAATCTGGTGAAACACATGAAAACCTTTTCTGCGACCCCTGCAGATATCGACAAGAAATGGATCCTGATCGACGCCGAAGGCGTTGTTCTGGGGCGTCTTGCGTCGATTATTGCCATGCGTCTGCGTGGCAAGCACAAAGCGTCCTTCACTCCACACATGGATATGGGCGACAACGTGATTGTTATCAACGCTGAGAAAATTCAGCTGACAGGTAACAAGCGCATGAACAAAAACTACTGGCACACTGGCTATCCGGGTGGGATCAAATCCCGCACAACCGGCCAGATCCTAGAAGGCGAGCACCCAGAGCGCGTTGTCATGCAAGCCGTAAAACGCATGCTGCCCGGCAACCGTCTGTCCCGCGTTCAGATGACACATCTGCGCGTATTTGCGGGTGCCGAGCACGGCATGGAAGCACAGAAGCCTGAAGTTCTGGATGTTGCATCCATGAACAAAAAGAACACGAGGACCTCGTAATCATGGCTGATCAGATCAACTCTCTGGAAGAGCTGGGCAATGTTGCTGAAGGCATCGAAGCCGTCGTAGAAATCGCAGCGCCACGTGAACCCGTGCGCGACGCACTGGGTCGTTCATATGCGACTGGGAAACGGAAAGACGCGGTTGCCCGTGTTTGGATCAAACCCGGTTCCGGCAAAGTCACCGTAAACGGCAAAGACATGGACGTGTATTTTGCACGCCCGGTTTTGCAAATGATCCTGCGTCAGGCCTTTTCTGTTGCTGGCGTCGAAGGTCAGTTCGACGTGATGGCCACCGTCAAAGGCGGCGGTCTGTCCGGTCAAGCGGGTGCTGTTAAGCACGGGATTTCCAAAGCTCTGCAGCTTTATGATCCCGCTCTGCGCGCCCCACTGAAAGCCGCTGGCTTCTTGACACGCGACAGCCGTGTTGTTGAACGTAAGAAATACGGTAAGCGCAAAGCGCGTCGTTCTTTCCAGTTCTCCAAGCGTTAAGTTTGGGAAATATATACGAAAAGGCGGTCCATTGGACCGCCTTTTTGCGTTTAAGATCTGGCAGGAACGTCATTCGAATAACGTTTACGCATCGATAAATAGAACGTGCGTTTAGTCGTCCTGCGCCACCAGGCCGAGGCCGCGCAAATAAACGCCAATACCCGTTTCCAGCAGGTCTTCTGGTGTGAACGGGCTCTTGGATCCGGGATTGCTGCGCGCAAAGAGTTCAACCACGCCGTGGCTCATGGCCCAGATATGGGCGGAAAACATCTGTGGAGGCGGGCGTTTTTCTGGTGGAATATGTTCTGATAACTCTTCTGCGGCTTTTTCCAGAACCCCCATCGCGCGTTTAGAAACGGCGTGTAATTCGGGGGTGCGTTGCATTGAAATTCCGCTTTCGAACATCGCGACGTAATGCCCGGGAAACCGACGGGCAAAGGCCAGATAGGCGCGCCCGGTCGCCTCAAAAGAAGCAAGCGCCGAAGGCTGGCCCTTTTCGTAGGCATGTTCCATCAGATCGGCAAAAATTTCATAGCCCAATTTTGCGGCTTCTGCGATCAGGTCTTCGCGGCCTTCAAAATGGCGATAAACAGCGGCAGGGGTCACGCCGGCCTGTTTGGCCGCCTCGGACAATGTGAAACCCGTTGGTCCCTTTTCCTCAATCAACTTGAGGCAGGATTGTACCAACGCTTCGCGCAGATTGCCGTGATGATAACCGCGTTTAGCCACGTCAGGTCCACATCTCTGGTCCGCCAGCAATCAGCGGATCGATGTTGCCCAACGCATTGGCATCTTTGTGTGTGTAATCAAGGCTGTGCAGGACAGAGCGGATCGCCGCAACGCGGGCGCGGTGTTTATCGTCGCTGCGGATGATGGTCCATGGGGCGACCTGCGAATGTGTCCGGGTCAGAGTTTCAGAAATGGCATCGCTATAGGCGTCCCATTTTTTCAATCCTTCGACATCAATCCACGAAAGTTTCCATTGTTTCAAAGGGTTGCTTTCGCGATCTAGGAAGCGCTGCAATTGGGCAGCGCGATCAACGTTCAGCCAGATTTTGCAGATATGGATGCCTTCGTCGACCAACATCTGTTCAAATGGCACAACTTGGGTAAACCAATGGTCGCGTTGTTCAGGGGTACAAAACCCAAAAACATGTTCGACAACACCGCGATTGTACCAAGATCGGTCGAAAAATGTGATTTCACCACCCGCCGGAAGGTGCTGAATGTAGCGCTGAAAATACCACTGGGACGCTTCGGTTTCGGTGGGTTTGGACAGCGCCACAACCCGGGCGCCACGGGGGTTCAGGTTTTCCCGGAACCGCTTGATTGTGCCGCCTTTGCCGGCCGCGTCACGGCCTTCAAACACGATTGCGACCCGTGCATTTGTGGCTTTCACCCAAGCCTGACATTTGACCAGTTCGATCTGCAACGCGGCCAATGCAGCTTCGTATTTTTCGCGTTTCCAGCGTTTATCATATGGAAAATCGGTCGACAGAATTTCGCCTTTTTGGGCATTTTTGATCTCTTCCCGGATCGCAGTGGGGGCGTCCTTTTGAAAGAAAGCAGAAATTTCACCGTCGAATGGAAGCTCCATGAGCCGCTCCTTATTTTCCAACAATATGCGGACTTTAGGCCGTTAGCGCAATCCCATGTTAGTCGCCGTAACTTTGCAGTGACCCAATGTCAGGATTTCACACGATCATTCCTATGTTGTGCTTTGGCATGTGGTCGATTTCGCAATAGATTTCAAGTCTGGCATCTATCGCCAGTCAGGGGCTGGGCTTAAAATGACGCGACGTGAGGCTCTGATCAGAGCCTCAAATCTGTGGCCTCGATACCGATTTTGGCCATATCATATGGGGTGGTCTGATAGATTTCGCTGATCCAATTGCCATAAAGCAGATGGGCGTGACTGCGCCATCGGTTTTGCGGCGGCTGCGACGGGTCATCATTGGGGTAATAATTGATCGGCACGTTGATGGTGGTGCCCGCAGCGACATCGCGATCATATTCCTGCTTTAGGGTGCCGGAATCATATTCGAAATGGTTAAAGATATAGAGCGCGCGATGCGCGGGATCCTGAACCAGGGCAGGACCCACCTCTGGGGAATCCAGCAGCACATTTAACCCAGAACTTGCTTCGATTTCTGGTTTCAGCATCTCTGTCCAACGGCTAACCGGGATCACGCAATCATCTGAAAAACCACGTAAATACGGGCTTTCGGGCAATAGGTTCTGATGACGGAAACATCCAAACGCCTTGGCATCCAGAATGTGTTTTTGCACATCGTGGAAATAGTTGATCATGGCCATGCCACCCCAGCAGACGCCAAAGGTTGAATGCACGTTTGTTTGCGTCCATTCAAAAACCTCACACAGTTCAGACCAATAGGTCACATCCTCAAACGGCATGTGTTCGATTGGAGCGCCTGTGATGATCAGCCCGTCAAATTTTTGATCCTTAACGTCTTCAAAGGGTTGATAAAATTCCGCCATATGTTCTGCGGCGGTGTTTTTTGTGCGGTGTTCGCTCATCCGGATTAAGGTCAGTTCAATTTGCAACGGCGTTGCGCCGATCAAACGGGCGAACTGATTTTCGGTCTGGATTTTCTTGGGCATCAGGTTGAGCAACGCGATGCGCAAAGGTCGGATGTCCTGATGCTCGGCCGCGCTTTCGCCCATGACCATGACGCCTTCTTTGGAAAGCACATCATAAGCAGGCAGCGAGCGGGGCAGTTTTATTGGCATTGGGATGTCCCTTGGGTCAAAAGGTCAAAGATCGGAGTGGGTTACCTAGTCTTGTGGCGACTGCATCTCAAGTGTTTGGGCGATCAAGTTTTCGAAATCCTCTGCGGATTTCACGCCAGACACGTCATTTGCGCAAAGTGTAATGCCCCATTTGGACATTTTTTCATAAAGGGGCTGGCGATGGGCAAGCGCACGCGCATAGGTCCAGCGGATAAAGGCATCTGGATCAACATCGCCTTCTTGTGCGTTGTTTTCGTTTAAATATTCCGACCACGATTTGGCCAAAAATTCCGGTTGATAGGCCATGGGTTTGGGCGCTTTGTCAAAACGGCGCACCAATTCATCCGTGTGGGCATCTGACCCTTTGAGCCAGATCATCAAACAGTTCTGAGACAGGGCCGTCAGAATTTCATCATTCGGATCATCGGGATCAACCCATTCGCAAATCGATCCGCCCGTGTCACAGATAAAATGGGGATAGCCATATAAGGATTGGCCGCGTTCAATGAAATGCCCCGTATCCAGCAGCGCGTTTTCTTCGGCATGTTGGAATTGGTTCTGACGTTTCAGATATTGGGCCATGGGCAATCCACCCCGATCAGGATCGCCGGGTTTGCCAAGATAAGAAGAGACGGGGGTCAGGTTATCAAACGTGATGTTGGACCCGATATAAATGGAATCCGACATCAGCAATTCACGCAGGAAGGGGACCTTCATCGCCTCTTTTTTGGCGTTGTCCGCGATCAATTCACCCATATAGCGCGTGCCGATGCGGTAATCGATCGAATAGTGAAACCAGTCGCCGCGCGCACGTAACAGATTGGAAAGATAAGTCTTTCCCAGGCCTGACATGCCAAAGAAAAGAACGCGTTTATGTGGGCTGGATCGCCATTCCTGAGCGGTATTGTAAATCATGCAACGTGGGTAGCGTCGCGCGGCGATGCTTGCCAGCAGATTTTCGGGATTTGCAGTTATTTTGTTAAAAATGCGGCCTCAAAACCCAAAAAGCCCCGTCACATTGACAGGGCTTTGAGGTTGTATTGGATTGGATCAGAACGATGTGGTGAACTGTACCCCAAAGGCGCGCGCGGTGTTGTCGCGGAATTCTGCACCAGTGATACCATCCACAACAGGATGTTCTGTGTCGCCATCACCCAGCCAGATGTGGCGCATGCCGGCGGTCACTTTGTATCCGTCACCCGTATATGTCGCGCCGATTCCAATGGCTTTTGAACCATCTGTCGGGCCAAGGTTCCCAACGAATTCACCATCGCCTGCTTCGTAGGCATAGGTGATTGCACCCGACCAAGTGTCGTTAAACCGGCGACCTATACCGACATTATAGGACACGACATCGTTGTCATAATCCTGCAAAGCTTCGCCATTGGCGGTGACATAACCAATCGGTTCAAAGGAAAACTGGGTCCATTTGGCGTATCGGATAGACCCAAACAGCAATGTGTCGGCGGCAATACCGGTCTGGAAATCCAGATTGATGGATTCAGGCGTGTCAAATTCGGTGGTTGAATCTGCAAATCCAAGGGATGCGCCAGTTGCGGCGAGCAGGGTGGATTCACGCACATCCATTTCGTGGCCAACCTTGGAATTGTAGGTCAACGCAACACGCAATGCGATGTCTGGTTTTTCGTAAGCGGCCCCAATCAGATAGCCCGTTCCGCTGGAACCGTCGCCATCCACATTATAAAGCGTCGTCGCTGAGCTGGGCAGGGTTACGTTGGCGTCAACTGTTTGATATCGCAGACCGCCATGAACCGAAAATCCGTTGCCCATTTCATAGCGCGCGACGGCGGTGAAGGCGGTTGAATTTACCTCTGCGGCACCACCGGTTGCGTAGTATCCCCCCGACGCATCCGCATAATCCACATTGGCGCCAAATGGCTGATCCATGATGATCGCCAGTGACAAATTGTCATTCAGTTCGTGTTTATAGGCCAGTGACAGCTGCGTATAACTGTCAGCCATATCACCAGACGCACCAGTTAAACCGGGCCCTGTGGCAACGCCAGATACCGTTGGATTGATGCTGCCCAATGACAATTGAAACGTGTTTCCGTCTTCAAAAATGATACCGACGCCTTGGCCAGAGCGGTCAAGTCCGCCGGCATGCGCCAGTGTTGTTGTCATCATTAATACGGCTGTTGCTTTTATGACCTTGTCCATTACGGCTCCCTGCAAGGTTATGTCCCATTGGCGAAATCTTGCCTGACGATAATGTTATCGGTCAATTCTTTACGCAACGTAAGCGAGTGGCAAGCACCGTAACGTCACAAAATTGCAATGTACTATACTGTTTGGTTCATTTGTTGCGCGAAAGATTGAAGTAATTAGCGCCAAAAATAACCAAGCCACCGATAAACACCCAGATATCAATGGCTTCTTGATATAGCAACATGCCAACGATGGCGATCAGTGGCAATCGGGCAAAGTCAATCGGGGTGACGATACTGGCCGGGGCCAAGCTAAGTGCGTTTGTAAGGCAGAGATGCGCCGTGATCCCGGTGACGGCGATCAATACAACCCAAGGGGTGGCAGACAGCGATGGCATAATGATCGTTCCATCATAACCAGCGGTGATCAGCCCAAACCCAACTTGAAACACCGTCAGGTAAAACAAAATCCGAATGATCGGTTCCGTACGGGTCAGGCGGCGTGTGGTCAGAGCTGTAATCCCAAAGGCAATCGCGCATAACGCGGCGGGCAACAATCCGGGGGACAGATTGGTGACATCCGGGCGCGCAACGATCAGTATGCCGACAAAGCCAAGCGCAGCTGAAATCAGTCCGGTTTGGGTGATTTTTTCACGCAAGATGATCGGCGCGAGCAAAATCGCCCAGATGGGGGTGGTGAATTCAAGAGCAAATACTTGGGCCAGTGGGGCCACGGCAACCGCATAAAGCCACAGGTTTTGCCCGGTGAAATGCGCCAGATTACGGGTAAAGTGCAGGCCGGGATGGTGCAGGGCCAGCCGGTGGATTTGCCCGGTAAGTGCCGCAAAAGACACCACAATCAGAAACCCGATCATCGACCGGAACAACATGATTTCAAATGTATCCAGTTCCGCGCTGACATTGCGCCCGGCGATGGCCATCGCTGAAAAAGACAGGATCGAGCCGATCATCCAAAAGGCAGCCCGTGCCGTTGGGGTCATTTAGTCCAGCCCGGTGATCGTGTAGTCGCGTTCAATTCCCGCGCTGATCCGCCCCCAATCAGAGGCTTTGACCCGCGTCTGATGCGCGGCAAAACTGTCCGCATCTGTAAATTCCTCGGCGACGTCAAAACGGCCGGGAATATCTGGGTTTTCGTCCACATTAAACGAAATACAGCCCGGTTCCTGTCGGGTTAGGCGAATATGATCAACCAGCGCCGCACGGATGTCATTCAGGCGGTCCTGAGGAACCAAAATATAACCATTAAGATGAACAGACATAATCGCCCTCAAACTGCAGAATGTTACCAGCACATCACCAAGAAATAACCCGGATTGCAAGCAACCCGGGTTTGATTTTTTACCTAAACCATCATTCCCATTCGATTGTCCCCGGAGGTTTCGACGTAATGTCATAGGTACAGCGATTGATACCTTTGACTTCGTTGATGATCCGGGTGGCGGTTTCGCCAAGGAATTCATGGGTAAACGGATAATAATCGGCCGTCATCCCGTCCACGGATGTCACGGCACGCAAAGCGCAGGCAAAATCATAGGTGCGGCCATCGCCCATCACGCCAACGGTGCGCACAGGCAAAATCGCGACAAAGGCCTGCCAGATTTCATCATATAGCCCGTGTTTGCGGATCTGATCGATGTAAACCGCGTCGGCTTCGCGCAGGATTTCCAGCTTTTCGCGGGTGATTTCACCGGGACAACGAATGGCCAAACCGGGCCCGGGGAAGGGGTGCCGCCCGATAAAGCTTTGGGGCAGGCCCAGTTCAAGCCCCAAGGCGCGCACTTCGTCTTTGAACAATTCACGCAGAGGTTCGACCAGTTTCAGGCCCATCTTTTCAGGTAGGCCGCCCACATTATGGTGCGACTTGATTGTCACGGATGGTCCGCCGCTGAACGACACGCTTTCGATCACATCGGGGTATAAGGTGCCTTGGGCCAGAAATTCTGCGCCCTCAATGCTGTCCGCATGTTTCTGGAACACATCAATGAACAGCTTGCCGATGATTTTGCGTTTGGTTTCCGGATCGGACTGACCGTCCAATTCGCCTAGGAACAGATCACTTTCATCGGCATGGATCAGTTTAATGTTGTAATTGTCGCGGAACATCGCAACCACTTCGGTGGCTTCGTCTTTGCGCAGCAATCCATGATCGACAAACACACATGTCAGCTGATCCCCAATCGCTTCGTGCAAAAGGATCGCGGTGACCGAACTATCAACGCCACCGGACAAACCACAGATCACCTGTTTGTCGCCAACTTGTTCGCGGATTTTTTCGATCATTTCCTGACGATAGGCGCCCATCGTCCAATCGCCCGTGAAACCGGCCAATTTGACAAAGTTCTCATACAGTTTGGCACCGTTCGGGGTGTGATGCACCTCGGGGTGGAATTGCACTGCATAAAAATGACGGTTCACATCGGCGGTGATGGCATAGGGCGCATTGGGCGAGGTTCCATAAACCTCAAATCCCGGCGCGATTTCACTGACGTGATCACCATGGCTCATCCAGACCTGTTCGTCACCATCAGCAAACCAACCATCCAGAATGTCCAATTTGTTGGCCGGTGTCACAAAGGCGCGGCCAAATTCGGCTGTGCCATGGCCGCTTTCGACTTTGCCGCCCAATTGGGTCATCATCGTTTGCTGACCATAGCAAATGCCCAGAATTGGCACGCCGTAATCAAATATTTCTTGCGGCGCGCGCGGGCTGCCGTCGCGTGTCACGCTGTCAGGCCCCCCCGACAGGATCACCGCCCGGGGCGCCATTTCGCGCACTTTGTCCATGGTTACGGACTGATAGGGGTGAATTTCACAATAGACATTCAGTTCACGCAAACGACGCGCAATCAGCTGCGTTACTTGGCTACCAAAGTCGATAATCAGGAGGCGGTCATGGGAAATATCTGTCATGTCGACGCAATAATGAATCCCCGTCAAAGTCGCAAGATGCGACATCGTTTATTGGGACGGTGATCTTGCTTGGAATCCATGAAGACAGCGCCTATTGCTGATCATGTTTCTGGAGGGAAGAGTTTGGAAAACTTATTAACAGAATTTGGCATGGGCACGTCGCTGCGCCGTGGCGATTATACCGAGGCCGCAAAACGGGCGCTGCAAAATGCGCTATGGCATAATTCAATCAACCTGGCCGAATTGTTTGGCTTTCCCAAAACTGCCATGCAGATCCGCGTCGAAATCGGGGTGCAGCACCCAGACAAGGTGGATATTTCTGCGTTAGGCGACATTTTCCCCTATGGGCAGACCGATTTTCATGTCGTGCAGGGGGGATTGGACATTCCGCGCCCCGAAGGCACTGGAAACCCGACCATTATTGCCAATGTGGCCTTGTCAGTGTCCTTTGATATGGAGCGTGCAGAATGACAGATCAAAGCACAAATCACGGCCGATTGATCATCGCGATGGGAATGGGCACCTGTTTGTTAGGGCGCGACAATTACACCAAGTCAGCGCTGCACGCGATTGAGGATGCCCACCAACATTCAAAATTGTCGATTTTGAAACGGTTAAACATCGCGCCCAAGGATATTCGCGTGAAAATCACCGTTGGCGTGCAACAGCCTGACAATGTCGCTGCATCTGAATTTTATTCGCAGCTGTCCGATCAGCCCGAAATCCATGTGGTCAAAGGCGGCTTGAACGTCACAGACCCAGAAACCGGCGCCCCTATGATTGTTGCGTCTGCTGCGGTTGAGGTGTTTTTGCCCCAACAAGAGGGCTGGACGTTACGTTAAGCCCGGTCACGTTTTCCGCATATGTCGCTTTTTCGCCAGAATGGCCGTATCTCGTGCGATTTTGGCGAATTTCACCGATAAACAACGATCCAAGATGCACAATAATTCAATCAGAGCATCAAGCGGATCAAGGAAGACAACATGGGCGAAGCGGTTAGAACACGCAGAACACGCGGCGGCGGCGGTGCTGCACGACGTGCCGAACGCACCACATTAAAGATCGAAACGGCCAAGGTGATCAAACGCGAGATTCCGAATTTGGATATTCTCAGCGACGAAGCCTTGGATATTATCGAATATAATGCCGACACAGTGTTAGAAGAAGTCGGGGTCAACTTTGTTGAAAACCCCGAAGCCCTAAAGCGTTGGAAAGAAGCCGGTGCAACCATTGTGGGTGAACGGGTGCATATTCCGCGCGGAATGGCGCGTGAATTGTGCAAAACCGCCCCCAGTTCGTTTGTGCAACATGCGCGCAATCCAGAAAAATCCGTTGAAATCGGGGGCAATAACCTTGTTCTGGCGCCGGTTTACGGCCCGCCTTTTGTTCGGGATGCAGACGGTGGTCGCCGCTACGCAACTTTGGCTGATTTCCAGAAATTCGTCAAACTGACCTATATGTCGAAATACCTGCATCATTCCGGGGGCACGGTTTGTGAACCTACGGATGTGCCTGTAAATAAACGACATTTGGACATGTTGCTGGCGCATATGACATTGTCTGACAAACCTTTTATGGGGTCTGTCACCGAACCCAGCCGCGCCCAAGACAGCGTTGAAATGTGCGAAATCCTGTTTGGCAAAGATTTTGTTCAAAACAACACGGTGATGACATCGCTGATCAACGCCAATTCGCCGCTGACATTTGACAATGTCATGATGGGCGCGCTTGAAGTGTTTGCCGCAAATAACCAAGCTTGCATCGTGTCGCCGTTCATTGTTGGCGGGGCCATGGCGCCTGTGTCGATTGTCGGGACGTTGACGCAGGTTCTGGCCGAAGTTATGGCCGGCGTGGCCTATTCACAGCTGGTTCGCCCCGGAGCGCCGGTGATTTTCGGAACCTTTGTCACATCGATCGACATGAATTCAGGTGCGCCGACATTTGGCACACCAGAAGCGTCCAAAATCACCCATGGGGCAGGGCAGTTGGCACGGCGTATGGGCCTGCCTTATCGCTCCGCCGGAAGCTTTAACGGATCCAAAATCCCAGACGCACAAGCCGCTTATGAAACCGCCAATTCCTTGAATGCGGGGTTGACCTCGGGCGTGAACTTTATGTTGCATTCCGCCGGTTGGCTTGAGGGTGGATTGGTTGCGGACTTTGAAAAATTCGTCATGGATGCAGACCAGTTAGGGGTTCTGCACGGATTGGCCAAAGGCGTGGATATCAGCGAAAATGGCCAGGCGATGGATGCCATTCGCGAAGTCGGACCCGGCGGGCATTATCTGGGATGTGATCACACGCAGGCCAATTACAAAGACGCGTTTTGGCGGTCTGACCTGTTGGATTACAAACCATTTGAAACCTGGGAAGACGAAGGCGCCCGTGATACGCGCACCCTGGCATCTGTCCGTGTTCAAAAACTGATCGATGGCTATCAGCAGCCTCCGCTGGACCCAGAGATTCTGCGGCAACTGAATGAATATGTCGCCGCCAAGAAGGCCTCTATGCCGGATGCGTTCAACTAGGCGGACACATCCGCTGGCCTAGATCGGATCAGCTGCGCGTTGTGGCGCGCAGCACCCGTGCTTCGCCCATCAACGCGATCAAAACCTCAACGTGATGCGCAATGGAATATTCCGCCATCTTTGCTTTGCGCTGATCCTCATGGTCCGCTTCGATTTCCAGCAATTTGAGGATCGCCGCCCCAGAGCGCGGCAGTGATTCGCGTTTTAGAATGCGGCTGAGATGCTGTTCACGTACGTAATCATCAATTCCAAACCTTGCGGCGCGTACCAAGAGTTTTGGACGGCGCAGTGCGTTGATCATTCCGATTAAGTCTTGCATGGTTTTGCCCCTTCAATGTGTCGATGAAGCCACCATAGAACAACTAGAACGTGTGTTGCGTGATGTGGATAAGTTAAGAACGCACGCTTTATCCCTGTTTATACTTTCTAAACCAAGATGGCATTAATGAGGCAAATTAAAACTTAAGTAACCAATGCAACCATAGCGTTAGCACGACGTTTACCTTGGCGACCTGCCATTTCACCCGTCCAAGCGAGCCTGTGGAAAAAGGAAATGCGATGAACGGACCCAATCAGAGTGCCGTGAACTTGTCAGCCTTACCCGGTTGGGTCCCTGTGGCTGCCCGCAACTACCTTGTGCATACGGAATGTGGTCTGCCTATTCGCGCGCTTGCCCGAACAGAAGATTGCCACGCCTCTACGATTTTGCGGCAGGTGCGCCGATACGAAAGCCGGCGCGATGATCCGCTTGTTGATGGGGCGCTGCGCCGATTGTCGCGCATGTTGCCTGATCGAAGCCAACAAAACGATAACGAGGAGACGCGGTCGGTGACCATGCATACAGGCGTGATTGAAAGCGAAACCCCAAGTGCTGAAACACTGGAAATGGAAGGCAGCCGCATTCTGCGTCGGCTCTGTGAAGCGGGGGCCGTTTTGGCGGTTGCACGTGACATGGACAAAGCGGTGGTAGTGCGGGACGGCGTCGATGGCGCAACCAGCCGCACGGCCGTTGTTGATCAACCGATCGCCCAGGCAATGGCACTAAAGGATTGGATCACATGTGATGATCCAACGGCGCGCATTGCGCGATATCACATCACAACGGCCGGTCGTTCCGCGCTAAAGGAATTGTTGGCCTCACAGGAAAACCGCGCCAATGGCATGGGGGATGCTGCGGTGTCCGGGCTGGGGAACAGTGGTGCAACGGGCCGGGATTGTGCAGACAATTCAGAGGTGCATCGCATTCGGGTCAACATGGCCGAAAGCCCTCTAATTGGGTTGTCGCGTCGGCGTGACAAGGATGGAAAACCATTTCTTTCCCGTGATTTAGTTGCTGCAGGTGAACGCCTAAGAGAAGATTTTGAACTGGCTCAGATGGGACCAAAAGTGGCGCAGGATTGGGACAGCTTTTTGGTCGGGGCTGGTGGTGACGCCGCTGGATCAGGCGGACATTCCGAAGGCAGTTCAGCCAGCGCTGCCAAAGATCGCGTTGGCGCTGCCCTGTCCGATTTGGGGCCCGGGCTTGGGGATGTGGCGCTGCGGTGCTGCTGTTTCCTAGAGGGCATGGAGCAAACAGAAAAACGCATGGGGTGGTCCGCGCGTTCGGGCAAAATTGTTTTGCGCATCGCGCTTCAAAGATTGAAACGACACTATGATGAGCTGGGCCAATTCGCGCCGCGAATTGGATAAGTCACAGAACGTATCGGCCCGGTTGTTCCCCACAACCGGGCCATTTTTTTAGCTGGTCAGTTTGGACAGCGCATCACGAATACCTTTGCCATAGGCCGGGCTAATCTGATCGTAATGATCCAATGCACGATCCAAAATGATCGCATCAACCCCAACGATGCTGGCGGCGGTGTTTTGATACAAACGCGCCCGTTCCGCGTCGTTCATCAAATTATGCAAAGCCCGCGGTTGCACATAATCGTCATTGCCATCGCGATGATTATAGCGATCGGCATCCCCGGAAATCCGCAATGGTGGTTCTGCAACACTAGGATCTTCGACCGCTCCGCCCATTGTGTTTGGTTCATAATAAGCATCGCGCGCGCCTGTCTGTTGGCCCATGAAATTCATGGAACCGTCTTTGTGATAATGATGAACAGGGCATTTAGGAGCGTTAACTGGCAGGGCTTCGTAATGGGTTCCCAGACGATAACGATGGGCATCCGCATAAGAAAAGATTCGCGCCTGAAGCATTTTGTCGGGGCTAAATCCGATTCCGGGGACGATATTGGATGGGCTAAACGCGGATTGTTCGATCTCAGCGAAATAGTTTTCTGGATTTCTGTTAAGCTCCATCACCCCAACCTCGATCAACGGATAATCGGCATGTGGCCACACTTTGGTCAGATCGAACGGGTTATAGGATGTTTTTTCGGCATCCATTTCAGGCATCACCTGAATGCACACCCGCCATTTCGGAAAATCCCCGCTTTCGATCCCTCCATACAGCGCTTCTTGGTACCCTTCACGGGTTTGACCGACGATGTTCGCACCTTCTTCATTGGTGTAATGGGCGTGTCCCTGCAGGGTTTTGAAATGGAACTTTACCCAGAATCGTTCGCCGTCATCATTCCACAGCGAATAGGTGTGTGACCCATAGCCATTCATCTGGGCCGGGGATTGGGGCAAACCCCGATCTGACATCAAAATGGTCACTTGATGAAGCGCTTCTGGGCTGAGGCTCCAGAAATCCCACATCGCATTGGGGCTGCGCAGATTGCTGCGCGGATGGCGTTTTTGGGTGTGAATGAAATCGGGGAATTTATACGGATCGCGCAGGAAAAATACCGGCGTGTTGTTCCCAACCAGATCCCAGTTGCCTTCTTCTGTATAGAATTTAAGCGCAAATCCCCGCACGTCGCGTTCGTGATCCGCAGCGCCAGATTCGCCTGCAACGGTGGAAAAACGCGCCAACATTGGGGTTTCGGTTCCGGGTTGGAAAACCTTGGCACGGGTGTATTTGGAAATGTCATGGGTGACTTTCAACGTGCCAAACGCGCCCCAGCCTTTGGCATGCACAACCCGTTCTGGGATACGTTCCCGGTTTTGATGGGCCAGTTTTTCGATCAATTGATAATCCTGCATCAACACCGGGCCACGCGCGCCAGCGGTCAATGCGTTTTGATTGTCCGCGATGGGGGCACCTGCGGTGGTGGTCAAACGTTTCTGGGTCATTCTCTGGCTCCTATTTTGGGGTTAACCGGATCATGCGTCAGTTGTTTCATAATTGAAAATTGCATTTATTGCTGGTATCTATAGTTAAATATTATGTCAGTTACATTACGCCAAATCCGATATTTTCTGGCCGTTGCCCAAACCGGGCAAATTGGTCGTGCCGCCGAAATGCTGCACATTTCCCAACCTGCGTTGTCCGTTCAAATCAAAGAGCTCGAAGAGCGGCTGGGCGTGACTGTTTTTGAACGCCAGCCACGCAAAGTGATTTTGACCCCGGCCGGGCATGACATGCGGCACCACGCCGAACGGGTTATGGCGGAAATGACGGCGCTGGAACAAAGCGCCAGTTTGGCGCGCGGGCTGACTGGGCGGTTTTCGCTGGGGGTCATTCCGACAATTGCGCCTTACTTGATTCCGCAGGCATTGCCATTGTTGCGGGCTCAGAATTTGGGGCTGGAGCTGCGGGTGCGCGAGGCGCAGACACAGATATTGCTGTCAGATTTGGAACAGGGGCAGTTAGATGCGGCGGTGATGGCATTGCCAACCGGGGCAGAAAACATGCAGGAAACCCCATTGTTTCGGGATCGGTTTTTGCTGGCCGGTCACGCGCAGCATATCCAACATCTGGTTGATACAAACGCCATCCCCGATCCCGTTCAGATCGCCCCGCACCAATTGTTGCTCTTGGACGAAGGGCATTGTTTGGCAGATCAGGCGCTGGCGGCCTGTTCGCTCAATCGGTCCGCAACCAAAGTGGATTTGGGGGCGTCGTCATTGTCCACATTGTGTGGATTGGTGGCTGGTGGTTTTGGGGTGACGTTTTTGCCTGAAATCGCATTGGTGCGAGAAATGGGATCAACGCCGGATATGGGCGTGGCGCGATTTGAAGTCCCACAACCGGAACGCCAGATTGGATTGGTGCGCCGCGCGACATCAAAAGGGCAGGGATGGTTTCAGGATCTGTCCCAGATTTTACAACAGGCGGGCCAAGAGCTGATCGATCAGGCCAAGGCAGACATCGACACATAATCTGAGCAAGTCCTTCACATTCCCCAACGAAATTTTGAAATCAACACTGGCAGGTTATCTCTGAAAGATGAGGTCATCATGGCAAAACACTGCGCGACGCGATCCGTTTCAATCCTATCGGTTTTTATCCTGATCAATGCCTGTATGTTTGCCTATTGCACCACGGCGCTGGCCGTTCAGGGTGGGATTGACGGCATTTCAGGCATCCAAGACGAACATCAGTTTAGCGCGCTTCATCCCATATGGTTTTCGACGTTATGGCTGGGCGCATGTGGCGGCGTGGTTGGGGGTGTTCTGGGGTTGATACGGATTGCTCAGCTCTGGGTTTTGACATTGTTGCGCATACTGAAAAAGGCCCGGCAAATGCTGCCGAGCCTTTCGAATTTGCGACCTCAGAAAGGGCAGGATTATGCCGCGACTTCTGCGTTTGCTTCGAGCAACCAGTTCAGAACGGTTTCAGGAGATGACACGCCATATGGGTCTTCGCCGTGGTTGTCTGACAGGCCTGGCTCTTCGAACCATGCTTCGATCTGACCGTCTTTGACAACGGCGGCATAGCGCCAGGACCGCAGACCAAAGCCAACATTGTCTTTGCGCACCAACATGCCCATGCGGCGAGTAAATTCACCGGACCCATCTGGGATCACTTTGACGTTGGACAGGTTTTGGCCCTCGGCCCATTTGTTCATCACAAAGCTGTCATTGACGGACATGCAATAGATTTCATCGATGCCTTGGGCCGCGAAATCAGCAAAGCCGTTTTCGAAACCGGGCAATTGGTATGTGGAACATGTGGGGGTGAATGCGCCGGGCAGGGAAAACAGAACCACGCGTTTGCCAGCAAAGTAGTCAGCGGTTGTTTTGTCTTCCCAACGAAACGGGTTTGGACCTTCGATACTGTCGTCACGCACGCGGGTGTGGAAAGTTACAGAAGGCAAAGTGTAGCCGGTTTTCATCAAAGTCACCTGTTGTTTGGGGGAGGATGTGGTTGCAAATCATCGACCCGGATTCGAAATCGAGGCGAAGTTACTAGAATGGTTCTAAACCGCAAGTGATTTTGGCGCAAAATCCGGGGTTTTGGCGCAGGCGCGCGATTCGAAGTCTGGCGGAATTCGGACCGCTTCGGGGCGGTTAACTATTGGTTAGGTAAACAGCTGTTGAACAGAGGTGCAATGTTGCCGTGCAATCCTGCGCGGGATCCGGGTTTGGTGACGGATCACGAAAGGTGACACAGCAGCACCCGTTTGCGGACACATTTCGGGCAAGTTCTGAGCGCCGAAATGAGGCATCAAGTTCAACCGGCTTAGCCTGAAGGAGTTAAGAAAATGTTTCTGCAAATTCGCTCGAATGTCGCCCGCACCGCCCCTGTTTCCATCACCAAAACCCAGCCCAAACTGACCCAGATTGCCACCGCGGGGCGCCCGTCCCAATCCGATCTGATGGTCCCCAATCCCCACGATCGTCAGCCCGGTTTGATGTCCGGTGCGATGGTGGAAACCGATTGCGGTTGGAAAGCCATCGAACAGGTTCAGGTTGGGGATGTGCTTTGTACCTTTGACGGCGGATTGCGCGCTGTTCGTGATATCATCCGCGACGACGTACCGGCCGCGCAGCATGTGCATATCCCCGGTGGCGTTTTGGGCAGTGATGCGGATCTGACGGTTCTGCCAGATCAGTATATTCTGCTGACCGGATCTTTGGCCGAAACCCGGTTTAAACTGCCTGCCGTGTTGATGGAGGCGCGTAAACTGGTGGGTGAGTTTGGTATCGAATTGTCCCGCTCTGATGCCACGGCCCATGCCACGACGCTGGTCTTTGACGAAGAAGAAGTGATCTGGGCCAATACCGGTTTGTTACTGCATTGTCCGGGGCAGGCCACGGTTGGTCTGACGTCTGATGCCTTCCCACTTGCGACGCCGCAATTGCTGGACCCACGGCCAAATGCGGGTGCGATGACGCGCGGTGTCTTTTCGGGCGGAAACTGGGGGCATGCCGATGCGATCGCGGCCTAAAATCCGTTTGATCCATGCGTTCCGGGGATAGCCGTCATGCAAGGCATCCCCCGCATTGGACAAGGGACCATCACAGGGCTACATATCATCAAAGCCCGGAGGAGCCCCACATGCGAGATCTGAAAATACCTGAGCAGCGCCATCCTGAAAAAGCGCATCGTCCAGACAATGCCCAGCCCCGCAAACCCGAATGGATTAGGGTCAAAGCGCCCACATCCGATGGCTATAAAAAAACTTACGCTATTATGCGCGAACATAAATTGGTCACCGTCTGCGAAGAGGCAGGTTGCCCCAATGCCGGTGAATGCTGGTCGCAGGGCCATGCCACAATGATGATCATGGGCGACGTTTGTACGCGGGCTTGTTCGTTCTGCAATATTGCCACCGGCAAACCGCTAGAGGATCTGGACCCGTTTGAACCGGGTCGGGTTGCCGACGCGGTGGCCAAGCTGGGGTTGAATCATGTTGTGGTCACATCCGTGGACCGCGACGATATCAAAGATGGCGGCGCCGAACATTTTGCCCAAACCATCCGCGCCATTCGCCATCGTTCGCCCGACACAACGATTGAAATTCTGACACCAGATTTCCTGCGCTGCGATCCGTCCGTTCTGGAAATTGTCGTGGCCGCCAAACCGGACGTGTTCAACCACAATCTGGAAACCGTGCCGGGGCTTTATCCCACCGTGCGTCACGGGGCCCGCTATTTCCATTCGCTGCGTTTGTTGCAACGGGTCAAGGAAATGGATCCGACGATGTTCACCAAATCCGGCATCATGGTTGGCTTGGGTGAGGACCGCCAAGGCGTGCTGCAAGTGATGGATGATATGCGCGCCGCCGACATTGATTTTTTGACCATTGGTCAATATTTGCAGCCCACCCCAAAACACCACGCTGTGGATCGTTTTGTGACCCCCGAAGAATTCGAAGCCTATGAAAAAGCCGCATATGGCAAAGGGTTTCACATGGTTTCTGCGACACCATTGACCCGGTCTTCGTATCATGCGGGTGATGATTTTGCGAAATTGCGCGCGGCCCGTTTGGCAAAACTCGGATAAGATCGGGACCAGCCATTGCGCAAACGTCCCGCGTTTTCGCAATGGTTTATTGGAGTGGCCGGTTGGGGCGTATTGGTTCAAGCGTCAGCCAATCCGGCCAGCCCACAAAATATTCGATCCCAAACAAAATCACACAAATCGCAACAGCGCCCAGCCCAATTAACACACGTGTCATACTAGGTGGATTCTGCACCAATCGTTTGGCGCGCATCATGAATCTAAGCGGATCCATCACGTTTCGTCCGTGAACCGCACTTTTCCAATAAAAGGCAGGTTGCGGTTTCTTTGTGCATAATCAATGCCATATCCCACGACAAATTCATCGGGGATCTCAAACCCGGTCCAATCCGCGCGAATGTCCACTTCGCGGCGGCTGGGTTTATCAAGCAAAGCAATAGAGCGCATTTTACGAGGTTCGCGGCTAGCCAGCAGGTTTAGAACATGGCGCAGTGTGAACCCGGTATCGACGATATCCTCGACGACCAAAACATCTCGCCCACCAATTTCACCGCGCAAATCCTTCATGATCCGCACTTCTCGGGAACTTTCGGTGCCATCCCCATAAGAAGAAGCTTCTAGGAAATCCACCTCAACCGGCAGGTCAAGTTCGCGGACAATATCGGCGATAAACACAAACGAGCCCCGCAACAGACCCACAACGATCAGCTTTTCGGTATCGGCAAATTCGGCCTCAATTTCATGTGACAGATCTTCGATCCGGGCGGCGATGGATTTGGCCGAAATCATCCGGTCGATAGTATAGGGGCGGTTGGTCATGTTGGGCTCCTTACGTACTAGGCCTGCTACCATGCGTGCCCCATTGCGCCAAGTGTTGGCCAGGATTTTCCCGATTATGCGTTGAATTTACACATCGTTCATAGATGAAGTTTGGGTCGTAACTGTTTGTATTTACGTACTATACGCGTCATGATTGAATTCAGATGATCATGCGCGGCGAAAGGTCCCCCTTGTGTTTATCCCACGAAAAGCCGACATGATCCGTAACCAAGCGCGACAGAGCTGATCTAAACCTATGCCGTCTCATGCCGAAACCCGTATCCTGCCTTATACAGCGTTGCAGATGTATGAATTGGTGGGTGATGTGGCCAATTATCCCAAGTTTTTACCCTGGACGGCCGCCGCGCGTATTCGATCCGTTGAGGACAAAGGCGATCATTGCGTGATGCTGGCCGATCTGGTGATCAGTTTCAAAGTGTTCCGCGAAAAATTTGGCAGCCGCGTGACCAAATGGCCGGCCAAGATGCAGATTGATACGGATTACATCGATGGTCCGTTTCATCATCTGCATTCCACATGGGGCTTTGTCGATGTGGATGGCGGGTGCCGCGTGTCGTTCGAGGTTGATTTTGAGTTCAAAAACCGTGTTTTACAAGGTGCGGCCGGGCTGTTTTTCAATGATGCGATGCAGCGGGTGGTGCGCGCCTTTGAACGGCGCGCAGCCGATCTATATCAGTGATGTCGTGACGGTTTGTCACCATAAACCAACCACAAAATGACGCTGGCACCGGCGAACTGAACCACCAAATAAGCCGTTTCCATAAGGGTAAATTGCCACGCCAAAGGTACGTTTTGTTTGGCCACCAATCCCAGCACATGACAGGACCAATAAAAGACACCAACCAACATTCCAAAAGACAAAGCATGTCTTAAGCCGCTGAATTTGCTGCGATAATTGGGGTATATCATGGCAATTGTCGCGCCTTGAACAATCATCGTGAGCAGGCCTATGGCAATATTTGGATCACCTTTGAAATAGCCAAATGTCACAAATTTTTCGTGAAACAGAACCAAATGCCAAATAATGGCTATTGGGAACACAAACACGACATAGGCAAATGTGGTCAAGGCAATTTTCCCAAAGATCACGCGGTTGCCCGTTTCCAGATCGCCAATTGTGCGCCACCGGGGTCACGAATAAACGTCGCGGTTCCCGCTGGGCCCACCAGATTTTCAGCCAGAACCTGCGCTCCGTTATTGGTGGCATTTTGCACAGCAGCGGGCAGATCATTGACCTCTACATAGGGGACCCAGCCGCTGATATCGTCCATTGCGTCACAGGTCGCAGCAAAGGGTTGGTCTTGGCCCTGCGCGGTCAAAAAGGTCATTGGACCAATGTCTTGGGTGGTCCAGTTAAACGTTTTTTTCAAAAAATCGGTCGTTTCGGTCCGGGTGGGGCCGACATTGTCGAACCAAACAAACGGAGACGTCATGGCAATTTCCTCTTTCATTTTGCAAGTGGAGTTATCAAGCCTGATTTACTTGCGCCTTGCAAGTGTTAATTTTTGGATTAAGTTAAGCGCATGACACGTAGAGCCAAACCCCCGTGGCACGGATGCCCAACCCGGTATGCAGCTGGTATTATAGGCGACAAATGGTGTTTTTTGCTGCTGCGCGACGTATTGCTACATGGCAAACGCAGCTATAGCGAATTTTTGGAGTCACCGGAACGAATATCAACCAACATTCTGGCTAACAGATTGGCAAAGCTAGAGGAATCTGGGTTGTTCGACCGACAGATTGATCCCAGAAAAGGCAGCCGGGTTTTGTATTTTCCAACCCATAAGGCACGTGCATTATTACCGGCCTTTTTGGGCATGATGGTGTGGTCCACCCAATTTGATGATCAGACCGAAGCACCTGACAGTTTTGCCGCTACGTTTTTGGAGGATCCAAATGCTTGCGTGGCATGGTACGAAAATGAAATTGACAAAGTAGATGCGAAAATTAGCGGTTAAACGCAAAACGCGGCCCCCGAAGGAGCCGCGTTTTCCATCCGTTTTGATAGGATTTACGAATTAAGTTCGTAAGCCCGTTCGCCATGTACAGCCAGATCCAGACCACTGACTTCGGTTTCTTCGTCCACCCGGATTGGGATGAACAGGCGCAGGATCAGGATCAGGGCAACAGTGACGGCCACTGTCCAGATGCCCACAACAGCCAAGCCACCCAATTGCGCGGCAAACGTGGCGTGGCCAAAGATCGCAAGCATCAGCGTCCCAAAGATGCCGCCAACGCCGTGCACCGCAAACACATCCAATGTGTCGTCGATTTTGAACACGTTGCGGATCAGGGTCACGGATTCTTGGCACAGGATACCGGCGATGGCGCCGATGGCCATGGCTTCGATTGGACCAACGGACCCAGCAGCAGGGGTGATCGACGCCAGACCGGCGATGGTTCCGGTGACGATGCCCACCAGTGATGCGCGGCCAAACTTGATCTTTTCCCACAATGCCCAAGTCAGCGATGCCATTGCGGCGGAAATATGGGTCACTGTGATGGCCATGGCCGCGGTGCCATTGGCGGCCAATGCGGACCCACCGTTAAAGCCAAACCAGCCAACCCACAGCATCGCAGCCCCGATCATCACCATGCCGGGATTATGCGGCGGAGTTGTCTGGTTTTTGCGTGGCCCAAGAAAAATCGCCAAAATGATCGCAGCCAGACCAGCCGTTTCATGCACAACAATGCCACCGGCAAAGTCAGTCACACCAGAGCCGCCAAACCAGGCGTCGCCAGACAAGAAACCACCGCCCCAGATCCAATGCACAACAGGTGCGTAACAGATCAGCATCCAAAGCGCGGAAAACGCCAATACAAAGGCAAAACCGATCCGTTCCACATATGCGCCAACAATCAGCGCTGGTGTGATGATTGCAAAGGTCATCTGGAAGGCGAAGAACAACACTTCGGGAATGGTGCCCGATACTGTGTCAGCGGTCACGCCGGACAGGAACATTTTGTCCAATCCACCCCAA
The DNA here is from genome assembly GCF_040932005.1 of Aestuariibius sp. HNIBRBA575. Classification (NCBI taxonomy): domain Bacteria; kingdom Pseudomonadati; phylum Pseudomonadota; class Alphaproteobacteria; order Rhodobacterales; family Paracoccaceae; genus Aestuariibius; species Aestuariibius sp. HNIBRBA575. Next base: position 1,625,460 of record NZ_CP162414.1, read on the forward strand.
TAGCCGCCCGTCGCGGGGCCAAAAGCAATCGAATAGCCGACGACCAGCCACAGGATGCTCATCAAACAGGCGATGGCGTAACATTGCATAAACACGCTCAGCACATTGCGTGCGCGTACCAAACCGCCATAAAAAAGTGCAAGTCCGGGCAGTGTCATGAACAGGACCAGCGCCGTAGCGACGATGATCCATGCGGTATCTGCTCCATTCATAGTGGAATCCCCTCTGATTTGTCGTTGGACAGGCACAGGCCGCATTCCAAACGCTATGAGAAGGGGCAATGTGGCTCAGGGGCGCTTAAACAAAGGGCAGTTGGCGGATTGATTAAATAATGAGCAATAAATGAGTCAAATGCACATAAAAGGTGCGATCAGGAATCCAGCGCCCGCCCGAGCAGAGACAAGGCATGTTCAACCGATTTCGCCCGCACCTGCGCGCGACCAATCGCGCCGAACTCTATCGTTTCGGTTTGCGTTTCGCCCTGCATGCACCATCCAAAACAGACCCGACCTTCGGGTTTGTGGTCTGATCCGCCGGGGCCAGCAATGCCGGTGATGGCCACAGACAGCTGCGCGTTTGAATTTTTGCACGCCCCCTGCGCCATTTGCGCCGCGACCTGTTCTGACACTGCGCCATAGGTGTCCAGCGTATCAGCGGACACGCCCAACATCTGCATTTTAGCGGCGTTGGTATAGGTGACAAAGCCGCGATCAAACATTGCCGACGATCCGGGGATTTCTGTCAACGCGCCTGCAACCAAACCACCGGTACAGCTTTCGGCGGTGGCGATCATCACACCTTTTGATATTGCGGTTTTCAGCAGCGTTTCGATCATAGGCCCAGCACTCCGTGGCTGAGATAAGCAAACAATCCCACGCCCAAGGCGGCGATGATCCCGGCAAACACATCATCCAGCATCACCCCCAGCGCATCGCCGCGTCGATCGGCCCAACCGATCAGGCTGGGCTTGGTGATGTCAAACAGGCGAAACAAAAGGAACGCTGTCAAAATGCCGGGCCAAAGCGCAAAGATGGACGCGCCCGCATGGCTGGCACCGATCGAAACAGGCAGCAGCGCGATCCATTGACCGGCCACTTCGTCGATGACTATTTCGGATGGGTCATGGTCCTCTTTGCCACGGGTTTCTTGGGCTGTGGCCCACCATCCTAGCGCAAATGACACCAAAACACCGATGGCCAACAACAAAGGCCCGCCAAAGGCATGCAATGGCCACGCCGCCAGCACCGCCGCCGCTGATCCCCATGTGCCGGGGGCAGGGCGCAGATGGCCGCTATAGAAAAACGTCGCAATAATATGGGTCATGATTTCACCAATGTCACGGTGGCCAAGGCGGCGATGCCTTCTCCGCGACCGGTAAAACCCAGCCGTTCCGATGTGGTTGCTTTGACGCTCATCCGGTCCACGTCAATGCCCATGATCCGTGCCATTTCTGTGCGCATCGCTGGCGCATGGGGGCCAACCTTGGGGAATTCACATATCAGCGTCACATCCGCATGGGTAATGGTGAACCCCATTTCGCGGGCCAGGTTACAGGCATGGGCCAGGAAAATTTCGCTGGCAGCCCCTTTCCATTGTGGATCAGAGGGTGGGAAATGTTGGCCGATATCACCCCGCGCCAGCCCGCCATAAATTGCATCTGTGATCGTGTGCATACCCACATCTGCGTCAGAATGGCCTTGCAGGCCGCGGGAATGGGGGATTTTCACACCACATAGGATCACATGATCCCCCTCGCCAAACCGATGCACGTCAAAGCCATTGCCGGTGCGTATGTCCATGTTTTGTCCTAACTTTTGCGTCAGTTTATCATTGGCACGGCCAAAATCATCTGCCGTGGTGATTTTTAGGTTATCTTCTGCGCCGGGGACAATTGTTACGTCTATCCCAGCGGCACGCGCGACGGCCACATCATCGGCGGCGGTGCCTGTATGGCGGCGATGGGCGGCCAAAATAGCGTCAAACCGAAACCCCTGCGGAGTTTGCGCGCGAAACAAGCCCTCGCGATCTTGGGTGCCGGTGACGCGATCCTGCTGACCATGCCATAACGCATCCGTAACGGCCAATGCCGGCGCAGCCCCGTCCGCGTGATCCAGCGCCGCCAGCACCCGATCAATCAATGGCCCATCCACAAGGGGTCGGGCGGCGTCATGGATTAACACTTTGGTTGGATGATGGGGCAACAATGCCTCTAATCCGTTGCGCACGGATGCATCGCGCGTAGAACCACCCGGAACACAGATGACATCGCTGTCTTGTATCAGGTCGAAATCATCCGGATGGAGCACAACAATGATCGGTCCCAATCCGGCCCGCCGAAAGGCGTCAAGCGTATGATCTATCACACGTTTTGCCCCCAATGGGCGCCATTGTTTTGGCAGGCCTCCACCGGCCCGTTGGCCACGCCCCGCGGCGACAATAATCACGGCATTGGTCATGCGACACTCCTTTGGTCCTTCCTATTGGTTGCCCAAGGCAGGTGCAATTCCCGGATTTGATCAAGTTGTTTTGCTTAATTTATGGGCATTGCGTAAATTTCGCCCGCTTTTCAGGCAAAACAGCCTGAGCGCGCATTGTGATTGGGCGATGGTGCGCGTAAATCTAATGCATCGCCCAAGTGTTAAGCAGGTGCCTTATTTTGGACCACATAAATCTAGATGACCTAACGTTGACTCCACCTGTGGCCCTTGCGCCATTGGCTGGCATCACCGATTTGCCATTTCGCCAATTGGTTGGGCGATTTGGCGCGGGCTGGGTTGTGTCAGAAATGGTTGCCTCACAGGAAATGGTGCAGGCGAAACCCGGCGTTCGTGAACGGGCAGAGCTGGGCTATGATCAGTCAGACACCGCTGTGCAAATTGCCGGTCGCGACGCCTATTGGATGGCCGAAGCCGCCCGTCAAATCGAGGCAAACGGCGCCCGTTTCATTGATATCAACATGGGCTGTCCTGCCAAAAAGGTCACAAACGGCTATTCCGGTTCTGCGCTGCTGAAAACGCCGGATCACGCGCTAAGCCTGATCGAAGCGGTGGTCGAAGCGGTGAACATTCCGGTCACGTTGAAAACCCGGCTGGGTTGGGATGACGACAGTTTGAACGCCGCTGATGTGGCCAAACGCGCTGAGGATGCTGGCATCAAACTGGTCACTATACACGGGCGCACCCGGTGCCAGTTTTACAAAGGCGCGGCAGATTGGGATGCCATTCGTTCCATTAAGGATTCGGTGTCGATCCCTGTGATTGCCAACGGGGATATTGTCGATGCCGAAACCGCAGGTTTGGCGTTGGAAAAATCCGGTGCGGATGGGGTGATGATTGGGCGCGGTGCGCAGGGGCGACCTTGGATTTTGGCACAAGTGTCCGCTGCGCTTCATGGCGGACAAGCCCCTGAAATTCCGATAGGAAATGACCTAGTCGATATGGTATGTGAGCATTTTGAAGCTATGATTTCTTTTTACGGCCCTCAATTGGGCAATCGCGTCGCGCGCAAACATCTGGGCTGGTACATGGATGACGCAAACACGCCCGCACCCCTGCGCAAGGCCGTGTTAATGGAACGCGACACCACCAAAACGCTGCGTTTGTTGCCCGATGCCTTAACCCAAAGCCAAGGGGTCGCCGCATGATCACCGATCAAAATCTGTGGGCGTCCTTGCCTGTGCCAACCTTGCTGATCGGCCCCGATGACCTGATTGCGGATAGCAATCCGGCGGCGGAATTGTTTTTGAACCTGTCGGCCAAATCGCTGCTTGGCGCGTCGATCTGGGACAAAGTGATGATCGACGCCCCGATCGAGGACCCTTATGCGCGCGCCATCAAGGACCGAACGCCGCTGTTTGTGAACGATGTGGATGTGGGCAGCGGTGAACGCCCGCCCATGCAATGCAACGTTCAGTTTTCGCCGCTGCAAGGCAGTGAACGCCAGTTTCTGATGATGATTTCCCCTCGCGAAATCGCCACGCGCATGACCCAGAACGCCACCACCAGCCGCGCGGCCAAATCCGCGATTGGCATGGCGGAAATGCTGGCTCATGAAATCAAAAACCCACTGGCAGGCATCACAGGGGCGGCGCAATTATTGTCGATGGGATTGGACGCCCAGGATCTGGAAATGACCGATCTGATTGTCGAAGAAAGCCGCCGCATCGTGAAGTTGCTGGAACAAGTCGAGCAATTTGGCAATCAGCGCCCGCCAATGTGCAGCCCGGTGAATATCCACGATTTATTGGACCGGGCCCGGCAATCCGCCAGTGTTGGCTTTGGCGCGCATATGAACTTTGTCGAAGATTACGATCCGTCATTGCCACAGACCTTTGTGGATGGGGATCAAATGCTACAGGTGTTTTTGAACCTTTTGAAAAATGCCAGCGAAGCCAGCAAACAAGGCGGCACCATTCGCCTGCGGACATTTTATGACCCGTCGCTGCGACTGCGGCGCAAAGAGGGTCCGCCTGCGCGATTGCCGTTGCAGATTGAAATCATTGATGACGGGCCCGGCTTGCCGCCTGACATCGCCACACATGTTTTTGACCCCTTTGTGTCGGGCAAAGAAAACGGAACCGGGCTTGGGCTCGCTTTGGTCAGTAAATTGCTGGTCGACAATGGCGGATCGATTTCGGTGGATTCTATTCCGGGACGCACTGTGTTTCGCGTCGCGCTTCCGCTTGTTCCCAAAGGCACCCCTAATTTTGATCCCGCAGGAGAACTGTAATGGACGGTACTGTACTAGTTGCTGATGATGATCGCACCATCCGCACCGTGTTAACCCAGGCGTTGACCCGCGCCGGATGTAAGGTGCATGCCACGTCATCTTTGGTCACGTTGATGCGCTGGGTCGAAGAAGGCAAAGGCGATCTGGTGATTTCAGACGTGGTCATGCCGGATGGTAATGGTTTAGAAACATTGCCAAAAATCACCCAGGCCCGCCCCGGTTTGCCGGTGATCATCATTTCGGCGCAAAACACGATCATGACGGCCATTCAGGCGGCCGAAGCCGAAGCCTATGATTACCTGCCCAAACCGTTCGACCTGCCGGATTTGATGAAACGGGCCAGTCGCGCCCTAGAGGTTAAACGCCGCGTTCCAACCCCAAGAGGTGAGGTAGACGACGATCAAGGCGAGTTGCCCTTGGTGGGGCGCACACCGGCAATGCAGGCGCTCTATCGTTTGGTGGCGCGGGTGATGAACACCCAGTTGCCAGTGTTGATCACAGGCGAAAGTGGCACAGGTAAGTCACTGATTGCACGTGCTATTCACGACTTTTCGGATCGGCGCAATCTGCCATTTGTTGTGGCATCAGCGGATGATCTGATGGGGGTAGAGGGCGCGTCGCAATTGCTAAATCGCGTGCGTGGTGGATCGCTGGTGTTTGACGAAGTGGGGGATTTTCCCGACGTGGAACAGGCCAAAATCGTGCGGATGTTGGATGTGATGGGCGAAAATGCGCCCCGGATCATGTCGACCAGCCAATCTGATTTATCGTCCGTCATGGAAGCCGGGAAATTCCGTGAGGATTTGTTTTATCGGCTCGGGGGCGTGACCGTTCATGTGCCGTCTTTGCGCGAACGGGTGGATGATATTCCGCTCTTGGCGGATCATTTTCTGTTACGGGCTGAACGCGAAGGCGCGATGCTGAAACGGTTTACCCCGGATGCCCTGGATTTGGTGCGCAGCTATAGCTGGCCGGGTAATGTCCGTCAGTTGGAAAATGTGATGCGCCGATTGGTTGTGACCGCGCTAGAGGCGGAAATCACCCAAAGCGAAGTCGAAGCCGTGTTGGGCAACCAACCCGCAATGGAACCGCTGCGTGCGGGCGGGGATGGGGACAAATTATCGGCCTCGGTAGAACGGCATTTGCGGCGGTATTTCGATCTGCATGGCGGTGTGTTGCCGCCCCCCGGTCTGCATCAGCGTATTTTACGCGAAGTTGAGTTGCCATTGATCGAAATTGCGCTGGATGCCACAGGGGGAAATCAGGCCAAATGTGCCGATCTTTTGGGGATCAACCGCAATACCTTGCGTAAGAAGATTACAGATTTGGATATTCGCGTGACACGGCGGCGCAAATTGATGTAAAACCGCAACATAACCGTGGCCCTTTGGTCCCAGTCACAAACTGGGCCAATGCAGGACCACATAAATGGCGGTTGGGGCGGTTTTGCCCCTTGTAAACAGGGCGATGCACGTGCGGCGGTCCCCGACGGGTAGGAATTTGAGCCGGCTGAGCCGGTGGCGCAGGCAGCGTCGCGTTCAAAACGCGGCCACGCTTGGGATGGTGATTCTCGGCCCGATTCTCATTGGTATTACGATTGCTGCCCTTGGTCCGCTGGACCAAGTGGGCGGTGGCAGTACGCTGCGCCTGATCCTGCTGATCGACTTGGTTTACGTTATGGTTGTGGCGTCATTGGTGCTGCAACGGCTGGCACAAATGATCGCCGCGCGTCGGGCCAAATCGGCCGGATCGCAATTGCATTTACGACTGGTGGGCGTGTTTGCCTTTTTGGCCTTGGTTCCGACGGTTCTGGTCGCATTTTTCGCGGCAGGCACCCTAAATTTCGGCCTCGAAGGGTGGTTTTCGGACCGGGTGCGCAATGTGGTTGGGGCATCGCTAAACGCGGCCGTCGCCTATAAAGAAGAGCACCGCCAGGAATTGACCCGCGATGGGCTTGGACTGGCGGGATACCTGAATTTGGAACGTCAGCGCACGCCGTTTATGGACAATGGCGAAATTCGTGAATCGCTGGCACGGGTGCAGGGGCAAATCGAACGCAGCCTAACCGAGGCCTATGTGATCAACGGCGTTGGTGAAATTCTGGCGCGCGGTCCACGGTCCTATGAGTTTGATTTTGAACGTCCAAGTGCCGAACAGATCGAGGCGGCGCTTGAAACGGGTATTCTGATCATCGAAGACGCAGATATTAACGAATATCGTGCCATAATCCCGCTCGAAACCTATGTGGACCGGTTGCTATACGTCACCAGAGAGGTCGACGGCGAAGTCCTGACCCTGTTGGATGACACACAGGAATCCGTCACGCTTTATGAACAGCTGGAAAACGAACGTGGTCGGTTGCTGTTTGAATTTGCGCTGCTTTATCTTGGGTTTGCACTGATTTTGATCTTGGCGGCGATTTGGCTCGGATTTTGGTTCGCCGAACGTTTGTCCCGTCCGGTTGGGCGATTGTTGAACGCATCACAGCGGGTGGGTTCCGGTGATTTGAACGTGCGCGTCCTAGAAGATGACGGTGAGGATGAAATTTCTCAGCTCGGGCGAAACTTTAACGAAATGACCGAACAATTGCGGGGCCAGCGCGAGGAATTGCTGCAAAATAACCGTCAGATTGAACGGCGCAGACGGTTGTTTGATTCCGTGCTCAGCTCGATCACATCTGGGGTGGTGGGCTTGGATGCCGAGGGAAATATCGCCTTTGTGAACCCATCAGCCCGTCGTTTGTTGGATGTGGACAGCGACAGCGCCAACACCGAATTGTCTGTGGCTGTGCCAGAATTCACCCCGATATTTGACCGGTTGCGGGACGAAAAACGCGAAGTTTTGCAGGATCAGGTCAATCTGATCCGCGGCGGAAAACAAGAATCCCTGTTGGTTCGGGTTTCTCAGCGCCGCAATGACGAAGAACGGCTAGAGGGCTATGTGGTGGCATTTGACGATGTGACCGATCTGGTTTCGGCGCAGCGCATGGCGGCCTGGGGGGATGTGGCACGCCGCATTGCCCATGAAATCAAAAACCCGCTGACCCCAATCCAATTGTCTGCAGAACGGATCAAACGCAAATTCAGCCCCAAAGTGGGCGAAGATAGCGATGTACTGGAACAGATGACCGAAGTTATTGTGCGTCAAACCAATGACTTGCGGCGCATTGTTGATGAATTTTCTAAATTCGCGCGGATGCCGGAACCTGAACGGTTTACCAATGACGTGGTCAGTTTGGTGCGCGATGCGGTGCTGCTGCAAGAGGCCGGTCAACCAAATGTGCATCTGGTGAGCGATCTACCCGCGTCACCGATTTTGGCGGATCTGGATTCAACCATGATTTCCCAAGCCTTGACCAACTTGATTAAGAACGCAGGCGAAGCAATTGAAAGTCTTCAAGAAAAGGGCGCACCCGATGGGCATTCCCCAGAGATACGCGTGCGTCTTGTCCAAAACGAAGACCACGTTTTGATCACAATTATGGACAATGGGATCGGCCTGCCAGAAGATCGGGCAAAACTGTTTGAACCCTATGTGACCACACGGTCATCAGGCACCGGGCTGGGCCTGCCGATTGTCAAAAAAATCATCGAAGAACATGGGGGAACGCTGTCATTGACCGACGCTGACCCCTTTGGCGAAACGTCGCATCAGGGCGCCTGCGCGCTGATCGACCTGCCGGTTAAACCGGCCAATAGTGTAACAGAAAGTGCAGCAGAATGAGGGCGTTATGGGCGATATCCTAATTACGGACGACGAGCGTGACATCCGCGAGTTAATAGCGGATATCCTAAAAGACGAAGGGTATACGACACGTTTGGCCGGTACTTCGGACGAATGTATGGCTGAGATTGAAAAAGAACCTCCTGCGATGATGGTTCTGGATATCTGGCTAAAAGACAGCAACATGGATGGCATCGACATCCTTAAATCGGTCAAACGGGATCACCCGGATGTGCCGATTGTGATCATATCTGGCCACGGCAATATCGAAATCGCGGTCGCTGCGATCAAACAAGGCGCATATGATTTCATCGAAAAACCGTTTAATATCGATCAGTTACTGGTCGTTATTCGCAGGGCCATGGAAACGGCGCGGTTGCGGCGTGAAAATCTGGAACTGAAACGCGGTGAAACCACCAACACAGAAATGTTGGGGGAAAGTGCAGCGTTCCGGGGTTTGAAAATGCAACTGGATAAAGTGACCAAATCCAATGGTCGCGTGATGCTAACCGGGGCCGCAGGAGCGGGCAAAGAAGTAGCGGCACGGTACATCCATGCCAATTCGAACCGCGCTCAATCGCCTTTTGTCAGCGTGAATTCCGCCTCTATTGAGCCCGAACGCATGGAAGAGGTGCTGTTTGGCCGCGAAAGCCCTGATCGGGGTATCGAAAAAGGCCTGCTGGAAGAGGCCAATGGTGGCGTTTTGTACTTTGACGAAGTGGCTGACATGCCGTTGGGGACGCAGTCCAAAATACTGCGCGTTTTGGTCGATCAGAAATTCCAGCGGGTTGGTGGCTCTGACAAGGTTCAAGTTGACCTGCGTGTTATTTCCAGCACAAACAAAGACTTATCAGCTGAAATTGAGGCTGGTAACTTTAGAGAAGAGCTGTATCACCGCCTAAATGTTGTGCCGATCGAAGTGCCATCCCTGGAAGAGCGGCGCGAAGACATTCCCATGTTGGCCGAACATTTCATCGAAGTGCTGAACCGGGTGCAGGGGCTGCCTCTGCGCAAAATCGCAGAAGATGCATCCGCGCTGCTGCAAACCATGGTTTGGCCCGGCAATGTCCGTCAGCTGAAAAACGTGATCGAACGGGTTTTGATCTTGGGCGATGGCACGGGCGATATCACGGCAAAGGATCTGCCTGCCTCAGAAGAAGCAGCCGGTGGCGAAGCTGAGGGGCGTGTTGTGTTGTCGGGTGGTTTGGCGACCTTGCCATTGCGCGAGGCACGTGAATTGTTTGAACGGGAATATCTGTTGACCCAGATTAATCGGTTTGGTGGCAATATCAGCCGCACTGCGTCTTTTGTTGGCATGGAACGGTCCGCGCTGCATCGCAAACTGAAATCGCTGGGCGTGGTTACGTCGAACAAATCTGGTGCACGCGTTGCGCATGTCGAGGGCGAATAGGCGCATCAGCTTGTCGCAAATGGGTTTGACCCCCGGCGCTGTTCGGGGGACAACCACATGTGATCACCCGAAGGAGAGACCATGAAGGTCATCATTTGTGGCGCAGGGCAGGTGGGCTGGCAGATTGCCCGCCACCTATCTGGCGAAAAGAACGACGTGACAGTTGTCGATAACAACGCTGAGTTGGTGCGCCGGGCGACGGATACGCTGGACGTTCAGGGGATTGCCGGTCATGCCAGCTATCCTGACATTCTGGATCGAGCCGGGGCGCGCGATGCGGATATGATCATTGCCGCCACCCATTCCGACGAGGTCAACATGGTGACCTGTCAGGTGGCGCATTCGGTTTTCGCGATCCAGCGCAAAATCGCCCGACTGCGGTCGCAATCTTACTTGGATGCGATTTATTCGGATTTGTATCGCCGTGATCACATGCCTATTGATGTGGTGATTTCCCCGGAACGCGAAGTCGCCGAAGCCGCGCTGCAACGTCTGGCTGCCCCGGCGGCGTTTGACACAGAAAGCTTCTTAGAAGGCAGAGCCCAGTTGATGGGGATCACGATTGACGACGATTGCCCGGTGGTTAACACGCCATTGCGCCAATTGACCGATCTGTTTTCAACGTTGCGGGCCGTGGTGGTTGGTATTCGCCGTGATGGGGTTTTGTTCGCACCCGCCGCGGGGGATCAGATTTTTCCCGGTGATGACGCCTATTTGTTCACCGACAATCAGGACATGACCCGCACGCTTGAAATCTTTGGCAAAACCCATGCCAAACAGGAACGTATCGTGGTGATTGGTGGCGGCAATGTCGGTCTGGCCGTGGCAGAGGCATTGGAAAAACGGACCGAACGGGTCCGGGTGAAAGTGATCGAAAATTCCCGCGCAGTCGCCGAAAAGGCGGCAGATACGTTGGAACGGACCATCGTTTTGCATGGTGATGGCTTGGATGCGGCCCTGCTAGAAGAGGCCAGTATTCGCAATGCTGATGCGGTTTTAGTGGTCACTGATGACGATAAAACCAACCTGCTGGGATCCGTGCGCGCCAAGGCGATGGGCGTGCCGATGGCGATCTGTTTGATCAATGATCCGACCTTGGTGCCGTTGATGGGCGCGTTGGATATTGACGCCTATATCAACCCGCGCGCCACCACAGTGAGTTCGATCCTGCGCCATATTCGGCATGGCCGCGTGCGGGGCGTGTATTCGATAGGCGACGCCGAAGCCGAAATGATCGAGGCACAGGTCCTGTCCACATCCCCCATTGCCGGGCGGCAAATCCGCGACATCGATTTCCCAGAAGGCGTGTTGGTCGGCGGCGTGATGAAAGGCGATCAAGTGATCCGGCCACGCGGCACAACTCGCATCGAAGAAGGTGACGTTATCGCGCTGTTTTCCATGGCGGCGGACGTGGCCGAAGTGGAACGATTGCTTCAGGTTTCGATTGATTTCTTCTGATGGTTCGGCTGCTCACCTCTCAGCATTTCTTTGTGCTTTTGATGGGGATTGGCGCTTTTGCCATGCTGGGACCAGCTATGCTGGCTGTGGGGCTGCGGGATTTTGTCGCCGCGCGCGCATTTTCCCAAAGTTTCGTGTTCTTTGCGATTGTCACCTTGCTGATTTCACTCGCGACGCGGTCCTATAAACCGTCTTCGATTATTCGCAGCCATTTGATTGGGTTGTTGTCGGCCTTTACGATTTTGCCGCTGATCTTTGCCTTTCCATTTTATGCGACATTGCCGCGCGTTGGGTTCCTAAACGCTTGGTTTGAAATGATTTCCAGCTTTACCACAACCGGTGCCACTCTGTTTGAAAGTTCAACACAACTGAGCCAAACATTGCATTTTTGGCGGGCCATTGTGGGCTGGTTAGGCGGATTGCTGGTCTGGATCACAGCCGTGGCGATATTTGCGCCATTGTCACTGGGCGGGTTCGAAGTCAAAGGCGCATCCGCCTTGGGGCAGGGCAGCTGGTTTTCGCAAATCTCACGTATTACGGATCCGTCAGAACGTTTGGCGCGGTATGCGCTTAAACTTGCCCCGACCTATATTGGGCTGACTATCGCTTTGTGGGTGGGGCTGACCATCGCGGGTGATTCCTCTTTTGTGGCGGCCTGTCATGCGATGTCTGTCATGGCCACATCGGGTATTTCCCCGATTGGGGGTTTGGGAAATGCACAATCTGGATTTATCGGCGAAGTGCTGATTTTTGGGTTTTTGATTTTTGCCCTGTCACGCCTGACCTATAGCCGGGGATTATTAGGCGAAGATCGCGGCCGGTTGATCCGGGATCCAGAAATACGGTTTGCGTTGGTTTTGTTGGTCACCGTGCCAAGCCTGCTATTCCTGCGTCACTGGTTTTCTGCCACCAACAGCGGGGATGCGGACACATTTGTGTCGGCGCTGTCGGCATTGTGGGGATCGCTGTTTACGGTGATGTCGTTTGTGACAACCAACGGATTTGAAAGCCAGTCCTGGGACATTGCCACCGATTGGTCCGGGTTAAAGGCACCGGGTATGGTGCTGATTGGGCTGTCGCTGATCGGAGGGGGCATTGCCACATCATCCGGCGGGGTGAAATTGCTGCGGGTTTATGCGCTTTATAAACACGGATTGCGCGAGGTTCAGAAACTGATCCACCCCCATTCCATTGGCGGCGCGGGCCGGGATGCGCGCCAAATCCGCAAACAGGGCGCAACCATTGCATGGGTTTTCTTCATGCTGTTTGCCTTGTCGATCGCGGCCATTATGGTTTTGTTGTCGCTGACGGGGCTGCGATTTGAATCCGCGATTGTGCTGGCCGCGGCGGCATTATCGACCAATGGTCCGTTGATCAACGTCGCCGCTGAAACACCCATTACCCTATCCGGCATCCCCGATTTGGCCAAAATGGTGCTGGCGGGGGCCATGGTGCTGGGCCGATTGGAAACCCTTGCCATTATCGCATTGCTAAACCCAGAAGTGTGGCGACGGTGACGCGCATTGAGACGTTACAGCCCAGTGCCCGTTTTTGGGCTGGTATCCCGTTCCCATCCAAGACATACTTCTTGAAATTCGCGGGAAGGGCCCGTTTTTGGGCGTAAAATAAAAAAAGGGTATTGGTCGATGGCCAACGATAAACAGAACCTGCAGGACGCATTCCTTAATCATGTTCGCAAAACCAAAGTTCCAGTGACTATTTTCTTGGTCAATGGTGTTAAATTGCAGGGTGTCATCACCTGGTTTGACAGCTTTTGTGTTTTGTTGCGCCGGGACGGTCAGTCTCAGCTCGTTTACAAAAGTGCTATTTCAACCATTATGCCGTCCCAGCCAATCAGCCTGTATGAAGGCGAGGAATAAATCCCAATATGGGTGACGATTCTATAGACACCCGGTCGGAACCGACACGGGCATGGGTATTGCATCCCGAATTGAAATCAGACGCAAACCGCCGCAAGGCGGAGCCTGCTTTGGCAGAAGCCATCGCTTTGGCGGCGGCGATGCCGGAAATGGTCGTGCAGGGCGGCGATGCCGTGCCGCTGAAAACCATGCATCCGGGCATGTTGTTTGGGTCGGGAAAAATCGCCGAGCTGAAACAGAAATTCCATGATCTAGAAATCGAATTGGTGCTGGTGGATGGGGCCGTAACCCCGGTTCAACAGCGCAATCTGGAAAAGGAATGGGGCGTCAAAGTTCTGGACCGCACCGGATTGATTCTGGAAATCTTTAGCGATCGTGCCCGCACCCGAGAGGGCGTGTTGCAGGTCGAAATGGCCGCGCTGACCTATCAACGCACCCGTCTGGTCCGCGCCTGGACCCACCTTGAACGGCAACGGGGCGGGCTTGGCTTTGTTGGTGGTCCCGGTGAAACCCAGATCGAGGCTGACCGCCGTGCGATTGACGACCAATTGGGCCGTCTGCGGCGTCAGTTGGAAAAGGTTGTGAAAACCCGCACATTGCACCGCGCTGCGCGGGCCAAAGTGCCGTTTCCAATCGTCGCTTTAGTGGGGTACACAAACGCCGGAAAATCAACGTTATTCAACCGGTTAACCGGTGCGGACGTCATGGCCAAGGACATGTTGTTTGCCACGCTGGATCCGACCATGCGCCGGGTGATCCTGCCGTCTGGCCAAGAAGTGATCATGTCCGACACGGTGGGGTTCATTTCGGATTTGCCCACGCAATTGGTCGCGTCCTTCCGCGCCACATTAGAAGAAGTGCTCGACGCCGATCTGGTGCTGCATGTACGTGATATCAGCCACGAAGAAACCGCCAATCAGGCCCGCGATGTGGAAACCATCCTGACCGAAATCGGCCTGCCAGAAAAAACCAAACGGTTGGAAATCTGGAACAAAGTTGACCTGCTGGACGATGACCGCCGCGAAGCGATGGATGTTCTGGCGGACCGCAACGATGACATCTTTTCTGTCTCGGCGCTGAATGGCGACGGATTGGATGTGATGCTGGATGCGGTTTCGGGCGCATTGGTGGATCCCAAAACCCACGAAAATTTGCTGCTGCCCTATGCAGATGGCCGCAAACGCGCATGGCTGTTCGAAGAAGCCGTGGTCGAGAGCGAAGACACCACAGAAGATGGCTATCAGCTAAAACTGTTCTGGAGCCAACGCCAGAAAGACAAATTTAACCGTCTGTAGGGCGACTTCTGGTGGTTTGACCCAAGCGCCCTCAAAGCCCCCAAACCTTCAACTTTGGCAAAACGACCTTTCGCGCGGATCGCAGCGAAAGAGAAAAGGATCCAAATCCAACCTAATCTGTTCTATAGCAGGACCAAACAGCTAATGGTGCGTTAATCCTATCCGCTGACTGCTCAAAGTATGCAGCAGGAGCCTGAAATTGTTTGAGAGTTGGAACTTCAAAATCAATATACTCTATTGCACTTATGGTAGCAGTTGGATCGAAATATAAGTTTTCCATGATGAACTTCATTTGGCCTGCACCTTGAAGTTCGTCAGGATTATCTTCGGTGAAAAGATACATTTCCTCTCCGCCCGTGGGACTAATCGAATGATTGTAACTATAAAAAATACTACCTCTGGGCTCATTCAGGTCATCGAGTTTTAATGTCGTGGCATGTGTAACAAAGTCGTAGCTGCATTCCATCTGGCGTGACAGGACCGGCATTGGCAAAGTAATTGCGAACGTTGCGAGAACCGCGATGCTACTTTCGAATTTTTTGATCATGGCTGAACTTTCAGTTTTGAATATTCCAACGAATCAAACCTCTCAACTTCTAACGGAAATTACTGCGCCGGTTGCAGGGTGATCACCCCAACTGCGCCTGCGCGCGCCAATGCTGGATCAAGCGACATTGGGATGTATTCCCCGCGTCGCCAAAGCGATCCCAGATCGTCGTAATACCGGCTTAGCGGATGGCCCGATTGACCTGTGGATGTGATAAACACCGAACTGTCTGGATCGGCGAAATCATAGACCCCGCGATAGGCGCCCGCATGCACGTTTAGAAACGGATTGGGGCCGGACCCGCTGGTGCGGCCGCGATTGATGGTGTTGTCGCCGCCAGATGTGGATTGGCGGATGTTCACAAACCACCGCAACACCGGCACGTCGCCCAGAACGGGATGATCGTGGGTCGCCTCATGGGCATCCCCCCAGCGCAGGCTTTCTAATGATCCGGCATAGGTTTCGTCGATCCAGATCAGCGCATCATCCAATGCGATCCGCGCCATATCAGTGCAGGTTTCGACGGGGGCCGATTGGATCACGTCACACCACACGCCCGCGCCGCCAACATTGCGAAACACCCGTTCGATAAACAATGGCTGGACATGGGTATATTCACGGCTCAGCGGTCCCAGTTCGTCTTTGATCAACCGATCCTGCAAGGCCCGCATCCATGCCATGTAAATCAGCGGCTCGGGCAGATGTTCGTTCATTTCACCGTTCCATTCCGCCAATATGGACAGAGCGATCTGACGGCGATGTTCGGGCGTGCCTTCTGGGGCGGATTCGCCGGTGAACCACAGATCAGCGCCGACCAATGGCAGCAATGACCGCGCGGTAAAGCTGACCGTGTCCAGCTGCGTTTCGATGAAACTGTCGCGGGTATGCACTTCTCGTCCTTGCATCAAGCGTTGCCAGCGATGGATGCGCTGGGTGTCGGACCAATAATGGCTTAGATGGTCGGGAAAGGGGCGATCGATGATTTTGTTGTTGGTGGTGCCAATGATGCCGCCAATGGGATCGATAAATTCCGGGTTGCTGGCATAGGGCATCACGCCTTGC
The DNA here is from genome assembly GCF_040932005.1 of Aestuariibius sp. HNIBRBA575. Lineage (NCBI taxonomy): Bacteria > Pseudomonadati > Pseudomonadota > Alphaproteobacteria > Rhodobacterales > Paracoccaceae > Aestuariibius > Aestuariibius sp. HNIBRBA575. The sequence continues at coordinate 1,641,564 of NZ_CP162414.1, forward strand.
CAGCGGTTTTGCGGAATATAGCCAAAGGCGGGCAGGCGGCCTTGGGTTAAATGACCCGGATCGCGACGCGGCACCGCGCCGATCAGTTTCATGGCGATCCCGTTGCGATCCGCCAATGTCAGATTTTGTGACGGCGCGATATAGCCCTGCGCGGCTGTGATCGCCTGATCCACATTATGGGCGCGCATCAGGTTCATTGCGGCACTGACAGATGTGTCCTGTCCCGATAGCGCGGTCCAGCCCAGCACTGTGACATGTCCGGGCGGGCGAATGGTGCCCAGATCAAACTGATCCGCAGGCAAAACCGGGCCGTTTGTGGTCCATTGCAATTGAATGGTGACCGGAAACTGACCATCGACCTGAATGATGCTTTCGCGGGTGATGAAATCGGACCAGCCTTCGGGGCTGCGATATTGGGTGGCATCCGAGGGGTTGACCTCTTCTACAAAGATGTCCTGATCATCCAAATAAGACGACGTTAACCCCCATCCCAAATCGGCGCTACGGCCCACCATAACGACAGGCACGCCGGGGATGGTGCCACCGATCACGCCGCCCTCTTGTAGTTCTAACCGGGCGAGATACCACAATGTCGGCGCGGTCAGCCCCAGATGGGGGTCATTGGCCATCAATGTGGACCCGCTGGCGGAACGGGTTTCATTGGCAACCCATGCATTCGACGCCCCGGCCAATTCAAACGGTTTTACCGGTGACAAAGGATGGAACGGCTGATGTGTGGCCCCGGCAAATTGCGGCAAATCCGCGCCCAGATCAGGCATCAAATCCGCATAACGGGGCAGGGCAGCGATCCCGGAACCGGGGGCTTCTGGTAGGATGTCGGACAACCGATCATTGTTTAAAATCAATGAACTACGCGCGCGCAACACTTCGATTTCCAGATGGTTGGACAGTTGCAACGCCATGAGTTTTACAATGGCGATAGAATCCGCGGGCGACCAGGGCGCAACCGCATGGTTAAACATCCACATTTCCGGCGCACCACGTCCACGCGCGCCTTGGTTCACCTCGGTCAACCACGCATTTACACCTGCGGAATAGGCCTCTAACGCGGCGCTGGTTTGGGCATCCTGCGCGGATACGGATTGCACCGACAGATTATACAAATCCAAACGGCGCAATAGCGTGTCAATGCGCAGGGTTTGTTCCCCAAACAATTCTGACAGGCGGCCTTGGGCCGTACGACGCAGCATGGTCATCTGCCACATGCGATCCTGCGCATGCGCATAGCCAAGCGCATAGAACACATCGTCATCCGTCTGGCCAAAAATATGTGGCACATTGGCATTGTCACGCACGATTTCCACCGGCGCAGAAATCCCTGTAACCGTGTAGGTGCCGTTGTAATCAGGCAGGGATCGTGACGCGAAATAATAACCCAACGCAAAGGTGGCGACGGTTAGAACAATCAGACCCGTGGTCAGTCTGAGTAGCCAGCGAAAAATCAGCGCCATAGGAACCTCGGTTGACGTGCATAACAGATGCGGTACCTATCGGTACTAAGGATTGCGATCACGCGAAAGGGCAAGCATATGGCAAAAGTGGCATTTTTAGGCTTAGGGGTTATGGGTTTCCCCATGGCGGGGCATCTGAAGGCCGCAGGTCACGATGTGTGCGTCTATAACCGCACATTGTCCAAGGCCGAAGCTTGGGTTGAAAAACATGGTGGAACCTTGGGTAAAACCCCGGCAGCGGCAGCAAAAGGCGCAGATATTGTGTTTGCCTGTGTGGGCAATGACGATGATCTGCGTGGCGTGTGTATTGGGGATGACGGCGCATTTGGCGCGATGGCTGCGGGCAGCATTTTTGTCGATCACACAACGGTGTCAGCCAAGGTGACCGCCGAGTTGTTTGAAACGGGCGCCGCCAGCGGCATCGCCTTTGTGGATGCGCCGATTTCTGGTGGTCAGGCGGGGGCCGAAAACGGGGTTTTGTCGGTGATGTGTGGTGGCGATCAAGCTGCCTTTGACAAGGTCGCCCCCGTGATTGAGGCCTATGCGCGGATTTGTAAATTGATCGGGCCGTCTGGTGCGGGGCAATTGACCAAAATGTGCAACCAAATTGCCATTGCAGGTTTGGTCCAAGGTCTGTCAGAGGCCCTGCATATGGCGGAAAAATCCGGGTTGGATGGGCGCGCCGTCGTCGAAGTGATCAGCCAAGGCGCGGCAGGCAGCTGGCAGATGGCAAATCGGTATGAAACCATGCTGGATGATCATTTTGAGCACGGATTTGCCGTGGATTGGATGCGCAAGGATCTGGGCATTTGTCTGGATGCAGCGGATGAAAACGGCGCGTCTTTGCCGGCCACTGCCTTGATTGATCAGTTCTACAAAGATGTGCAGAAAATGGGCGGTGGACGTTGGGATACGTCATCATTGTTCAAACGTCTGCGCAAACTGGACAGCTAAACGGCGATAAAATCCGGGTCCGCGTAATATACGGACCCGGAATGACGCTTAGATGGGCAAGTGGATGTTAAACCGTGCCCGCAACGCCTGATCCAACGCGCTGTCAAACTGGGCGCGTGATGGCTGTGCCAAAATCGCTTCTTTGTGGGCGATGGCCGCATCGATCAAGCCCGGTTTCCCCGTTTCCGCCCATTCCTTGGGGCTGGTGCGATCGCCGAGCCGCGGATAGACGTAATCCGATTGCATCCGCGCCAATGTCTGCGCCGTGCCCAGATAATGCCCCGGACCATTCAGGCAGACATCTTTGATCTGATCTACAGCCAATGTTTCATCATCCACCTCGATGCCGCGCACACAGCGCAGCGCCTGACCGATCAAATCATCGCCCATGATCAGGCTTTCATGGCAAAACCCTAACAGCGACGCATGCATGCCTGCGGCCTCATAGACCATGTTCAGCCCCGATAATCCGGCCATCACATTGGAACACATCTGTTCCCAGCCGGCCTGCATATTGGGCATTTTCGCATCTGATGCCCCCGCTGCGGCCCCGCCGGGCAAGCCGTAAAAATGATGCATCTGCGCGCAGCCCGCGGTCAGCAGCGCCTGTTCGCCTGATCCAACCGACATCGCCCCGGAGCGTAAGTCCAGCCCAAAGGGCCATGTGCCCACGATGGCGGGATGGCCGGGCACAATCGCGTTGACATAGACGATTCCGGCCAGACATTCGGCCACCGCTTGGGTGATCGCACCTGCAATGGTGGACGGCGCCGTTGCCCCGGCCATGCCCGCGGACAGCAACAAAACCGGCATGCCCGCTTTGATACAGGCCTCCATGACTTCGCAGGCTTCGGTGGCGAATTTCATCGGCGGCACCACAAAACAATTGCTGTTACTTACAAACGGACGCGCGCGCCATTTGGCTTCTCCACCGGCGATCATATGCAGCATTTCAATGCAATCCGGCACAAATCCGGGTTCAACAAAGGACGTGCCAACATGTTTGTAAGTGCCCGCGCAACAGGCATAAATTGTGTTTAAATCCAGTTCCAGATTGTTGGTGATATCACGGCACACCATGGGGCGCTGGACAAAGTGGATATTGTCCAACTGGTCTGAAATTCGGGTGGCATCAAACAGATCCTGAACCGTGCTGTCACGGTATTCACGCCCATGCACATCAACCATATGCACCGCAGCGCCCGCGGTGCCAAAATGAACCCGATTGCCGGACAGGTCCAGATCATGGGCCGGATCGCGACCATGCAGGGTCACTTGTTTGGCGGCGATCGCCAACATGTCTTCGACCAAGGCGCGCGGAAACCGAAGCCGCCCATCCGCGCCCAGTTCGGCCCCGGCTTTGGTCAAAATATCGATCCCGGATTGGGGGGCATCAGCCAATCCGACCTCTTCTAGCAATTGCAGCGCGGCGTCGTGGATTTTCAACACATCCACGTCACTTAACGGTTTATAGCGGCCGCCATTCATACCGGGGCGGATTGCGCGCATGTCATCCGTCAGGGGGGCGGCACGGGCTGCACGTCGGGCGGCTCGGCCACCAGAACGGGATGGGCGGCTTGGTTGGGTCGCAGAAATATCGGTCATGTTTTGTCCTGTTCAAAGAAAGTGAAGGGTGAACTTCACATCACAGGGCGTCCTCGGGCCGCGCGCCCCCGGCGTGCGCCGGTGGTCCGCAAGACGATATTTATTTGCCAATCACAGCAACACATCATCGCAGCTCCTCCTTGGATCAGTTTGAACCGGAAAATCTGAGATTCTGTCTCAAAACCGACGATGTGTCGTTTTTTGACGTTACCAATTGCCCCCAGCACCGCCACCACCGCCGCCACCAGTGCCGCCGCCAAATCCACCACCAGAAGTCGAAGACCCGCTGCTAGAGCTAGCGGTTGTGAGGATCGGCAAAACCACAATAGAGCGCAGAACATGGTCGCAATGACGACATGAAATCACTTCTTCGGCCTCGCCTTTGCTGGTTTTTGTGGCCGCAGATAATGTGTTTTTCTGGTAATCCATGCCCTGTTTTTTACATTCGGGGCAGGTCATTTTATTGTATTTTCGACGGTTGGCACCCGACAGCCAAGCAATCAGCCCGGCAATTGCAGCAAAAAATGCCCCCAAATAATAGAGGAAATAGCCACCAGATTGGTCACCATCACGATTGGATGTTTCTGTATTTTCGGGTGCAACGGGGGCAGGCGCGCCGCCGTGGTTAGGGGTGATCACCAATTCATTTGTGGCCGAAACCGCAGCCACAATACCGGCATTGAAATCACCGTTGCGAAATTCGGGCAGAATGTGATTGTCGATAATGTCCCACAAAACCGGTTTCCAACCGGCATCATATCCCGCACCCATTTCATACCATAGCGCGCGGTCATCGCGAAATATCAACAACATAAGGCCGTTGTTTTCTGCCGCATCGCCAACGCCCCAATGGTTAAACAGCGCCTCGGAATAATCATCTATGCTCAGGTCGCCCACATATGGCTCCGAAGCATTCAGCGTGACAATTGTGAATTCCACCCCCGTGCGCGTGCGGATTTCGTCCAGATCGGTGATGATCTGCGCCTCTTGGTCGGCTGTTAATAAATCAGCGAAATCATTCAGCGTGTTGGTGTCGTGATCCGGGAAAGTTTGGCTCATGCTGATCGATGGGGATCCGCATAAAACGGCCCAAACCATCAGCGATGACAAAATGGATAACAGGCGCATATCAATGTCTCCGATCTATTTATTGGTCATGAATGCATCCACTTTATCGCCAGAAATGGTTCTGCCAAGTCCGGTAAACCCGCCATTTTCAATCATATCGGTCATTGAATCGGTTATCACCCGATGTGTGGCCCGCGCCAATGCTGATCCCAGCGACACCCGCGCAACCCCGATTTTTGCGAATTGATCCAAATCCTGGTCCGTATATCCCGCAATAAGCGCATTTACGGGTTTTGTGGTTTCGCGACAAATCCGGGCCAGATCGGCCATCGACTTGGGCACGGGCGCATAAAGACAATCCGCACCGGCCTGTTCAAACGCTTGCAGGCGCTGGATCGCTTCATCAATGTCATAAGTGTTGAGCATCAGCCCATCCGCCCGTGCGGTCAGGACAAAATCATGGGGCAGGGCGCGCGCAGCGGCGGCAGCCGCACGGATGCGTTCCACGGCCAGATCAATATCATAGGGGGTGTCGGATGGCAGCATTGTGTCTTCGATACAGATGCCAGCCAGCCCAATTTCAGCTGACAGACGCACCGTTTCGGCACAAGTTTCAGGATCATCGCCAAATCCGTTCTCAAAATCCCCTTGGATGGGGATCTGAACCGCCGCGATCATATCTTGGGCATGGGTTAATGCCTCATCCCGGGTGACATTGCCCATATCGGGTCGCCCCAACGTAAAGGCATGGGCCGCCGATGACGTCCCCAAGGCTTGCGCGCCCAATCCTGCCAGCATTTTTGCCGAACCGATATCCCATGCATTGGCCAAAATGAACGGGTTCCCCGGCTGGTGAAGTGCGCGAAATTTTGATCCTAAATCTGACATTTATTATGATCCATTTGAAAGTTTTAAAAATTGTGGCCCCGGACCGGCACGTGCAGCCCCGTCATCAGGATTATAAAGCGCACAGGTATCCAGCGACAAACATCCACAGCCAATACAGCCATCCAATTTGTCCTTTAACAGGTTCAGTTGCGCAATTTGTGCATCAATCCGATCACGAATCCCCAGAGAAATTTCACCCCATTCAGACCGGCTGGGTGCGCGGTGGGATGGCAGATCTGACATATGATGGGCAATTTCCGACAAAGGCAAGCCCAGTTTCTGCGCCGCCATCGCAAAGGATAACCGCCTGATATCATGGCGTCCATATCGGCGATGCCCGCCAGCATTTCGAACCGGTTCGACAATGCCATGGGTTTCATAAAACCGGATCGCTGACACAGCCAAACCGGTGCGTTTGCTCAAATCGCCGATGGTTAATCCGTCTTTGGCCATGATCGTTCCAATTTGTTCTTGATCTAAAGTGCACTTGAGAAATTAAAAAGGAATCAAACGCAGATTACCAGAGGAAACAGGATGCAAATTCACAAAGCACATACCATTAACACCCCGTTGCATGCCGTTTTGCTGCGGGATGGGTTTGTGCGCCAAGAACACGGAAACCTGTTGATCGATGTGCCCAAAAGCATCGGAATTCTGGCGCGTTTACAAATGTTTATCAAAAAGGAGGCCGGTCATGGCTTTTATCGAACACGTCAACGTCACCGTCAAAGATCCCAAAGTCACAGCACAGATGTTGTGTGATGTATTTGGGTGGAAAATCCGTTGGGAAGGCGAAGCCATCAATGGCGGATATACCATCCATGTTGGCACAGACACCCATTATCTGGCGGTCTATTCAGGGCCAGATCACAGCAAAAAAGGTCAGCCCATCGACACCTACATCACCCCAGGAGGCTTAAACCATGTTGGAATTGTTGTGCCCGATCTGGATGCGGTTGAGGTCAAGGTCAAAGCCAAAGGCTATGTCCCCGGCAGCCATCAGGATTATGAGCCGGGGCGTCGGTTCTATTTTACAGAGGAGAATGGCGTGGAAATCGAAGTGGTCTGTTATGACTAGGTGATTATTTCGATTGGACCCACTTTGCTTCGTTTGACCGGATCGCCTTGATCCGATCTTTGGTGGCGGGGTGGGTCATCAACCAAGCTGGCAGGCTGGATTTGGCGTTGTCATCCGTAGGTTTTTGGCCCGTCAACGCCCCAAGTTTGTGAAACAGATCAATCTGCGGCGCCGTTCCGATATTGGCTTTGATCAACAGGGCGCTTGCATAGGCGTCTGCCTCAAATTCATCATTCCGTGACAGCTTTGCCCCCAAAATCGACATGGCCGCGCTGACCAAATGCGGAACAACCATGCGCAACACCGGCGGCACCATCAGCATTATCGCCGCGCGGATTGCGTTTTGCCCGGCAAAACCGATCATGCGACGTCGCGAATGACCCAAGGCCACATGGCCCAATTCATGCGCAATAACGGACGCCAACTCGGCCCCGGTGATCGCGCCATCCTGAAATTTTTTGTAAAAGCCGCGGGTGATGAAAATCCGTCCATCGCTGGCCGCCAAGCCGTTGATCAGGTCGATTTCATAGATTTGCACCCTTATTTTAGGGATATCCAAGGCCCGCGCCAAATCCGCAAGATGCACGTTTAACACAGGGTCATTCAGATCCGATGATTTCGAATCCAATTCACGGGCCGTGCGCCACATTGAAAACCGAAACGCGGCATATCCATAGATCAGGGCGATGAAAATCGGGGCAAATCTGAGCATGTTTGCAATATGGCCATGACGGCTATGCACAACAAGAGGTGCTGATGGAATATCGTGCCCTTGAATTCTGCAATGCAGCATGTAGAACCCCACATAGGGAGGATGTTTGATCGAAGAGGGTCGATGATGACATCCGAATTTATGTGCAACAGCGGGCCGAAAAACAGAGTTTTGGCCGATGTTTCACCCAGTGTTCTTAAGGGACTTCGCTTTGTTGGGCTTTGGCTCGGGGCGGCTGTGATTGCTGTTTTGACCGTCGCGTTGCCATTGCGCGCCGGGTTGGGCTGGCCCATTCCATTGTTGCAAATGACATTGGCGCTGGCGGCATTATATAGCGTTTATGCAATTCTTGCGGTGTTGGCGGGCCTGTTGGGGGCGATGAAACTGCAATTGACGCTGTTTACAGTGGTGGCCGGGCTGGTGCCGCTGGGTCCGTTTTTAAACGAACCTGCGCTTAGGGACTGTCAGGATCGGTGTTCTGATCATCGCCGGCCTGTGCGCGGCGCAATTGTTTCAGCAATAAAAACCCCAAACCCAGCGTAATCGCGCCCGTTGTGAGAAACCCGATGGAATTGCTAAGCAACGTGGCGATGTCAGACAGCCGCGTCGCAAAGCTATAGCCAAGACCGATATAGACCGACACCCAGATCGTTTCGCCCAGAATATCTGCGATGCTAAACCGAACCCAAGACAGGCCGGTCATCCCCGCAATGGCATTGACCCATGGGCCAAGCGGCGCAAATAACCAAGTTGAAAAAAACACCCCCCAAGCGCCGTTGCGATCGACGAATTTCTGCGCTCGCATCAGCGTTTTTTGCCGTTTGGGGCTGTTTTTGGTGAGGTTTTCCAGAAAATTTCCGCCCGCACGTCCCAATTGAAACCCGGCCTGGTCGCCCAAAATGGCCGCGCTCAGCGCTGCGGTGAAAACCTGCCACCCAATCAAATCCCCCGTCGCCACAAACGCACCAGCTGATAGCATGATCAATGATGTGGGCACCGGTAGAAACAGGCAGGATAAAAACGCTGACGTAAAAACCAGCCAGATGCCATAACTGGACACAAGGCTAAACAGAGTATCAGTCATGAACGCGCGATCTGTGGGTTTCAATCACGTCGGTGATTTGGGCAATCAACACATCCAATTCCACACCGCGCGCATGGGCCAGATCGGCCAAAGATTGCGGATGTCCGTTAAAATCCGCCCGTTGCACATGCATCCCTTCCAGGATCACAGGGCGCGGCACCTGCCAGGAATTGGCCACATACCCCAAAGTCATCCAGCCTTCGATGGTTTGATTTTGATGCGCCGGATCATTCCAGTAAATCCAGCGCGCCGTGGTTTGCGCCCCGAAAAATACCATCACAGAGGCGGATATCAGAAAGGCAATGACCAGCAATTTGTTCTGCGCCCATAATCGTTTGAGCGCGCGGATCATTTGCCCAATTCCTTCATGCCGCGTTCAATCCCGTCCAATGTCATCGGCACCATGCGATCGGGGCCAAAGATTGACTGGATCATCTGGATCGATTGGGTATAGCGCCAATACCTTTCGGGCAGGGGGTTGATCCACATGTGCTGGGGCCATTGATCCCGCGCCCGTTCCAGCCACGTTTGGCCGGCCTCTTCGTTCCAATGTTCATTTGCGCCGCCGGGATGGGCCACTTCGTAGGGGGACATGGACGCGTCCCCAACAAAGATGCATTTGTAATCCGGCCCATAGGTGTTCAGCACATCCCAAGTGGAGGTCTGCGCGTCCCAGCGGCGGGCATTGTCGCGCCACACGCCTTCGTAAAGGCAGTTGTGGAAATAATAATATTCCAGATGTTTGAATTCTGCACGGGCGGCAGAAAACAGCTCTTCGACCACTTTGATATGGGGGTCCATGGACCCGCCCACATCCAGAAACAGGATCACTTTGACTGCATTGCGCCGTTCGGGGCGGGTTTTCACGTCCAGATAGCCATGTTCGGCCGTGGCCTGAATGGTGCCGTCCAGATCCAGTTCGTCATGGGCCCCGTCACGGGCCCAATTGCGCAGGCGTTTCAAGGCAACTTTGATGTTGCGCGTGCCCAGTTCAACACTGTCATCCAGATTGCGAAATTCGCGTTTGTCCCAGACTTTCACGGCACGTTGATGGCGGCTTTCGGCTTGGCCGATACGCACACCTTCGGGGTTATAGCCATAGGCACCAAAGGGCGACGTGCCCGCTGTGCCCACCCATTTATTGCCCCCTTGATGGCGGCCTTTTTGTTCCTCAAGCCGCTGTTTGAGCGTTTCCATCAGCTTGTCAAACCCGCCCAACGCTTCGATTTCGGCGCGTTCTTCGGGGGTCATATGTTTTTCGGCCATTTTACGCAGCCAGTCTTCTGGCAGATCGACAGCATTCATCACATCCGCGGCGCTGATCTGTTCAAGCCCCTGAAAGGAATGGGAAAAAGCGCGGTCGAATTTATCGAGATTGCGTTCATCTTTGACCATTGATGTGCGGGCCAGATAGTAGAACGCTTCGATGTCATAGGTGACCAGACCGGCCCGCATGCCGGTCAAAAAGGTCAGATATTCGCGCAAAGAAACCGGCACGCCGCCACTTCGAAGGGATTCGAAGAACGGGAAAAACATCAGCGATAGGACCGGTCAATCAGGACCAATGCAAACATTCCAATGATCCCTAAAATGATTGCGCCGACCAAGGCCCATTGCACCATATCAGCGGTTTTGCCGCCTTTGCGCCGGGCCTGAAATGCCCCCAAGATTGCTCCGATTATCAGGCCGCCCAGGGGGAAAATCATAGGTTTATCCTCTTAGCCAGGGCCTCAGAGCTGCGATTTCACGCTGGCGGGCCCGTACATTACGTTCGTCGCCAAACCCGTATCGCGCCCAGCCCAAACTGTCCAGACGCACGGCTTGGGCTTCTGAAAAACGACCCTCAATTTCAAGTGCTTCGGCCTGAAACATCATCAAGGTCGCCAAAAGGGCCGCGTTTTCGTGCTGGGCTGCCTGTGGAATGGCATAGCCAACAAGCCGAAGCACCTCTGCGGCGTCGCCTTCGGATAGGGCAAAGGCGGCCAATTGCACGGCCACATGGGCACGGTGAATGCGGGTGTTGTCGCTGCTGGCATAGGCGGCATCAGCGGCTTGGAATGACGCATAGGCGCGGTTTGGCGCGGTGCCGACCTGCAGGCGACCATGGGCGTAATGGGCAAACCCTCGGCGCGTGCCGTCCCAGTTGAAATTATTGGCCAACATCACAGCGCGTTCCGCGGCTGTGCGACGGGCCATTTGCGATGGACCACTGGACAGCGCGGTTTCCATGCTTTCGATCCAGTCGCGGGTGGTGTCATTCAACGGAATGCCGGACCGGCTTTGACCTGCGGGGTTCAGGCGGGCCAACAAGGCTGGCAAACGCGCGGCAACTTCGCCTTGGGTCATGCCATTTTGCAATTCCGGCGCATAATAGGCCCGCAAAATGGTCATATCAAACGGGGTTAGAACGGCGTGAATGTTGTCATCATTGAACACAGAATCCGGCAAACGATACAGATCATTTAGCGGTCCAAGCGCCTGTGCCAATTCTTCGTGCATACAGTCACGGATTTCTTGGGGGGCGACATCAGATGGTACAAAAATCGCAGCGCGATCCCGACGTGACAGGGTGGCCCAGTCTACCTGCGGGGTGCGGCGTGCGGTCAGGAATTCGTCCCAGCTGGAAATGCGGGGCACCACAAAACATGCGGCACGTGGCACAGCCCGTTGCAACGTTTCAGACGGGATCGCCTGAATAGTGATGCTGGCCGTATCTGCACCGGTCAGGAAAATATCAATGCCGGCCTCATTGCGCAGCCGCTGAAGCAAAGCGCGCAGATCGTCAATCATATGAGGTGGGATTTCACCGACAACCCGCACAGAAACAGGGGCTTCAAACCGGGTCATGCGGGGGATCAACCGGCCACTTTCCATACGGAAGGTCAGATCAAGGAAATCTTCCATGATTTCTGAATTGGCGCGGGATGGGCCTGACACATGTTGCGGCGCAAAGGTGCGCATCGGTGGAAGGGCGGTGTTTAATCCCAGTGCCCGTGCGGGGGGCGGATCCTGAGGGACCGGGGCACAGGATGTTAGGAACGATAACGCAATCGCAGCGATGCGTTTGGCAACAAGTGATCTCATGTAGCAGCCCTCTGATATTTAAGGAACGGCGTAAGTTCGCCAATCCGGTCATAGAGCTGCCGGGCGTTTGTATTATCAGACTGTGTTAACCAATAGACGGACGACGTTCCGTGTTGATCTGCGGCGGCGTACACCGCTTCGATCAATGCACGTCCAACCCCGGTGCCACGCGTTTCAGGCGTTGCATATAGATCCTGCAAATAACAGACATCTTCGGTTTTCCATGCATGTCGATGAAACAGGTAATGCGTCAGACCAACCAATTGGTCATTCGCCACTGCCACCAGACAGGAAAAATCCCGCGGGTCATCGCCCAATAGGCGATCAAAAGTCGTTTCATAGATTTCTGCGGACACATTGGTGCCGTAGAAACCCAAATAGGCCGTCCACAAATCCTGCCACTGCGCCTTATCGAGGACGCTTAATGGGCGAATTTCAACCGGCATTTTTGCCTTGGTCAAAGTCTGCTCCTTATAGCTCACTCCAAACCTGCCAGAGGAGTGAGGCCGCGTTTTGCCCGGATTTAGGCAAAGTCGCGACAAAGGTATTAAGCAGAATTAACGCTGATTTGTGCAGTCTAAGTTGTTGAAGTTGCGGGATTAGATAAAAGGCGTGGCGCAAATGCCCCAGCCTATTTGTGCCCTAAATGCGGCCACCCCCAATATATTGATTGAGGGTGGCCCATTTTAGCAGGGTGGTCGAAGTCACATGATTTCAAGTGGGAATATTTGCCCGTTCCCAACCAATGGGTTTTGTTTGGATCAAGACAACAATTGTCACAATCGCGACAAGAAGCTCGGCCAGCACCCCAGCCAACCAGATCCCATCGCCCCCAAACACAAATGGCAGGGCCAATGTTAAGGGGATCGAAAACAGATACGTGCGTGACAACATCAACAATCCAGCGCGCGCCGCATCCCCGATCGCCATGTAATAGGTCCCGATCATCAACAAGGGTCCAAACAGAACCATCGACCACGAATTGATCCAGATGATATGCGCTAATGTGTCGATCATGGCCTGATCCGATACAAAAACAGCGCCCAATACGGGGGCAAAGGCCAAAAACAGCACTTGCATCGTGCCCATATAGACAAAGGCTGCGATGATGCCGATCCGCAGGCATGATTGAACACGCAAGGTTAATCCAGCGCCGTAATTGTTGCTGATCAGGGTTTGAAACGCCATCGACAGGCCCAGCAAAGGTAAAAACACAAAGGTCATCAATCGGGTCAGCAACCCAAAGGCTCCGCTATAGGTTTCGTAATCAGCTGTTTGCCAGATTTGCAGCGCATATAATGTCACGGCCGATCCAAGGCTAAGCCCCACATATCCGAGACTTTGAGGCAGCCCCAATGCAATGATTTGCTGGCTATGGGATGTGGTTAAACGCGAAAACAGGCGCGGTACGGGCATCGACCAGGTGAACAGGATCAGGCAAAACGCACAGGCCTGCGCCAGCAATGTGCCCATCGCCGATCCAAACACCCCCCAATCCAGCCCGACGATCAGCACCCAATCAAACAGAATGTTCAACAATGCCGAACTGAGCGTCACAAAGGTCATCAACCGCAGCCGCCCCGTTGCGCGCAACGTGTCAATGCCAAGTCCAAGCGCAAAGCCCAACGGCGCCCCCCAAATCAGCACAGACAAATATAGATGCCCCATATCCGCTAAAATCTGGGCTTCGTTTGCGATCCAATAAGTCAGACCACGCCCCCAAATCACGAACCCAGCGATCAGCACCAGACAAACGCCCAATGCCGTCCTGCACGCGGATGTCAAAATGTCAGCGGTGTCCTGACCAGCCCCATGCGCACGGGCAAAAACCGATGAAAATCCGCCTGACACCAAGGTTGATAAGGCGATGATCATCATGAACAAAGGAAACACCAAGGTCACGGCAACCACTGCATCCGGTCCAGTAAATTGTCCCAGAAAATACGCGTCCACGACGTTAAACAGCCCATTGACCAGCATGATCAACACAATGGGCGCGGCGGTTTTTAGAAATGTGCGCCCCAATGGCGCCGTCAGATAAGCATTTGTCATTTTATGTTCCAAAACAGGCGCAGACGTCACGGAACGGCATTCCAACGGATCATTGGAATGGTCCCGCGACATAGGTCTGCGAAAAGTAAATTAAAGGGTTAGGATCAGGTGCGGTTGCCCATCAGAGGTTTTTTCCAACGTACGGCCTTGCTTGGACACAACTTTGGTGATCCGGCGGCGAAACGAGGAAAAATGCTGCGATGTCACCACATCAATCGCCGTATCAAATTTGATCGTCAGGCGATGTTTGTGACCGGGCAGGGGATCGGCATATAAAACCGTCCCTTCAAAAGCATGGCCCAAATACAGACCACGCAGGCGTTGGCCGGGTTTGTATCCGGGGGTATGATCCGTTTGCGCGGCCTTGGCACGCAATGTGTTCCAATCCCGCAATCCATAGGATTTCGCAATCAATTCAAGCGATTGGGAATGGGTGGTTGGACAACCGGTTTCAATCCGCGTCGATCGAAGTCGCGCAGCTTGGGTTTTTAGATCCTCAATAGAGGGAATAGAATTAGACATCTGGGTCCACTTTCAGGTCAGATGCAGTCGGGTTTGGTCGGGGCTTGCATTGCCGACAGACTGCATATTACTGAAGTCGGTCAGATATTCATCACGCGCTTCACCTTGGACATGCCAGCAAGCGGCCGGGGCGCGATCCCGTTGGCAGTCATGTGGCAGTCAAAGGCAAAGATGTCAAGGGCGCGCGTGATTAACGCCCGCCACGCGCCATAAAGGCCAGTCGTTCAAACAGATGCACGTCCTGTTCATTTTTCAGCAACGCGCCGTGTAATTTGGGCAATGCATTGGCCCCATCGCGTTTTAAATCCGCAGTATCTAAATCTTCTGCCAATAGCAATTTCAACCAATCCAGCACCTCGGATGTGGATGGTTTTTTCTTTAGCCCCGGTGTTTCGCGCAATTCGTAAAACTGGGTTAATGCGGTGGTCAGCAGGTCCGATTTAATCCCCGGATGATGCATTTCGACGATTTGACGCATCGTGTCAGCATTTGGAAACTGAATGTAATGGAAAAAACAACGCCGCAAAAACGCATCGGGCAATTCTTTTTCATTATTGGATGTGATGATCACAATGGGCCGCACTTTGGCGCGCACCGTTTCACCGGTCTCATACACGTGGAATTCCATTTTATCCAACTCTTGCAGCAGATCGTTGGGGAATTCGATGTCAGCTTTGTCGATCTCATCAATCAACAAAACCACTTTCTGCTCGGCCTCAAAAGCCTGCCAAAGCTTGCCTTTTTTGATGTAATTGGCCACGTCATGCACACGCTCTTCGCCCAATTGGCTGTCGCGCAACCGGCTGACGGCGTCATATTCATATAGACCTTGCTGGGCGCGGGTGGTGGATTTGATGTTCCATTCATACATCGGCAATTCCAGCGCCTGTGCCACCTGACGGGCCAGTTCGGTTTTGCCTGTGCCCGGCTCCCCTTTGACCAATAGGGGACGTTCCAATGTCACAGCGGCATTCACCGCGATTTTTAGATCATCTGTCGCAACGTAACTCTGAGTGCCGGAAAACTGCATGATTTGCCCGTAGCTTGTAAGATTTCGTTTAGATTGGGACATTATCATCCTGATCCTCAGGTACAACGTGAGAAAGATTGATCAAATCGGGGGGTGACACCCCGCCCAAAGGGGCGTACTACGCCCACATCAAGGAGGTCTGCCGAAGGATTGGCGCCGTATTGCACCAGCTTTTGGCACCTGTAATTTTAGGGAGCAGACATGAAAGCTGAGGTTTTCCTCCCGGACGATTATCGTCCTGCCGAAGACGAACCGTTTATGAACGATCGTCAGACGGAGTATTTCCGCCGCAAGCTACTTTCGTGGAAAGCGGAAATTTCAGTAGATAGCCGTGATACGATCACGGGTATGAAAGATCAGACACGCAATATTCCGGACGTTGCCGACCGGGCCAGCGAAGAAACCGATCGGGCGCTTGAATTGCGCACACGTGATCGGCAACGAAAACTGGTGTCAAAAATCGATGCGGCCCTGCGCCGGATCGACGAAGGCGAATACGGCTATTGCGAAATGACCGGCGAGCCGATTTCGCTCAAACGTCTGGATGCACGTCCGATTGCAACCATGAGCCTGGAAGCTCAGGAACGCCATGAACGACGTGAAAAGGTGCATCGGGACGATTGATGGCGGCACAAAGCGCCAATCGCGGTCGCAAGATCGCAATTATCGGAGGCGGTATTGGTGGCCTGACGGCCGCCCTTGCCTTTGTCCGAACTGGCGCTGACGTCACCGTCTATGAACAAGCGCCCGCCATCACAGAAGTGGGGGCGGGATTGCAAATCACCCCAAACGGCGCGCGGGTTTTGGACGCGCTGGGTCTGGCAGAAGTGTCAGACCGTATGGGGATTCCTGCGCGAGCTGTGGAACCGATGGATGCATTGTCGGGGCGCATGGTGACGCGGTTTGATCTGTCCAATTTGGACGGTCCCCCTTATCGGTTTTTCCACCGCGCTGATCTGATTGATCTGCTGGCAGAGGCCTGTTTCAGCGAAGGTGTGGCGATCAAAACCGGTTATCGCATTGAAAACGTGTCAAAAAGCGGCGCGTTTGACGTGAACGGTGAAACACAAAACCCTGATCTAACCGTCGGCGCAGATGGGCTGCATTCGCAAATGCGATCCCTGTTGAATGGTGCCGATGATCCGTTTTTCACCGGCCAAGTCGCGTGGCGTGCGATCATAGATGCCCCAGATCATCCCCCCATTGCCCGACTTTGGATGGCACCGAGGCGCCATGTGGTGACCTATCCGCTGCGAGGCGGGCGTTTAAATATTGTCGCCGTTCAGGAACGTCGTGAATGGGCCGCGGATGGGTGGAACCATCCCGCTGATCCATCCACACTTCGCAACGCCTTTGCCGGGTTTAGCCCGCGGGTTTTGGGCCTGTTGAACCGGGTGGAAACCGTTCATGAATGGGGGCTGTTCCGTCATCCGGTTGCGCCGACCTGGTTTGGCACGCGCACCGCTATTCTGGGTGATGCGGCCCATCCCACATTGCCGTTTATGGCGCAGGGCGCGAACCTCGCCATCGAAGATGCCTTTGTTTTGGCGGCGTGTTGCAACCGTGGCCCGCTGGACAAAAGCTTGCCGCAATATCAGCAATTGCGCCATGCGCGGGTGGAACGCGCGATTGAGGCCGCCAACAAAAACGCGGTGAATTACCACCTGACCGGGGCGCGGCGCAGGGCTTCGTTTGCTGTTCTCAAAGGGATCGGCGCCGTCGCCCCCAAAGCCTGGCTTAATCGGCTTGGCTGGCTATATAACCACGACGTTACGACGCTTTAACACCCTATTTTTGTTGAATAAGATGATCAATCACACCCGGTCAGAACCGGGATGCGTTATGATTATCGCACCGAACGTGGCTTCATCACCAGCCAGATCAGCGCGCCCCCGGCCAATGCCAAAAACGGTGTCATCGCAAGGTTCACCGCCGACCAACCATCCACGGCGGACCCGCCCGAACAATTCATTAAGCCACCCGACGCCAGCGACGCCATGGTCACGCAACCAAACACGATCATGTCGTTGAGCCCCTGAACCACGCCACGTTCCCCCGGTTGGTGCGCGGAGGCCAACAATGTGGTGGCCCCGATAAAGCCAAAGTTCCAACCGATCCCCAGTAGGATCAATGCAACAAAGAAATTGATCAATTCCACACCCATCAACGCCACACATCCCGCTGACGCCAAAATGGCCAACCCTGCGGACATGATTTTGGTCGTTCCAAATCGTGCAATCAAATGGCCGGTGAAAAAGCTGGGAACATACATCGCCAAAACATGTGCTGACACTATGTCGTTGGCCAGATCTTCGCCAAATCCGCATCCAACAACGGCCAATGGCGTGGACGTCATCACCAAATTCATCAAGGCATAAGACACCATTCCAACGATCATCGCGACGATGATTTTGGGATCGCGCAGCAGATCACGTTTGCTGCGTGCGGGCATGGTGTTTGTTGCCGCCGCATTTGCGTCAGGCTTGGGCAGTCTCAGACCCAAAAACAGCAACATCCCCACCAAATTGATCGCAATAATGGTCAGGTAGGTGCCCAGAAATGGTACAACAAAGGCCATCTGCACTTCTTTGTTTAGTTGGGGACCGATCAGGGCGGATAACAAACCGCCCGCCATCACATAAGAAATCGCTTTGGGTTGATAGTCAGCTGATGCGACATCCGTGGCTGCAAACCGGTAAAAACCCTGCGCAGACATATAGATACCTGTGAAATAGGACCCGACCAACATCAACGGAAATGACCCAATATAAAGCGCAAAGGCCGCCAAACCAGCGCCACAGGCCCCCGCCAATGCGCCCAGGAAAAACCCAAATTTCCGCCCCCGTTTTTGCATCAAAGGCGACAGCCATGGCGCGGTTGTCATGGACCCGAACACAATCAACGAAATCGGTAGCGTGGCAAAACAGGCATTTGACGCCAACATGCCCCCGGCCAATCCCCCGACAACAAAAATCATGGGCATTTGCGCGCCCAGCAACGCCTGAGCGGCGACAAGGAAAAAGACGTTACGCCGGGCGATTTTATCATTCACTGTGTGCATGAGATATTCGGTAACGCTGCTGTCAGCAAAGTTCAAGCGATGACTTAATGCGCGTTAAGCCACATCAATCACATGTGCATATGACCCTGAAACACGCCCAGAAATCAGTCCCATATCGGGTAGGCTTTGACCTTCAGCGTCTTTGGATTTGAACAAAGGATCGCCCTGCGCAAAAAGTTCGGTCGAATAATGAAATTCATGCCCGTTCAATGGCTGCGAAAACACGCCCCCCAAAGGCGTCAATGACCGATATCCAAGATGCAGTTTTCGGCTGGCAAAGCTGGTGTCTAAATTCAGCAGACCGGCCATGTTATGTCGGTTACCATCGGCGTCCGTAATCGAGTTGCCCAACACCATATACCCCCCACATTCCCCATAAATATCAGAATGTTGCGCGGCGTTTATTAAGCTAGACAAAAACCGATCTGCCTGTGCCAATTGGGCAGCGTGCAATTCAGGATAGCCCCCCGGCAAAAACACAAAATCACAATCAGGAACCGGTTCATTATTTAGCGGGGAAAAGAGGATCAAACTGGCGCCAGATTGCCGCCAATCGCCCAGAATATGGGGATAGCTGAATGCAAATGCTGCATCATGTGCGATGGCGATGTTCTGTGCTGGGGGGGGCATTTTTTTTGACACAGGTGCGACGGGCAAGGGGCGCATCAGTTCACAAAGCTGATCTAGATCGATCGCAGCTTCGACCACATCGGCCGCATGATCCAAAAAGGCGTTTAAATCCGGGTTTTCGGCGGCTTGCACCAGACCCAGATGACGCGACGGCATGGTGATCGACTGTGTGCGATAAACAGCGCCCAAAATGGGCAATCCCAATGGAGTGAGCGCGCGGCGTAACATGCGTTCGTGGCGCGATGATCCGACTTTGTTCAGGATCACGCCCATGACACGGGTTTCGGGATCATGATCCGAAAATCCACGCACCACCGCCGCAATGGATTGGGCCATATGCGATGCATCCACGATCAATACCACCGGCAATCCCAAAATACGGGCCAAATCTGCGGTGGCGCCATCCCCATCCGGGGGGGCACCATCAAACAGCCCCATCGCGCCTTCGATGATCAACGGGATTTCAGACTGCGCCAAGGCCCGGATGCGTTGTTTTTTCATCGCCCATGCATCAAGATTGACACATGCATTGCCACAGGCCGCCTCATGAAACCGCGGATCGATGTAATCTGGCCCTGATTTGGCGGCACGCACAGCCGTTCCGCGTCGTGTTAACGCACGCAAAACCCCCAACGTGATTGTGGTTTTACCGGATCCAGACCCGGGCGCAGAAAAAATGAGGCCCCGCATTTTGTGCCCAACCTAGCCGTTTTCGGCGGGTTTCCCGCGCCCCAACGGATCCAGATTGCGCGGTGCAATTCCGTTTAGCTGTCCTTGCCAATCCAGCACTTGCCGCATTTGAACGGACCGTCCCACACAGATGATCGCAGGCGGTTCAAGCTCTGATCCTTGCAGGTCGGAAACGACATTTCCCAACGTTGTTTCAAGCACTTGCTGGTCATCTGTGGTCGCATTGGCAACCACAGCGACGGGTTCATCTTGGCCGCGCCCGGCCTTTATCAGGTCAGCTGAAATGCGCGCGATATGTTTCATGCCCATATAGATGACGATCACTTGGGATCCGCGGGCGATCCCATCCCAATCCAAGGACGACGGTGCATCCCCGGTCTGATCATGACCCGTCACAAAGGTAACGGATTGGTTCACATCGCGGTGGGTCACTGGAATGCCCGCATAGGCCAATCCGCCAATACCGGCGCTGATGCCGGGAATTATGCGCACGGGCACATCGTGTTGGATCAGCGTTTGCGCCTCTTCGCCGCCACGACCAAACACAAAGGGATCGCCGCCTTTGAGGCGCAGAACTTTCTTGCCTGCTTGGGCCAGATCAACCAGTTTCAGCGAAATATCCCGCTGTTTAGCAGAGGGTTTGCCACCTCGTTTACCTGCATAGACATGCTCTGCCTGAGGGGCCCAATCCAGAATTCCCTCTTGGACCAATGCGTCATAAATCACCACATCCGCCTGCCGCAGGGCATTTAGCGCATGTAATGTCAGCAATCCCGGATCACCGGGTCCCGCCCCACACAGCCAAACCCATCCAGGTTGCAATTGGGGCCAATCATATTCAGGCAAAGAGTCAGTCATGGGGTCTTTATGACCTGCGTCGCGGGCGGGGGAAAGACAACAAACGACGTGAAATCACAGATTGGCGTCCTGACCAGTATTGTTATAGTCCCAAATCATGAGCAACGCGCAGAAATCCGACCCAAACCGCCCCTTGCGCCGTGGATGGACCACCGGCGCCTGTGCGACGGCGGCCACAAAGGCCGCGTTGACTAAGCTGTGGGGGGATGTTTGGACGGATGACGTTCAGATTACATTGCCGCGCGGTGAAACGCCGGTTTTCACATTGGCCACAACCGGTTCTGGGGTGGATTGGGCAGAGGCGGCGATCATCAAAGACGCCGGGGACGACCCGGATGTCACGCATGGGGCCTTGATCTCTGCTCGGGTTGAACCTTCTGACGGTGCGGTCGTTTTTGCAGCGGGCACCGGCGTTGGAATTGTCACGAAACCCGGGTTGCCAATCGCCGTTGGCGAGGCCGCGATCAACCCGGTGCCACGTGCGATGATGGACGAAGTCGTGGCTGCATTGGCCAGCGAATTTGGTAAAACCCCGGATATCAAAATTACAATTTCTGTTCAAAACGGCGCGCAACTTGCTGAAAAAACATGGAATCCCCGGTTGGGCATTGTGGGGGGGCTGTCCATTCTTGGGACAACCGGGATCGTGCGACCCTTTAGTTGCGCGGCTTGGATCGCGTCGATTCATCGTGGGGTGGATGTGGCGCGCGCCGAGGGTCTGGACCATGTGGCAGGATGCACGGGGGCGACGTCTGAACGGGTGGTTCAATCGCTATATAACCTGCCAGAACAGGCGATGTTGGATATGGGGGATTTTGCCGGCGGGTTGCTTAAATACCTTAGAAAACATCCCGTAAAACGGGTCACAATTGGCGGTGGGATCGGCAAAATATGCAAACTGTCGCAGGGTGCCATTGATCTTCATTCTGGGCGATCACAAGTTGATTTTGGCCAGATTGCACAATGGCTGGGGGATGCGCGCATGTCTGACATGAACACCGCCCTACAAGTTTATGAAAACAAAGGTAGAATGTTTGCTGATATTGTTGCGCAAAAGGCGTTGATCCAGGTTGAACAGCTGTTGAAAGATTGCGGAACGCGCGCCGATATTGTGGTCATTGATCGCAAAGGAAATATCCTGTCGCGCGCGGGTGATGTGTAAATGACTGTTTTGTTGCTGGCCGGAACCGCCGAGGCCCGCCAAGTCGCCCAAAAGCTGCATCAGCAAAACATTTCAGCCATTGCCACCCTATCCGGGGCCACACGCCATCCCAAATCATTGCCAATTCCGGTTCAAATCGGGGGGTTTGGCGGCGCTGATGGGTTTAAACAGTTTATTTCGTCGCAAAACATTCATGCGGTGTTGGATGCAACGCATCCCTTTGCCCATAACATTACCGACAGAACGCATCGAATATGTCACGATATATCAATGCCATATGCGCTGTTGTTAAGGCAGAAATGGATGTCGGATAAAGGCGATGATTGGCATCATATCGCTTGCGAAACACAAGCGCAGCATCTGGTTTCACCCGACGATATTGTGTTTCTGGCAACGGGGCGCCAGCATTTAGATCGCTTTGCGGCTTTGAACAAATGTCGGATTTTTTGTCGCCAAATTGATCCCCCGGGTACGGATTTTCCCTTTGAAAACGGGAATTTTGTCATTGGCCGCCCGCCATTTAGCATAGAAGAAGAGATGCGCCTGTTCAAACGGTTGAAGGTTAGCGTTCTGGTGGTCAAAAATGCCGGTGGGCAGGCCAGTGCGTCAAAACTGGTCGCAGCACGCGCTTTAGGGATCAAGGTGATTATGATTGATCGGCCCAAAACGCCCGATGCGCATAAGGTTGAAACGGCGCAGCAGGCTGTGGATTGGATCACGTCCCTATGAATGAATCTGTGATTGTTTCACCCGATTGCATCGAAAAAGCAGCCCATGAACTTGTTCAGGTGGAACCAAAGTTTTTGCAACCCTATCAATTGCTTGCGCCGCTTCCTTTGCGTTTGAAACCGCAAGGGTTTGCATCCTTGCTTCAGGCGATCATGGGCCAGCAGGTTTCGGTTGCGTCAGCCAATGCCATTTGGGACAGGTTGATCAAATCGGGTCTGACCGATGAGGCAGAAATGCGCAAAGCGGACGAAGACAATCTGCGAAACTGCGGATTGAGCCGACAAAAGATCAAATACGCCAAAGCTTTGGCCGATGCGCAGTTGGATTATGCGGCGTTCCCGAACCAAGAATCGCGTGACGTGATCAAAACATTGACATCCGTCACTGGCATCGGCACCTGGACCGCCGAAATCTACGCAAAGTTTTCCTTGGGTCGCGCGGATATCTTTGCCGCTGGGGATTTAGCATTGCAGGAAGGGGCGAAAATGCTGTTTGCGCTGCCCGAACGCCCAAACGAAAAACAAATGCGCCACATGGCAACGGCCTGGTCTCCCTATAGATCGGTTGCAGCACGGTTGCTGTGGGCCTACTACAAACATCAAAAGCAGCGGGAAGGGATCACATGACGCGCAGTTTGAACGCTAATCGTAAAGAGGCCCAATCAGGGGAAACCCGGTCAGTTGTGATTTTTTTGCACGGATATGGGGCTAATAGCGCTGATCTGTTGGGATTGGCGGACCCTTTGGGCGAACATTTGCCTGATACGATGTTTATCGCGCCGGATGCGCCCGAACTTTGCGCCGGGGTGCCCGGTGGGTTTCAATGGTTTCCGATCCCATGGATTGATGGCTCATCCGAAGAAGAAAGCCGGGAAGGCATGTTTCGCGCCGAAGCCGACCTAAACGCATTTCTGGACGGTGTGATGGTCGACGAAGACATGTTGCCCGAACAGGTGATGTTGTTTGGGTTTTCCCAAGGCACGATGATGGCGCTGCATGTCGCCCCCCGTCGTGAGGATCCAGTTGCTGGGATTTGTGCCTTTTCGGGGCGTTTGTTGGAACCTGATTTGCTAGAAGACGAAGTGGTCTGTCGCCCGCCGGTTTTGTTGATCCACGGCGATCAGGACGATGTTGTGCCACCCCAATCCTTGCCCCAAGCGGCAGAGGCGCTTCAACAGGCGGGATGGAAAGAAGTTTACGCACATGTCATGAACGGCACCGCCCATGGGATCGCCCCAGATGGATTATCCGTGGCCTTAGCGTTTATGCGCGAACGGTTGGGGTATAGCTGATTAGCATATTGTTCAGACCTGTTCCTTAACCTGTAACAAAGTTCAAACGTGAGGGACGCATGGAACGTCTGATCGCAATTGTTACCCCATCGTCCTGGCTGCATTGGTGGGTTAGCTTTGCTGTGCTTTTGGTGTCGATATGTTTGGCCAGCCTTGGTATCCGGGCGGCCTTGTTTGGCATTGCCGAGGTTGAGGTCACGCGCCAAATTATCGAAGCGCTGGTGATCGGAATTCCCTATGTTTTTGTGGCGCAATGGGGGTTGCAGCACCTGAAATCATTGCAGGATAAACTGGCTGTTTTGGCGACCACGGATATGTTGACAGGGTTGCCGAATAGGCGCGCCTTTATGCAGGAACTCAGCGATCGACAGGATCAGAACACCGCCGATTATGTGATGATGCTGGATGTGGATCATTTTAAGCGGATCAATGACACATTCGGTCATGATGTGGGCGATATCTGCTTGTCTCATCTGGCGGATGAGTTGCGAAATATTGTTAGATCAGAGGATGTTGTGGCCAGAATGGGGGGCGAAGAATTCGCCGTTATTTTGTCGCAGGTCAGCAAAGAAACCGCCATCCAAATCGGAGAGCGCATTGCCCAAGGCACGCATTTGCACATCCGTGATCATCCTGAACATGTGAATTTGACTGAATTAGACCCGCAGCATCGGTTAAAAGTGACCGTTTCGGTCGGTGCCTGTCGACCTAAAACCGGGGACAGCCCAAAGAGTATTTTGCGACGCGCGGATGCGGCCATGTATCATGCGAAACGATCTGGACGTGCCCAATTGATCATACATCAAAAAGGGTAAGACGCTGATGTCACTCTTTTATTTCAGACCATTGACCCACAGGTAAATCATCTAGCCGCCACGCGCCGATTTGTGCGCGGATTAACCGCAATGTGGGATGCCCAACGGCGGCCGTCATTCGGCGCACCTGTCGATTTCGCCCTTCCCGCAACGTCAGTGCGATCCAAGTGTCTGGGATCGATTTACGCACCCGAATGGGCGGGGTGCGGGGCCATAAATGGACTGGTTCATCAATGATCTGTGCCCGTGCGGGCAGGGTGATCCCGTCTTTTAGCGTCACACCTTGTTGTAGTTTTCGAATGGCCTCCGCGTCAGGAATGCCTTCCACTTGGGCCCAATAGGTTTTGGGCATCTTGTGTTTTGGATTTGAAATTTTTGCCTGCAATCGCCCGTCATCGGTCAACAGCATCAGGCCTTCGCTGTCTCGATCCAAGCGCCCAGCCGGATAGACACCTTTGACATCGATAAAATCCGACAATGTCCGCCGAGGCCCGTTTTCGGTCCCTTTATCGGTGAATTGTGAAAGAACATCGAATGGTTTGTTAAACATGATTAATTTGCTCATGCCGAATATGTGTCAGGCCGTCGTGATTTGGGCAAGTGCGGAATATTGATGGCATTGTCATACCAAGGTTACGAATTGTCCCTAATTCTATGTTTGTGCAGACTATATGTAGGGGTTGTCAGGCGATAATCGCGCGATATAGTCAATATATGGCAGGGGCGGGGCTCCCGCTCTGATGCCGGATGGTAGACAGGGCAGGGATGCAATTGCGATGGGTCATGTAACAAATAATACCGATTTCCGATCCCATTTTGTCAGGGAATCCGGCGGGTTAAAGAAGTTTCCAGCCCTTGTTCTCAATGCAGATTATCGCCCATTATCCTACTACCCGCTATCCCTATGGCCTTGGCAAGAGGCAATAAAAGCGGCGTGGTTGGATCGTGTGGATATCGTCGCTGAATATGAAGAAGTGGTTCATTCGCCATCAACAGAGCTTAAAATTCCCTCCGTTGTTGTTCTGAAGGATTATGTAAAACCTCAAAAGCGCGTGGCCTTCACGCGCTTTAATTTGTTTCTAAGGGACGAATTTTGCTGCCAATATTGCGGTGCGCGTGGGGATTTAACCTTTGATCATGTGGTGCCGCGCGCGCGCGGTGGCGTGACGTCTTGGGAAAATGTCGTGGCGGCTTGTTCACGGTGCAATCTACGCAAAGGATCCCAAAGTTTGCGTCATTGCGGTATGAGTTTGCAAAAACCACCCCGCCAACCCACTGCTGAGGTTCTGCGAAACACGGGTCGTAAATTTCCACCAAATTTCCTACATGAAAGCTGGATGGATTTTCTGTATTGGGATGCGGAATTGGACGCCTAATAAATTAGTACATTCTTTTGGCCAACTCGCTGCTAGACTTTGGTTTCTATGTTCATTAGGAAGGCTTCGTTAGCGCTAACGTCACTCGAACGCCGCGAAAGCCACAGGAGAACCCCAATGGTATCACGTATCATTCCGGTCGAATGTTTTGATCTGGTCATTTTTGGCGGCACAGGGGATTTGGCAAGACGCAAGATTTTGCCGGGTTTATTCCGCCGTTTCCTTGGCGGGCAAATGCCTGAAAACGCTCGGATAATTGGCGCTGCGCGATCCAATTTGGATGACGCAGAATATCGTGACATGGTTGCGGGCGCCATCACTGAATTTGGTGGTGCAGAAGCCAAAGATACCGAATGCCTGAGCCGGTTCTTAAAGCAGCTGCATTATGTGCAGGTTGACGCGCGCGGCACTGACGGCTGGGCCGATCTGGCCGGTTTGATGAAACCTGACGTTATTCGCGCCTTCTATTTCTCGGTCGGGCCGGGCCTATTTGGCGATCTGGCGGAACGTTTGCATCTGCACAAAATCGCCGATGCTCAGAGCCGGATTGTGGTTGAAAAACCCTTTGGGCGTGATCTGGAAACCGCACGCGCATTGAACGAAACCTTGGCGTTACATTTTGACGAGCAACAGATTTACCGGATCGA